>JAPLSP010000185.1 GCA_026398575.1 Candidatus Sumerlaeota bacterium | reverse complement strand
GGAGTAAGGTGGCTCGCCGCCATCTTTTTTTGCGCCAGGGATTTTGAATAGCCAAAAAGAATGCGGCGAGCCACCTTACTCCAAAAGCTGGCGCCGCGCCCTTATCGCATTGAATTTCGCCTTTTTGAGCAGCGGAATGCGATGCGCCAAAGATCGGAAAATGCAGAGCTTTGGAGCAAGGAAAATAACCGCGCCCAGCGCCACTGGCCAGCGCTTATTATTTGCGAGCAATTTCCATTAGTCGAAGCGTTGTCTGAACGTGAGGATGATCCTCACTGAGGCTACTGCGGAAAATGCGCAGCGCGCGTTCGAGCATCTCAAGCGCTTCCTTGTGATTGCCTTTCTCCAACTCGATCTTGGCCAGGTTGCCAAGGCGAATGGCGACATTGGGATGATTCGGGCCGAAGGACGCCTCGTCAATCGCCAGCGCGCGGCGCATCAGCGGCTCGGCCTCCTTAAGGCGGTTCGTGGCCTGAAACAATTGAGCTAGGTTGCTGATGTCGGTGGCGACATCGGGATGCTCCGACCCGAAGGACGTCTCGTCAATCGCCAGCGCGCGGCGCATCAGCGGTTCGGCCTCCTTGAGGCGGTTCGTGGCTTGGAGCAATGCAGCCAGGTTGTTGAGGTCGGTGGCGACTCCAGGATGCTCCGGCCCGAAGGACGCCTCGTCAATCGCCAGCGCACGACGGATCAACGGCTCGGCCTCCTTTAGGCGGTTCGTAGCTTGGAGCAATGCAGCCAGATTGTGAAGGTCACGAGCGACATCTGGATGCTCCTCCCCATAAGATGCTTCGTCAATGGCCAGCACGTGGCGCATCAATGGTTCAGCCTCCTTGAAGCGGTTCGTGGCCTGGAACAACTGAGCTAAGTTGTTAAGTGCCTTGGCAGTACTGGGGTGGTTCTCGCCCAAGAATTTCTCGAATATGCTCACGACGCGGCGCATCAGCGGCTCAGCTTCTATAAAGTTATTCGTGACATTGAGCAAGGTTGCTAGATTATTGAGATCTCGGGCTACACTAAGGTGTTCTGGCCCGAAGGACGCCTCATCTATTGCCAGCGCGCGCCGCATTATTGGCTCAGCCTCCTTGATGTGGTTTGTGGCCTGGAGTAATAGAGCCAGGTTGCTTAGCGCCATTGCAGTATCGGGATGGTTCTCTCCCGAGCATTTCTCGAAAATACTCACAGCTCGGCGCAACAACGGATCTGCCATCACTAGGCGGTTCGTGGCCTTAAGCAATTGGGCTAGGTTGTTAAGGTCGCGAGCGACCTCGGGATGCTCTAGTCCGAAAGCCGACTCGTCCATCGCCAGTGCGCGGCGCATTAGCGGCTCGGCCTCATTAAGGCGATTCGTGGCTTTGAGCAATTGAGCTAGGTTGTTGAGGTAGATGGCAACCTTGGGATGTTCCGGCCCCAAGGATGCCTCGATAATCGCCAGCGCGCGGCGAAACAATGGCTCGGCCTCCTTGAAGCGGTTTGTGGCCTGGAGCAATTGAGCTAGATTATTAAGGTCGCGAGCGACATTTGGATCTTCAAGACCTAATGCGGATTTATCCATCTCCAGCGTATGACGCATAAGGCGTTCGGCTTCACTCCAACGGGCTTTTCCATGGAGATAGACAGCGAATTCATTCAATGCTACAGCGACCCTAGATTTATCCAAATTAAGTGACATTACTGCCTGCGCATCATTAATGAGATGCTTCGCATCCGCGTCTAGTTGGGCCTTCAAAAGCATTTCATGGGCTGGAAATATGAATTCATGCAACGCTTCAAGATATGGCGCTTGATTGCGAATTGCATTCTCAAAGCGATCGCGGAGCGCAGCTGCTTCGCGGCGGGCCGCAATGGGATCGCCAGCGATGATTGACTCTCTCCAACCTTCCGGCGCTGTTTTCACGGAAGGTAGGCATTCAGTCAGCTGAAGTTTTAGCAGGAACCAGGAATTAAAATCAGACAGGTCGCGGCTAAAAACTTCCGCGACGTGCGGCGGCATCCACCAGATTTGCCTTACGGGAAAGCGAGCCAAGGTTTCGCGATGGAAGTTGAGCGAGTAAATATCACTTCGACTTTCCGATGAGATATTCGCTAAGACCACTTCCAAACCTATAATGGAAACCACCCCCGACGCAATAAGCGCCAGCTGCTCTGATAAAAAGGAAGGGACTTGAGCAAGAGGCAATTCAGAGGTGAGAGTAATCTCATGGTAGGGAATTCCCTCGCGCCGCAATTCGGCCTGCAAGCCGGCTATGGATCTTTGGAGCGCATTGCCATCCGTAAATTCAACGCGCGCCCAATCGCCGCCCGTGCGCTTGCTCCAAAGCAGCAAATGCGCGATGATGGACGCGATGGAGCCGGGGTCCTCCGCCGTTTGCTTAGATGGTTCCACCGGGAACAGGCTCTCCTTGCGTTCTTGGTATCTCACCTTGTTCAGCCAGAATATCCACCACCATCGGGTGCACGCCGAACCATCGTTCACCGTTAAATTCCTGGATCGCGCGGGAACGCAGGAGCGAAAAAAGCACGGCGTCAGGGATGTCGGATTTAGGCTCTTGGCGGTATATCGTCAGCAATCGCTCGGCTTTCTTATCATAGGAGATTTCCGCTGGATCGTAAGGACTGCTTCCCAGTCGCCGCTTGAATTCGCTGATTCTCAATTCGCTTATGGCTTCGTCAGCTTCCGGTTTTTCGATACTTTTTTTCTTTCGAATCAGCGCTTTGTCCGAGGAGATTGCGACAAGAGAAAAAAGATCGCGTGGATTTCCGCCCGAAGCGACCACCAAGCGTTCCATCTGCCCCGGCGCAAATAGCTGAGGCGAAACGCGAGCCTCCAACACTGCCCGTGCCGCCGCCCGGCCTTTTTCGTCGGGGGGATACTGGTTTTCTCGCTTATAGACCGGCACGTCAGGAACAATGATCCTTCGATCGGCCGGGACGGGGAGCTGGCCGGCTTTTTCCGAATAACCCAGGGCAATGGGCACGTTAAATATCATGTGAGCGCGCAAAGAGCGGAAAACATTGGCATAGGTGATAAAAAAGTTTTCGATTTGATTTTGGGGAATGCCTTCCTTGTCAAAGTTTTCACCGATTAATATCCATTCTTTTTTGCAGCTTTTGTGCAGGGCAGCATTACATTCATCCAGCAGCCGGTTAGCTATATCTATCAGGCTGGACAGCTGGCTCAGACGATATTTGGTTTTCTTTTCTTCGCGCACGGAGGCGAACTTATACTCGCCCTTTGTACTGGCAAATAATCCAAGAATCTTTGCCCACCATGAATCTTTATCCACTCCGATGCCGGCAGACACCTCAGCGCCAAACTGGGTGGCGCGCTTTGTGGTATCTTCCTCAGTGGCGAACCAATCCCATAGATGCCTTAGCAAACTATCTGACGGTTTGATCCCGGCGCCGCCTTCTGCTATCGGCTTGGCGGTTTTCTGAACCATTTCCGAAATCATCCACAGAAGAATGTCGAAGGGTTGAAATGCCAGTGGATCGAATTCCTGATCTACTTCAAAGCGGATAGGACTATATTGGTCCTTGACGCGTTCGAGGATGCCGGTCAACTCCGTGGATTTCCCAACGCCTTTATGCCCCATAAACAACGCCTTATAATGCAGGCCGCCGAAGGCCCTTCCTAAATCCATAATCATTCGCTCGAAACGATCTGATCCACGAACCTTGCTTGGTTCAGGCGAGTAAAATGCCTTAAATTCCTTAATAAGTAAAAGCGGACCGGCAGAGATCGTCTTATATACATCCTCTAATCGAGAAGATTGCGTAAGCTGTAGTGGCATTTCTTTAGCCTCCTTTTGAGCGCAAGATCTGATTATGCGCCGTCAACCGTTTTGCATTTTTAATTCTATATAGCGCTGAATGCTGAATATGACCAGCCTAAAAAGCGATGCTCTGAAACAGCCCCAAACAATCGAGCCCATCTTTCGCGTGCAGGTTAGCCGTTTGCAAGCGGATTTTAAGGCGAGAGGAGGTTTTGAAGGCGAATCAGTTTTGCGCAGGAGTAGCAGGCGGCGGCCAGATTTTTCCGTCGGGCAACTGGAACGATCTCGCGTGGCCGAAGAGGGCGGCGGCGACGCTGCCGGAGAGGGCGGGATCGGTGAGTTTGAATTTTTTGTTGGCGCGGAGGTCGGCGGCGTGGGCAGTGAGGAAAGCTTTCCATTGCTTGCGCAGTTCGAGGCGTTCGGAGCGGGTGAGGTCGGTGCGGCCGCTCCATCCGCCGGGCAGGCCTTCGAAGATGGTTTGGAGATAGTCGAGCGCGATGGGGTAGAGGTGTTCGTCGTCGAGGCGGTCGGCGCAGGCTTCGAGCAGGTCATATTCGGCGCTGTACGAGGGCGCAGTATCGCTAGTGGCAAGCTCGCGCGCAGTGTTGCTGGTGGCTATATCACGCGCGGCGTCGGCGGCAGCGCGGAAGAGCCATTCATGCGGTTCGGTTGCGATGATTTCAAGGAGCGGTTTGTAGAATTCCTTCCGGCCCGATTTCCCCGCCACCTCGCATGCGGCGCGGCAGACGCCGTAGTCGCGATCGGCCAGGGCGCCTTCGACGAATTTCGCGCACTCAAGCGGCATCGGACTTGGGATCGAACGCACGACGGCTTCATTGAGCGGATAATGGCTTCCCGTCCCAAAGGCTTCGGCCATTTCCAACCATCGCTGCGGACGCGGCCCCGGCTCGTTCTGCAGCCATGCGAACCAGAGCATGATCTGGGCGTTGCCGGAGAGGCCGCCCGAGTTGAGCGTGAAGCCGCGCTTGTGGAGCGATTGCATTGCGCGCATCAGCTCGGGCAGCGGCTCTGGGAAGTCGAGGATGTTGTCATTCGCGTCGTGCCGCGGGCGGACCATCGGATCGAGGACGCGGTCGAGCGCGGCGATGACGGCGGGCGCTTCATCGGGCGTTCCGACGGCCTGGATCATGAAGGCGCCGCAGCCGATCTCGCGCGTTTCAGTCAGGCCGAGGAATTTCACCGCCAGCGCGCGGACCTGCGACGTGAATTTGTCATCATACGATTTTTCCGCCAACCGCCGGCGACTCTCCATCGCGTCGAACCGGAATGGTCCGCGACCGGGGAGTTCTTTTTTGAATTCGGGATCGGGCAGCCGGCCGTTCAATGTCAGGGCGGCGTCGAGCGCGAGTTTCGCGTCGGCGGCGTTGGCCATCTCGATCAAGGCTTGCGTCGCCTGCGTCGTCGCCATACTGCCGATGCCCGCGAGCGCGCGCAGGTTTCCCGCCCGCGCCCGGCGTATCAGCGGCTCCAGATAAACCGGCTGGCACAGGCAGCTGAAGTCCGCGTATTCCTTGGTTTTCTGACCCCAGACGGAATCCGGATTCTCGGGCAGTTTTTCCATCTGCGTGACAACGCTCTCGGTCTGCGACGCGTCGGGCAGGCGCAGCGTGATCGTTGTCACGCCGATGGGGCGTTTGCGTTCGCCTTCTTCCTTCCAGCCGAAATCATGCTTCGCCGTGATTGTATAGCGGCCCGGCTGAATGATCCGGCGATAGCGCATCAAGGGCAGCGATTGAATAAACTTCTCTCCCGGCTTGAGCGTGCGCGGCCCGCCCATGCCGCCGAAGCACATCGGATTCGGGTCCGGGTCTTCCGCGAGATTTCCGGCTTCGTCGGTCGCCGTGACTTTGAAGCGCAGGTGGCGGCTCGATCCGCGATAGTCGCCGCCGAATTCGGCCTCGAATGGCTGCGCGCCGGTGTTTGTAAGAATGAAATGCACGAGGATGTTTTCGCCGAGGAAATATTCCTGCCGGTCGGTTTCGAGCGTGATCTTGGCGCCGTCGGGAACGGGCTTGGTGGCTGAGCGCTCCCACATGGCATCTTCTTCGGCGGCTGTGGCAGGCGATGGGAGGCATGGGAGTAATAGGAGGAATGAGAGGGATAGGAGGAAGGAGGGCGATAGGACGCCAGCGCATTTTCGGATGGCGTTAGCGGCTCTTCCTGAGCGTGTGCGAGTCTGGATGATTTTTTCCATCGGAAGTCCTTTCTTTGAAATTCCAGATATCCACCGAGTATATGCGGTATTCGTCGGGCGTGTTGTCATGAATGTTATGCAGAAACGCAATCGAAAAGGAGTCGCTCAATTGCGAGACGTGATACATCGTCACCGCCGATCCAGGGCCGCCGAGTTGGTTCTGGACAGGCTTTGCAGCATCAACCCCCAACCGCGACAACTCAATTCCCAGTTGGGCGCAGGCCGATGTGATCGTCGTCGGGCATTTGACTTCCGCCAGTTTCTTTTGAAAAGCTTGCGCTTCGGCGTCGGTATAGTATCGCTTCGCCGCCGCCGCTGCATTGCTCATCGCTTGGTCCGCTGCGCTACCCGGCGCTTCCGCTGCCGCATTCCCCATAGGGACCATGCGCTCCTTGCTTCCGTCATTCTCGATGCGGCACAATCCACCGGTCAAAATATCAAACGCAAGCGTCCGCGATTCATCCAGCCTTACGCTGAAGTAGTAGTCATTGGTGTTCCAGACCTGCGTGCAGCCTTCAACGCGATAGGCGGCGCATCTTGACGAGACGCCGAGACTCCGTTTCGATGGCGTCAAATCAAGTTCCATCGCAGCGCCCAGTTTGACAAGGTCCGTCGTCGTATAAGAGCGCAGGAAGCGATCCCCGATATAAAAGCTGAATTCGATCTGCTTCTCAGGCGGCAATCCCTGCTCCTGCCGCGGGCGCATCACCGCCACCTTGCCTGCTATCGGCGACCATCTCATGATGATCCCGGATCGGTTGTACCAGTCGAAGGTGGCGATCAGCTCATCTCCTTCCTTTCGCACGCGCTTTATCTGCGTGACGCCTTTGCTGCCGGTGGTGGCCTCCGGGATGCAGCGAGCATAGAATGGGCTATATCCATCAATGGCCGCCGCATAAGGGCCATTCCCAGCGGCTTTCGCCGATGCGAAGCCGGCGCTGAGCATAACCGACAGCGTGAATGCAAACGTGATTGTAACAAGCCGCATAGTGTTCACCTCAGGTCCAGAGAATGCTTATTGTTTAATGATGCGCTACTTATACATTGTATAAGTGTATACAACTTTCTCGTCTACTACAGTTATTTGCCCATCTTTGGAAATTGCGAGTTTGTATCGCTTGCAGTATTCGATGTTCATATCAGTAACCATTGTTACAGAGACATTCCAACCGGAATCAGTACTAAGAATTGCGAGAGTCCAATCCTCCGGCTTCTGATCTTGATATTGATTGATGACGCTCTTTCTTTTAGGCATACTGGTTCTGATATCTGCGATGAGGATATCAGCAAAGACATGAACTATATTTAGAACTGCCTCGTCATTGGAAACTTCTCTCTTGAGCGCTGATAGAAGCGCAGCGATTTCCTTGGCGCTATTGACAGGGAAAGCCTCTGCTGAAGAAGCCATCCTGAAGTAGAGAACGTCAGGAGTCATCGGCCTCTTTTCAGGCACAGGAATGCCGACAGAAAAGAACTGGTACGGCTTGCAGAAAGTCTCTGCGCGTTCGGAAACATCGATTGCGACTATTTGATCTACCCTAGATCCGTAAAGTTTAATTCTGTCTGCTAATGCTTGTACTGCTTGAGCCTTAACCTTATCGCTAACCTGACTGGCATGCGGAGAAGCCTGTGGCGGGAAGCGGCTGTACGGGGGCAGACTCGCGAAGACTGGGCTGGTGGACGTCTTAGCGGGCACGGGGCCATCGCTTGAGACAGGGCTTTGCGCCTTCTTCTCAATTACCGCGCCGGTATTGGTGTCGAAGGTGAAAACCTTTCCACTGCTGCCCTCAACCTCAAACACATAGTCATTGCCATTCAGCCATCGGAAGCCAAGTCGTTTGCCGAAGACTTGGTAATGCGAAACGCTTTCGGAAACGCCCGCTCCCAGCGCTTCGATTTGCTTGGTTGAATATTCTTTAATGGTTTTGCCGTCGCGATAGATGCCGATGGCGAGATGGTCGTCTTGAGGTTTGTCGCCTCGCTGCCACGGGCCAAAGCGCACGACCGTGCTTTCGCCGGCGCCTCCGATATATATCTCATTCGCAAACCAATCATAGCTGCATATCAGCGTATCGCTCGCTCGTCCGACGGAATAGAGGGTGGTTTTGCCTTTTTGCCCGTAGTTTTCGTCCGGGATGCTTTTGGCATATACGCTGCCGTAGGTGAACGAGCGGACGACGGGCCTGTTCGACGCCTCATCATCAGCAATCGCTCTCGCGCACAGCAGCGATACGATCATTAACGCATAAAGAGATTTTAAGCCCATATCTTTCCCCCTTAAATAACTATACGGCGCAGAAATTTCTATTCTGCGATCAATAACTCAAAAGGCAATACAACATAGATATGCGGGGCAAGCGCATTGCTGATTAGACGCGCCTGACGGGCGAGAAGTTCGCGAGAATCGTAAAAAAATATGAAGCGCCAGCTAACACTCAAACTCCCGCGGATCGGTGATCGTTCCCTTGATTGCCGTCGCCGCAGCCGTGGCGGGGCTGGCCAGGTATATCTCCGCGTCGCGGCAGCCCATGCGGCCGCAGAAGTTGCGGTTCGTCGTCGCCACGCAAACTTCGCCCGGCGCCAGCACGCCGCCATGCGCGCCCAGGCAGGGACCGCATCCCGGCACGCCAATCATCGCGCCGGCTTCGAAGAGCGTCTGCACGAATCCTTTTTCCAGCGCCTCCGTCATGATCGCGCGCGAAGCGGGGGTAACGATCATGCGCACGCCGCGCGCAACCTTGCGCCCCTTCATGATTCGCGCCGCCACTTCGAGGTCGTAGAGTTTGCCGTTGGTGCACGCCCCGATGAAGACCTGATTCACCTTGCGCCCGGACCGCTCCAGCACGTCGCAGACATTGTCGGTTTGATGCGGGCAGGCCAGCTTGGGCGCGAGGCGCGAGGCGTCAATTTCGATCCGCTCGATGTATTCGGCATTGGGATCCGAGACCACTTCCGAATACGATCCCGGCGGCGCGCCGTGCGCTTCAAGGTATTCGCGCGTCAGATCGTCCGCAAAGCATACGCCCGCCTTCGCGCCGATCTCCGCCGCCATGTTCGTCAGCGTGACGCGTTCCTCAATCCCCATGGCGTCAATGGCCGCGCCGGCGTACTCCACGCAGCGGTAATCGGCGCCGTCCGCGCGGATCAGGCGCAGGATTTCGAGCATCAGGTCCTTCGAATAAACCCCGACCGGCAGGACGCCGTTCGCCGTGATTCTCATGCTTTCGGGCACGCGAAGCCAGATCTTGCCCGTTGCCCAGACCGCCGCTGTTTCCGTGCGCCCGATGCCCGGCGCGAAGGCGCCAAACGCGCCCGCCGTCGAGGTGTGGGAATCCGAACCGAGCAGGAGCGCGCCTGGGAAGGCAAATCCATTTTCGTAGAGGACGGTATGGCAAACGCCGACGCCGCAGTCAAAGAAATTGGGAATGCCCTGCTGCTCGACAAAAGCGCGGATTTTCTGGTGATTCTCGGCATGAACCTGGCTCGCGGCGGGAACTACGTGGTCGAGGATAACCAGCAGCGCGCGGCGATCGAACACCTTTTCGACGCCCATTTTGCGGAACGTTTCGATGATGGCGGCGGTGTTGTCATGCGAGAGGATATAGTCGGGCGTGACCGAAACGATCTGCCCCACGGGCGCCGAATCGAGCCCCGCCTTTCGGGCGAGGATTTTTTGAGCGAAAGTTTGAGCAGGCATACGAAGCTTATCCTTCCTCATGCAAAAACAAAAATATCAGTCAATGGGTTGATCACAGCTATTTGCTAAAGGCGAAATATATCCTGCCTGCATTTCGCAAATCCACGTTTTTCGGCCAATCAAGCGAAGGGGCAAAGGACAACAAGGACCGCAGGGACCCCAAGGACCGCAAGGACCACAAGGACAAGGTTTGACTTGGCGCCAGAGCGAATGGGACAATCTCAAAAACCAAAGGGAACCATCGCGAGGAAACGCGAGCGAGTGAGCAGAGGCGCGCGAAAAAAGCGAGATTACTATCATGCCCAACAAACGCAAGCACGAAATCATCACCTTCAAAGCCGAGGATTCGCTGGCCGAGGCCATGGCGCGCATCCCGAACCGCTCGGAATTTATCCGCGCGGCGGTCCTGGCGGCGCTCGACAACGTTTGTCCCTTGTGCATGGGCAGTGGAATCCTGACGCCCGATCAGCGGCGGCATTGGGACGCGTTCGCCAAGGATCATCAGATCGAGACCTGCGGCGACTGCAACGGCGTTGAAATCACCTGCTCTTCGCACAAAGCCGAGGCGCTCCACAAGAGACCGGCGAAATCATCATCCAAAACAAACTCTTGAACCAGCCCGTTCTTCCATCTAATCTTTCTGCAGTTGCTTGCGCCAATGGCTCGCAATTGCATTTGTCTTGCGCCAATTGGCCGCGCGCAGAAACGGGCCCATAGCTCAGTTGGTTAGAGCCACCGGCTCATAACCGGTTGGTCCCTGGTTCGAGTCCAGGTGGGCCCACTTTTTCATTTACGATTTTAGATTGACGATTGACGATTCGAGACTGTTTCTTTTGGCAATGGCGATAGTTGGCTTTCAGTGCTCACAATCTGAAAATGAATTTCCAAGTTTTTAATCTATAGATTTCTTCAATCATAAATCGTCATTCGTAAATCGTAAATCCAACATGCTAATCATTGACGGCCTGATGCAAGTGATTGACCGGTTGGCGCCGTTTCGGCTGGCGGAATCGTGGGATAATGTCGGGCTGCAATTGGGCGATCCGAAAGCGCCCGCGCGGCGGATCGCCGTGGCGCTGGAGGTGACGCTTGCCATCGTCCGGCAAACCCTCTCGCGACGCGCCGATGCGCTCGTCGTTCATCATCCGCTGATCTTTCAGCCTCTGAAAACGCTTTCGCGCGAATCGCCTCAGGGCGCGATGATTTCGGATTTGATTGCGGGAGGCGTGGCGCTGATTGCCGCGCACACCAACCTCGATGTCTCGCCCGCCGGAACGAACGCCGCGTTGGCCGAACTCATTGGACTGCGCCGGCTCACGCCGCTCTTCGATCTCGAGCCGCAGCCGGCCGCCTATAAATTCGTGGTCTATGTTCCGCAAGGATACGAGGCGGCGATCATCGAAGCTATTGCGCGCGGCGGCGGCGGAGTGATTGGCGCTTACGATCATTGCTCGTATCGCTGCGCAGGAATCGGAACGTATCGCCCTCTGAAAGGCGCGCGTCCTTTTGCGGGGCGCGTCGGACGGCTGGAGCAGGCCGTGGAATGGCGCCTGGAGGCCGATTCAGGCTAACCGCGCAAAGGGCCTGGGGGCAGGGGCCTGGGGTCGGGGGTCAGGACTCAGGAGGCGCGGAGCAGGAGAAGCAATCCGCAATCTGCAATCCGCAATCGGTCATTCCTTTTGGCGCCGGATTGGCGGGTGATCTGCCGCGGCGGACGACGCTGGGGGCGCTAGCGCGAACTCTCAAGCGTGCGCTGCCAGGGGGCGGGCCTATGGCGATTATCGGCGAACCGCGCCGTCCGCTGAGGCGCGTCGCTGTCTTTACCGGCGCGGGGCGCATGGCCGTCGAGAACTGGCGCGGGCAGGCCGACGCCCTCATCACGGGCGAAATCAGCCATCATCCGGCGCGCGAAGCCGAGGCGCGCGGAATCGCCGTCATCGCCGCCGGACACTTCGCCACCGAACAGCCCGTGGTCCCTTTCTTCGCAAAACACTTGCGCGCCGCTCCCGAACTCCGGCATAACCAAGCGGTAGTCTTCACCTTGGAGCGCGAAAAAGCTCCGATGCAAGACGTGAAGCATTCTGCAAAGTAGTCTCTTAGAACGGGACGAATTATAGAGCTGGGGAGCCTCATGCTTGAATTCATTTCCATCTTCGAAGAACTCCAGCAGATAGACGCCGAGCGGCTGATGTTGGAGAAGCAGCTGGCGTCGTATCCCTCGCAGCTCGCGGCGCAGGACCAAAAGCTGGCCGCCGCCCGCAAAGCCTTCGAGGCGCTCGAGGAAGAAAAGAAATCCGGCGCGCTCGAACAGCGCAAACTCGAACATGAAATTCGCGACTTGGAGGAAAAGAGCAAGCGCTACGAAGAACAGGAGATGACGATCTCCAGCCAGAAACAGCTCGAAGCGCTGCAGCATGAGGTCGCCGGCATGCGCGCCCGCATTGCGCCGCTGGAAGATCGCGAATTGGCGCTCATGATGCGCGCCGACGAACTGGCCACCGCCATTCCCAAGGCCCGGCAGCGCGTGGATGCGACGCAGGGCGAAGTGACCATCGAACGCGCCCGAATCGAAGAACTGGCTCGCATCAAGAAAGAAGCCCTCGCGCTCAATCTGCGCGATCACGAACGCTTCGTGGCGCGAGTGGAACCGGCGCTTCTCAAGGAGTATGAGCACATTTTCCAAAAATATCCGGGCAAGGTCACGGCTGCGGTCAAAGGCGAATCCTGCGGCGGATGTTTCACGCAGCTGATGCCGAATCTGCTGATGGCCGTCCGCAAAGGGGAAGCGCCCATCCGCTGTCCGCATTGCCAGCGATTTATTTACGCCGAAAAATCCTCGAAAGAATAAGCTCCATCATCCGATCCAAAGTCTGGCCTGCCCTATGCCTGTTTCTTCCCCGAAGTTATCTCTGTGCATGATCGTGCGCGATGAGGCGCCGTGGATCGAGCCGTGCCTGAGCCATCATGCGCCGTTTGTGGACGAAATCGTCGTCGCCGACACCGGCTCTCAAGACGGCACGGACGAAATCGCCGAGCGCTGCGGCGCACGCGTGCTGCGCCTTCCCTGGCGCAATGACTTCGCCGCCGCGCGCAATGCCGCCATCCAGGCGGCGAAGGGGCCGTGGATACTGGCGCTGGACGCCGATGAACTGATCACGGAGGACGATCTCAGCCGGCTTCGCGAGCTGATTGCCTCCGGCGCTGCCTACGCCTATCGTCTGACGCCGCGCACCTATACCAACAACTCGAGCGTCTTCGGATGGCGCCCGGCAGGCGGCGCGTCTTTGCCCGCCGGCATGACGGGATATTTCGATGTCGAACTGGTCCGTCTTTTCCTCAAGGATTCTCGCATCCGCTTCGAGGGCGAGATTCATGAATTGATCGAGCCCTCGATCGTGCGCGCGGGATTGCGCGTGGCGGATTCGGGCGTCATTATCCATCACTACAAAAACGTGAAGTCCACCGAATCCGCCCGCGAAAAAAATCTGCGCTATCTGCAGCTGTCGCAAACCAAGGCGCAACGCCTGGCCTCAGACGCTCATGCCTTCGAGGAATGGGGACAGGCGGCGTTCGAATGCGGGAACGTTGCGCAGGCGATCGAGGCATTCGGACAAGCGGTCGCGCTGCAACCCGATAGCGACCGATACGCTTTGCAGTATGGCTTGATGCTGACGCGCGCGGGAGAGTTAGACAAGGCGGCTGCGGTATATGCGGCGGCGCTCGAGCGCTTTGGCGAAAACGCAGAACTCCTGGCCGGCTATGGCGAGATGCTCCTCGTCAGCCACCGTCCGCAAGACGCCGCGCAGGTTTTTCTCCGCTGCCTGAAACAGCGGCCGGATCATTATCGCGCCATGTTGAATCTCTCGGCGGCGCTGATTGACGCGGGCAATTTCCCCGGCGCGCTGGCAGCCTGCGAAGCGGCGCGCGCGCTGCGCTTAAATTCAGACAGAATCATTGAGGGCAGAATCATTATGATTCTGCCCTCAATGATTCTGCCTGCTTGTCCTTTGGCGCATGATGATGTCCTGACGTCTTGACCTCATGGCCTCTTCTCAAGCCATGCGTTGACTATCTCGTTTGCTTCATCTTCGATGCTGGCGCGCGCATCGCGGCGATCGTGGCCGTCCATCAAGAGGTCATCATAGTTGGTATGGTGATGGCGGATATGCGCGCGGACAGCCAGGTCAAGGGCTTCGCTGTCGAAACGCTTGGCAGTCGCGCTGCGACCCACACGGCCGCTGTATTTACGGCAGGCATGGATAGCGATATTTTGTTCGGCGCCCAGCGGACAAGCCGGATAGCGCCCGCGCACGGCGGCGGCAAATTCCGCGATATAGCGCTGGTCCAGTTCTTCCAGGCGCTCGCGATTCAGTTCGCGCCGCAGGGCGCGGATATCGGAGTCCGCTTCGCATTCTTTCTCAGCCTGATCCAGCGCCTCTACCTCCACCAAGACGCCCTGTCGCTCATAACGGTTGCGCGAGCGGCTCCAGCGCACAACGACTGCGCGTAATTTTGAATATTTCGACGCGCGCCGGGTCAGCGCGGCATCGCCTCTCGGGAGAAAAGCCAGGTGGTCCATCTCGGCGCACGCCATGCATAGCCCCTTGTCTTTCTCCTTGAAGAGGAATCGGCCGCGCTCTAACTCCTCGCCACATTCCTCGCATTGACTGTCCTTTAGAATACTGAAGACAACCAGATCATTGCTTTTTTTCTTGTCCATGGCTTCCTGTTTCCTCCAGTTCAATGCGGCAGTGTTTATCGCGGCAGCCGGCGGGGATGATGTCGGCGAGGAAGGCGCGGCGCAGCGACTGGGCCGCGCGGCTGTTCCAGACGGCGTCGAAGGGCTGGACGGCCAGATTTCCAATGCTGATGCCCGCCCAACAACAGGGGCGGCAATCGCCGTCCGTATCCACCATTAGCGAAGCCCATGGCTGAATGCAGCGTTCGATCACGCTCCTGGGACGCCACGCCTCCGCTGCGGTTCGCGCGCGATCGGCATGGCCGGCGGCGTCTTTTGTCTGCGCCGCTTCATCGAGCCATGCCGCGACTTCCGGCGTCTCGCGATGTGCCGCAAGCAGCCGCTGCAACGCCTCATGGATTTCCAGCGTTACCCCGAGTTCTGCGGCCAGCCGCCGCGCTTCTTTCAATGCGCGCATAGTGACCGGCAAATGGTGTTCGAGCGTCTCAGGTTCGAGGCCGGGAACTTCGGCCTCCATCAATTGGACCGAGACGCGCGCCATGCGATGATCGCGCGCATAGCGGACCAACTCCGGCAGCCCTTCGATATTGCGCCGCAGGAAGGTGGCCGCCATGATGATCTCGGGAGACTGCGCGCCCAGCCGGTCTTTCCACTCATTCATGAGATCCAAGCCGCGGCTGACCTGCTCCAGTCGCGCGCCGACGCGCATTTGCGAATAGAGATTGGGATCGGCCGATTCCATCGAAACAAACAGGCGGCGCGTTCCGGCTTCCACAAGGCGGCGCGCCCACTGCTCGTTTATCAAAACGCCGTTGGTCGTCATTTGCAGATTGCGCGCGCGGACGGCCTGATAGCGCTCCAGGAACCATTCGAGATCCGGATACATGAGCGGCTCGCCCAGCGGCGTCAGGGAGAAGACTTCTGCGAAGGGTAGTATCTCGAGCAGCCGCTCCATGACGGGCCGTGGGATGACGCGAGAGTTCTCCGGATCTCCAGCGCTCGTGCCCGTTTGCGTATTCGTCTGCGCATTGCGGGGACTTGCGGCGCCTGCGAGATCAGTGGATGGATTCTGCCGCCGGCAAAAGCAGCATCTCAGATTGCAAGTCCAATTCGTTCCCACCTGAATCCATCGCGGCGAGGAATCCAGCCGTGTTCGCTCATGCCAAATCTCGTGTTGATTCAGGAGGGTATTGTAGCGCGCTTTATCCGTAGCGCATGCTCGCAATGCGCGCAGGCTGGCGCGCTTGAGCCACCGTCCTGCATTACGGATCATCGTTGTTGATTCCTGCTTTTCCATTTGCATGTTCCGCTGGGGGTGCAATCCAGAATTCCGATGCCTGCCGCCACCACCGGGCCTTGTGCCGGTGGAGCGATGATTATCTTTGCAGGCTGTGATTTTAGCCTTCAATCATCGCTCCACTGGCACAAGGCCCAGTGGTGGCGAAGAGAGAAAAGCGGTCACTTCTAGCGTAAAATCACCGCTCCACCGGCACAAGGCCCGGTGGTGGCGGCGAATTTCAGCGAATACAGGACCGGAATTCTGGAGTGCGCCCTCCGCTGGGCGCCGCCCATATCTTCGCTTGTTCCGGCGCGATGGATTTGGCTACCATGACTCATCCATCTTTTGCAAGGGAAAGGCCTCCCGCCGCATGCTTGCCCGCATCGCTCTTTATCCCGGCACTTTCGACATGCCCACCAACGGGCATCTGAATCTGATCCACCGCGCGGCGCGGTTGTTTCCGAAAGTGATTGTCGCCGTGGCCATCAATGACTCCAAGAAACCGATGCTGACGGTCGAGGAGCGCGTCGAACTGCTGCGGCGCATTACGCGCGACCTGCCAACCGTCGAGGTGGCGTCCTTTCAGGGATTGACGGTGGAGTTCGCAAGGAAAATCGGCGCAAAGGTCATTGTTCGCGGTCTGCGCGCCGTTTCGGATTTTGAATTCGAGCTGCAAATGGCTTTGATCAACAAGCAACTGGATCCGGAAATCGAGACGATATATCTGGCGCCCGATCTTGAAAATTCGTTCCTCAGCTCCACCGCAACGCGCGAGCTGATGTCGCACGGCGGCGATCTGACCTCGTTTGTCCCGCCGGATGTGAAAGCTTATCTGAGCGAAAAATTTCCGAAGCAATGAGGCCGGGATTTTCGCGGGACACGGACTGGCACGGACTGGCACGGACTGGCACGGACCTACACGGACGGACACAGACTAGAGCGGGCTGAAGGGGCACTTCTTATTTTTCCCGGATGCCTTCGTCTTTCAGTACTTGCTTGAAGTTGTCGCGTCCGATCAGGATGCCGATGGTGCGCGTGTCCATGGGGGGTACTTTGCCTTCGGCCACCCACTTATAGACCATTACCGCTGTATCAAAGCCATGGCGCCTGGGCTGCAAGAGCATTGAACCCCAAACGCCGGTTGGCTTTTCTTTTTCGAACTCGTTGAGGCAATCCGTCCCGTTGATGCCGATGCCGATGATCGTATCGGCGTTGAATCCCTTGGTCTCCAGGGCGCGCACTGCCCCCATCACGGCGCTGTCGTTCATGCCCGCCACCAGCCAGCGTTTGATGTCCGGATGCTGCGTCAGAAGGATATCCGTGGCCGCCATTGCGCCGGGCACGTCCGGGGTTTTCTGCGGCGCCTTGAAGATTTTATCTTTCGGGAAGCCGCTGGATTGAAGCGTGGCAATCGCGCCGTCCGTGCGGTCCTTGGCAGTGTCCAATTCCTCATGGGTCACGATACAGGCGCCCGTTTCCTCCGGTTTCCAGGCGCGCTGCTTCATCTCATAAGAGAGAATATTCCCAACGTTTTCACCGATCTTGCGCGCCGAGATGCCCAGGTGATACACGTCGGTCATGAACTTGCCGTTGGCGTCCACGAACTGGTCGTCCACGGTCATGAACTTCAGATTCTTTTCTTTGGCTTTGGCGACAATGGCCGGCCCAAGGCGCACGTCCGGCGTGCAGATCACGAAGCCCTTGGCGCCTTTGGTCGCCAGGTTGTCAATCGCGTTCATGACTTCCTGGCCGTCCTTCGCGGGCAGCTTCAGCAGTTCGAATCCATATTGGTCGGCGGCCTGTTGGGCGAATTTCCATTCCAACTGGAACCAGGGCTCTTCCGGTTGCTTGACAATAAAGCCGATCTTGATTTTTTCCTTCTGCCCGCCGGCGGTTGCGGCGCCTTCTTTTTTGGGCGCAGGGCTGGCGCCTTCCTTGGCAGGCTCGGAACCGCCGCCGCAGGCCATCATCGCAAATGCCAGGGCCGTCGCCATAGCCAGCATCGTAGTTGAAGTCCAGGATTTCAACTGATTGCGCATCATGAGATGTCTCCTTGATGAGTGATGAAAACGGATGGATTTAGTCTGACTTTCAACGCGAATACAAGGAGAAAAGTTTTTTTGACTGGGAGCGCCACTGGGAGCGCCACTGGGAGCG
>JAPLSP010000038.1 GCA_026398575.1 Candidatus Sumerlaeota bacterium | reverse complement strand
TCTATTTGCCGATAGCCCGGCAGGAAACAGGATCATGAAAACGGACGAATGGCTGGAGACCATTAAGGCGCTTGATGCGCGCTTGCATCGGCATTTCCAATCCTTTTTTCAGAGGGATATGGCGCTGACGCGCGCTCTTGTAAGCTATCAAGATAGCAAGGCGCTTCCTGCTTACCGGTGGTATAAATTTAAAGAAGCTTTCTCGCCCACACTCGTCGAGTACCTGCTTGAAAGCCAAGGAATCCATTCGGGCCGCCTTCTGGATCCATTCGCGGGCAGCGGCGCCGCATTATTTGCCGCCAGCGTCATGGGTTTGGAAGCGGATGGGATTGAATTGCTACCTATCGGACAGAGGATCATTTCCACCCGCTTATGCCTTCAAAATGGCTTTAATGAGCGGGATATTTGCGCCTTGATCCGATGGGCGAAAACAAAGCCATGGAATAATCAGCCTGATCATTGTTCCTTTTCCGCTCTCCGCATCACGCAAGGCGCCTATCCGCAGGAAACCGCTCAATCCATTGAGTTATTTCTCGCGGGAATTCAGCGGGAAAGCGAACACGTGCGGCAGGTACTCTTATTTGCCTTGCTTTGCATTCTTGAATCTGTTAGCTATACTCGCAAGGACGGCCAGTATCTAAGATGGGATTATCGTTCGGAACGGCGACAGGGCGCCAAGCCATTCAATAAAGGAAATATCCTTCGTTTCGATCATGCGATTGAAGCAAAGCTTGAGGAAATCATTGCGGACATTAAAGGGGGCGACAACCTTTTCGATCAAAAGCAAGACACTTCTGAAAATGGGAAGGTCCAGGTATTAGGCGGTTCTTGCCTGGAAATTCTGCCTTCATTGCCCGGATCCAATTATGATGTCATTGTCACATCGCCTCCGTACTGCAATCGCTATGACTACACTCGAACCTATGCGTTGGAGCTGGCCATGCTGGGAACAGGCGAAGAGGCGCTTGCGCGCCTGAGGCAGCAAATGCTCAGTTGTACGGTTGAAAATCGCGCAAAGGATTTACGAGCGATCAATGCTAAATGGGAAGCAGCTTTGCAGGCCGTGGAGCGGCAAGAATTGCTGAAGGCTATTTTGTGTTATTTACAGGAACAAAAAGAACAAGGGGGACTAAACAACAACGGCATCCCGCGAATGATTCGCGGCTATTTTTGCGAAATGGCTTGCGTGATTCAAGAATGCGCTCGCGTTCTTAAGAAAAGCGGAATTTTCATTATGGTAAACGACAATGTCCGGTATGCGGGCGCCAGCATTTCGGTGGACATGATTCTTTCAAGCATTGCGCAAGCGTTAGGATTCCATCTGGAGCGAATTCTAGTCTTGCCTAAAGGCAAAGGCAATAGCAGCCAGCAAATGGGAAAGCATGGGCGCGAGGCATTGCGCAAATGTGTTTATGTCTGGAGGAACGCATGATGCCCGCAAAAAAGCCATACATGAATCATCTCAAGCGAGCGGATGACTTGGTGACCGCTTATGAGGAAATCCGCGCCGGATTCGTTGCGCTTGCCCTTGAACGCAACCGCAGAGCTACGCCTTATGTCGAGCAAGCCAGAGTACTCCAGGCACTGGCGACGCAAGCCAAGCGGCCTTCTGATTTGCTCAAGATTAACAACCTGCTTTATTGACAGCCGCAGGGGTTTCGGACAAGGCTGCCGGGCACATGCAAGAAAAAGACAAACGTAATGCTATTCAAGGCCTGATGGATAATTTTCTTGATCCTGCAGGCTCAAATTTTGTTGAAGAGCTTGTTTTTCGTTTCCTATTGACGAGAGGCGATACCCTGGGAGGATCTCTGCGAAATGCAGGCGGCATCATGGCTCAAAGGAAGCTGATCCGAGCCGTCATTTCCACTCACGCCCTGTCCGGAACAGGATATTATTGGCTGCATTCCGCCAGCGGCGCATGGCTTAAAACTTCCGATGCAGATGATTTTGATATCGAATATAATGCGCGCGGGTTATGCTGGAAAGGAGCTAAAGGCAACCGAACGCTGATATGCAATCTCAGAGTATCACTGGTGAGGAATAATATTGATCTTTGTTTGCTGAATTGTGGTTTTGAGAGACTTGACGTCGCCTGCAATAATCCAGACTTGTATCTGGCATTCGCGGAACTCAAAGGAGGCATTGATCCAGCGGGCGCGGATGAACATTGGAAAACTGCGCGAACCGCATTGAGCCGAATCAAAGCCGCTTTTGCGGGTAATCAGCTGTCACCGTGCGTATTTTATGTAGGAGCAGCGATAGCAAAGAAAATGGCCGATGAGCTTTGGGGCCAATTGGAAGCAGGCGCGCTAGACAATGCAGCTAATCTAACAGATACTAAACAGCTCGCTTCTTTATGTCAGTGGCTCGTTAGCTTATGATTTATCAGATGGAGAAATCCCGCCCGTGATGGCCGACAACGACGCGCTGTATAACGCTGTCCTGAACCTGGTGACCAACGCCTTCGACGCGGTGGAGTCCAAAGGCGGCGGCAACGTGCGCGTCGCGCTGCGGCAGGACCCGATCTCACCTTCCCAGCTGATGCTGAGCGTCGCGGACAACGGCCCCGGCATTCCGCTGGAAATCCAGCAAAAGATCTTCCAGCTCTTCTTCAGCACGAAAGGCCGCAACGGCACGGGCATCGGCCTGGCCGCGACGAAAAAAATCGTCGAAGAAATCGGCGGCTCCATCGCCCTCGACTCCCAACCCGGCGAAGGCGCGACGTTCACCCTTTATCTGCCGGTGGCAAAGCAAGGCGCGGAGGTTTGACGCGCGCCGGAATTCAGAGAAAACAGCTGGGGGCAGCGCCGTTTTTCATGGAGTTTTCCTCGGGATTTTGACATAATAAATCATCGTGCAGATGAAGCGAAGAAATGCAGGAAAACAGGTCATGTATAGACCTTTTATTTATGCCCACAGCACCGGAAAGGCTGTGTGTTTGCTTCCCACGGGACGGACCATCACCGTCCCCATCGTGCCGGGCATCCTCAAGCATCCCGCTGAAAGCGACTTGCCCGAAATCCTGCGCGCGCCGGAAGCCTTGCGCAAATACACCATCGAGGCGCTGCGTCGCGCTCCCTGGCAGACACTGCGCGAATTCCCGAGTGAGTGGTTGATGGAATGTTTGGACGAAGCCGCCCTGCGGCCAGGCAGGCGCGAAGCCTTGCTCTTCCTGCTCTCCGCGCGCGGCGCCGATGCGCCAAGCAGTTGAAATGAAAGACTGCCATGTCTCAGCCTAAAATGCGCCTGCCCTTGGATATCACCTTTGCTCTGTGCATTTTGGGTGTGTTTGGTTTTGTTCAATTATTCGTATTTTGTTTTGGCATGCATTGGGGTTGGGCGCTCATTCATATAAGCATATTGCTGCATATCGCGCTATGGATGCTATTGCCATTGTCGGTGGTTGTTCTTTGCATAAAACTCTTGTTTGGCAGCAAGATGGAATATGCGCGTTGGCGCGCAGGAATGATAATGATTCTTGTCGCGGCAGCAATGGGCTTTTATTTTGGAGGATTCCGCATGTGCTCTCGAACCTCCGATTGGACCAATCGCGCATACATTTCATCGAAGATTCCTTTAGCGGAACTTCAGAAATGGAGCATGGAAATCTGCAGCAAAGGGGTTCCGGCGTCCGCAAAAAATCCAACAGCGCTGCAAATATATGACGGCGCCACGAAACGTTTTTCCCTTGAGGTTCCGAAGGGAGTCCAGGACCTTGCGCCGCATTTGGGTTCTATCCATTTATCGGAGCGGGATGGCAATGAAAAATGTATCGAGATTTGGTTCGGCGGGGGATTCCATCATTGGGGTGTTTGCATCGGCTCGCCAACATTTAGCCCAAATTCACAATCGGGCAGAGTATTTTTCCGGTGGCGTGATGGCATTTATGGATTTCAAGGTCCGTGATTTATTCCCTTGATGATTTTCCTAATGATTATTTGCGATTGATGCCTGCGAAATTAGTAGGGCGTCTCCACATTGCCATTTTGCTTTAGTACAATTTCCATCGGCCCGGAGGCGCGCTGGGACCAGGACTAATATTCAAGATAAGCGTCGCCGTCCCGACTCCGCCGCGATTGCCCGCCTCGATTGCTACAATGAACGTCCCGGCCACAAGGGGAACGCCGGTGATGTTTGGGCTGGCGACGTCGAAGTTCAACCCGGCGGGCAGACCAACAGCCAGGTAGCGGGTGGGCGTGTTTGTCGCGGTGATCGCGTAGTCGAACGCCGCCCCCACGGCGCCCTCCGCCGCGAGCGGGCTGGTGATTGCGGGCGTCGGCGGATTGCTCGGATAGATAACGATGGTCAACATCTTGCTGTCGGCGCCGCTATTGTTGGTGGCGATGATCGTCATGGTCGTAGTGCCCGCGACGGTGGGGGTTCCGGAGGTGAGGCCGCTTCCAGCGTTGAGTGTCCATCCTGCAGGCAGTCCAGCGGCGCTGTATGTCGCGGGACAATTGGTTGCGCTGATCGTATAATTAAACGTCTTGTTCACCACGCCATCGGCGACGAGAGGACTGTTGA
Organism: Candidatus Sumerlaeota bacterium; assembly: GCA_026398575.1. The sequence continues at coordinate 13,969 of JAPLSP010000038.1, read as the reverse complement.
TCACGGGCGCGGGAAGATTGACAGTCAGCATCAGGTTCGCATTCCCCGTCCCACCGGCGTTGGTGGCGCTGAGCAGTATGTTCCAACGTCCTGGCATGGTCGCGGCGCCGGAGATCACGCCATTGGCGAAGGTCAATCCCGGCGCCAGGTTGGCGACATTGAAGCTGTCCGGATTGTTGCTGGCCGAAAGGATGTATGTGAATGCCGCGCCGACGATGACGGTTGAGGTTGCGGCGCTGGTGATAACGGGGGCGCCGGGCGTCGCGCTGACCGTGACCGTCTTGTCCCGCGTCGCAGTATGGATATCGTCGAAGGCGCGCAAGGTGAAGGTGTAAGAACCGGGAAGAACGAGATTGCTGACGGTGGTATTCGACGAACCTTGATGATCGAAGACCGGTTTGGCGCCGGCAGGCCCATTCTTCAGGACCCACCAATATCGCAAAGTTTGATCCGCCGTGCCGCTGGTCGCTGCCGAGAACTGGGTGGCGCTCTCCGGCAATGTCAGATTTGCAGGGGTAGCCGTGATCGAATTAATAACCGGGCCGGAGCTCGCGGGATGAACGGTGCAGATAATCTGCGCGGTGAGCGGCGCATGGCCAGGATTGCTGACGTCAATCTGGAAGACGTAGTCACCGGGTACCGTCATATTGGATGCAGTAGCGCGGATGCTCACATAGATGTAGGTCGTGGCCCCAATGGCAACGTTGGCGCCGGCGGGCTGGCTCACCAGGCTCCATAAGCCGCGGCCCGTAAAGTCGCTGTTCGCAAGGTCAGAGATTCCGGTCTGCAGGATGACGGATGAAAGCGGCAGTTCGATATTTGCATGGGTCACGGTGGGCGGATCGCTGAATACAAGTCCATAAGGCGCTGCGATTCTGAATCCCGACTGGCCGAGAACTGGAGGCGGGTTGGAGTCGTACACGACCAAGTATAGTTGCTTCGAGGAGGTGTTCGTCACGTCGCTCACGTCCACATTGAAGACATAGGTTCCGGCGACAGTCAGCCCATTTGCGGCCGTGCTGGCAGCGCCGGGCGCAACGAACGCGGCATTGGCCCCCGCCGGCTGACTTTGCGCCGACCAATGGTACGTCAGTGGATCGAGTTCCGGATCGTTGGCCGTGATCGAGAGCGTCGCAGTGTTCGCGGGCGCCACCACATATCCCGGATTCGCGCCCCAGACTTGGATCGTGGGCGGGTGATTGGGACCGGAATAGGGATACACGGTAGTGGCGTTCGAGCCGCCTGGCACGTTGGCAAGGGTCAACGCGCCGCTTGAACCCACCGCACGGATTCCCAATTCCTTAAATGGGGCGCCCGCCGATTGAGACACGCCATAGACGCCCGGCGGCAACCCGCTCAGATTGACCGTTTGCGCCGCCCCCAGGTTCTCGATGATCGTCGTTACCACGCCATTCCTCGTAAAGGCCAGGGCGCGGACCGACGGATCGCCCGAAGCCGCTCCTATCCGCACATCCCCAGGCCGGATGTAGTGCATCACTTGCCGGAGCCGGAAATATTTGGCCGCCGGAGTGAACGCAGTCAGGCCGGCATTGGGCGCCAGAGTGAGACTGGAGCTGTATGCCACTTCCCAATATGTGACGCCGCCTAATGTCAGATCGCTGTATAGATCGTCAAAGGTTGGGTCGCCCATTTCAGTCTGCGCCGTGGTGAGGCCTTTGGCTTTTGCATAATCCCGCAGGTAGGTGCGATACGGATCGGCGGTCCCGTAATTATGATATGAGATGCGCCCCACGAAGGGCCATAGATCGGGATCGTTTTGCACCGGGGTGATGAAGCCCCAATCCGTCTGCGGCGCTACGGCTTCGGCGTACTGGGTCCGCGTTGCCAAACCGTGCGCGATCAGCCGCGGCGCCACCGCCTTGATGTCATCGGCCAGGATCGTTGATGAGATGCTCCCGCCGGGTTCGTTATAGATCACGGCATAGCTGATGTTGAGTCCGTAGGTATTCTTGTTGTAGAGCGCGCTGGCCCAGATTTGTTGAGCGCGTTCTCCTGGATGATTCACCACCCAGGGCTTCATGTCGGAAGCATGCGTCGGGTATCCGGGACTCGAATAAAAATTGTGTTGGTATCCGTTCGCAAGGACGCGGTTCTGGAAATAAACCAAATATTTGACATTGGCGGCATCCTGAGTGTCCACCTGGAACAGATTCCAGTCAATATCATCGCAGTCGCCGTGGTCATTGCCCGTGCCGTCAATGCGCGGCCCGATCTCCCAAGTCCGCGAGCCGGTGAGCCCCAGATCGTCAATGAGATAATCCAGATACTGGTAGTTGACCGGATCGGCGATGGCTGGTCCCAACATGCTGATTTGTCTGGCAGTCCCGCCGATAATTCCACCGCCATGACCCCAGCCGTCAATTTTTTGAAAAGTCTGGGACTGGATGACGACCACATCGGCGCAGTGTCCGCAGCGGCCCTGCGCAAGCAAAGCCATTGCGAACAGAAACGCTATCCTTCCGGAAAGCCGATATAAGCGAAACGTTGGCGACAATGTGCACATAGAACTTTGCTCCTAATAAGCTGAATAGCGCATGCTCAGTCATCGTTGAGAATATAGTTATGGAACGACTCGGGGTGTTTCACCGTGGCGCCGCCTGTGGCGCTATAATGGATGGGAATAAATTTATTGTAATTCGCCTTAAGGTTGCCATGGATATTAATATCAAAGGTCTTGGGCGTCTTGTCGCCATCGGCCCAGATGAGCGTGCCTTGCGCGGAGTCGTAATCGGATAGCCACGGGTAGGCGCTGGGAAAGGTGGGGTAATTGATACTTACCATTCGGCCAGGAGCGCAGGTGGCGTAATTCAATTCGACTCTACCCGTGGCCCCACCCACGCGAAGGCAGGTAATGGTCATCCTGGTAATCCCGCTGTTTCCCTCCTTTACCGCCACAGGCGATACTTGATAGATCGTGCCTGGACTGTCATCGTTGGCGATCGTCAGCACTGCAGCGCTTGTCCCCAGCGTCGCCCTTCCCGTGGGTGAACTCAATGCCAAGTTTATCGTCTCGTCCGGTTCCACTGTCAAGTCATTGAGAAAAGGCACAGTGAAACTCTTCGGGGACAAATCTCCGTCTGCCCATGTCAGGATGTTTTGCACATTAGTATAATCTGCGCCAGGGGTCGCCGTGCCACCACTGGTTGAATAACTAACCGAGACCGCTCCCGAAGAACCGCCCGTGCGGGTCACCACGATCTTCAAGGGCGAAGAAGCCCCTTCGTCCTGAGCATAGTTTGAAGAGCTGAATTCAAGGATACCCGCGGGATTTGGCGCCGCAATTACCGTATCGGCAATAGCCTGGCTCGTATTGGTGTAGGTTCCACTGGCGGTTGTTTCCAACTTCGCGGCCTTGACCTGGTAGGTAAATGTACCAGCCGTAATACTGCTGTCCGTCCACGTGGTCTGGATGACAGGATGGGGCGTCAAACGCGTGAACGGGCCATTCCGGTCCGTACTGCGATAGACATAGTATCCCAAAAGAGAGCTGTCTGTGGATGCCTGCCAGGATAACATGGGGTGATGATTGCCGTCTTTGCTGACGGTTAGCGCGGAAGGGGGCTTGACGGCGAACAGCCGAAGCGTTGGATCGCCCATCAGAGCAATATGAACGCCGCCGCTGTGACTCGGATCATACTGAGAATAGGTGGTTGTGTTATTTTGCTTTAATCGAATGGCCTCGCCAAAGTCGCCGCCGAGACCCAGGGTGTGCAGATAACCGCTGGGATTAAATGCATACATGCTTGCTAACCCATAGTTGGCGCTCGTCAAAGGCGCCCTCAGCAAATTCGATCCGTGGTCCCAGTCTCCGTGATGACTTCCCCATGACATGCAGAACGTTGCTTTGATGTCTTTATTAAGAAAATCATTACTGTAAACTGTAGTGGTGCGATTGCCAGACCCAACGCGCGCATTATCTCCGCTGCCGGTAAGACAAAAACCCAGATACGCCTCATTGTTCGTTACGAGTTTGTCATAAAACCAACCAGTAATAAGATTGCCGGCGCCGACCAGGGGCGCCCATGAACGCCATCCACCCTGGCTGATTCCAAGCCAATTGTCTCCTGATCCTTCCATCATGAGCGTTCGCCGTGGCGCCACGTTGAGAGCATGGCGGTGATTATGGCTCTTTGTGATATACTGCTTCAGCAGCGCGGTTTCATTAGCGGCCATCCCCCAAAGGTCAACGCGCCCCACCTCAAGCTCAACCTCTGATGGCGCCCAGGATTGGTCGAACTTCCCGTCTCCAGGAATATTCCAACACGTGTAATAATAGGAATTGGCGTCCGCGGTCTGCACATCAACCACGCTATCCGTAAAGACTCCGTCCACGTCACCGTAATACACATCGGCAGGAAAGGCGCCTGTGTGCCCGGGGGCGTGTCCCGTGGGGGTGAAGTTGCCCGAATAGGGAACAGGAACATGTCCAAAGAGGAACACCGATTTCACTTCCTTTGGATTCTTAAGATATTCGTTCACGATGAGTTGCTTTACCGCCGGAGCGCCCGTTTTCTCATAGGCGCCTGGTCCCTTGGAACTGTTAACAGTCCCTCGTTCAACATCGTGCCGGATGACCGACCAGCCATCTCCGATAAGATCATCCCGGAGCATGGCCAGTTCCGCGCTGCAGGCGCCGGCGATGGTGTTGTCCGCAATGAGGATGACCGTGCCGCGATGATCCACAGGCGGCATGTTGATGCCGGAATAAATATAACCGTAGCTGGTAAGACCTGCTAAAATTCTAGGCGCCCACGAATCTGTATAGGCCAGAATGGTCGTGGTTCTTTTAACCCGATATTCATAAGCCTGTCCTACCGCCACATTCGTGTCTTGCCATGACGTGGCGCTCCCTGGGTTGGCGACGGCTCCAACTTGAACCCAGACATTATCGGAACGCGCCTTCCTTGAGATTTCATATCCTGTCGCCCTGCTCTCCAATGGCCACTTTAATGTAATCGAGGGCGACGGAGTTGCGGCCACAACCGCCTCGACCAGGACGGCCCAATCCGACCCTTTCGCCGTAACCCCGGTTCCAGGTGGAGGACTATATTGAACCGCTTTGGGCAAGGTGACCGCTCCATTCCGAGTCGTCAGAACGAGATCCACCTTGGCATAAGCAACCGAAGGGCTCGTAACCGGTGAAGGGACCTGGGCAGGCGCCTTAAAGGTCACCGTGCTATCGTCCACCGCGGTCAATGAGGTCGCCAGGTTCCCTCCTATGGTCACCTTCGATGTTCCAGCCAGGTTGGCGCCCCGGATCGTCATTGGATTCCAGCTTCCTTGGTACCACGCCTCGGGGGGATCGAGCCGGTAGATGATTGGCCCGGAGGACGCGTGAACCTGGTCCGGCCCTGCGGTGGCGACAGGAGGGGCAGTGATGGCCTTTCGCGTTTCGGTTGTCAGAGCCGCTTTCTCGACGCGATTGCTTGTTGGTATCTCGACGCCTTCGGAAGCAGCCGTTAGAAACAATCCCAGCGACAGAAGAGAGGCAAAAATAAACGATGGAATGATTTTCATGCAGAGGAGATCCTGATATCACGAACAATGATGCTTCGACAGGAATGGCGCCGATCGGTTTCATGGCGCCTTTGTTTCATGGCCGCAACCATTCATCGCGATGCAGGGCGACAAAGTCGTCATCGTGGAGATGAGGGTAGGCGCGGTGAACGCGGGCGATTTCTTTGGCCTGGCCAGGGCTGAGGGTTTCGTTTTCATCCAGGCACCATATTCCTTCGAATAGTCCCTGGCGGCGCAATACCTCGTGCAGCCCGGCGATGCAGCCGCGGAAGCCGTTGGCGGCGTCGAAGAAGGCGGCGTTGCAGTCGGTGACCTCGACGCCCAGCCGCAGCAACTCGAGCGAGGCGGGTTCGTTTTGGCAACGGCGCAGCAGTTCGACAGCGCGTTTTGTCCACACGGCCCAATGCCCCAGCAGACCGCCGGCGAAGCGCAGCTGCTTCGCGCCGAAACGAAACGGCGTGACAAGGTCGCCTACGATGTTGTCGTCGTTGCCGGTGTAGAGGGCGATGTCGTCCCGTCCGCTCTCGGCCACGGCGCGGATAACGTCGAGGGTTTGATAGCGATTGAAGGGGGCGACCTTGATGGCGACGACGGACTCGATCTGGGCGAAACGGCGCCAGAACGAGACGGGCAACACGCGTCCGCCCACGGCGGGCTGAAGATAAAAGCCGACGAGGGGAATGACCTCGCCCACCGCCCGCGCATGGGCGATCAGATCGTCCACGCCGGCCTCGCGCAAGGCGCCGAGGCTGAGCAGCCCGGCGTGATAGCCGAGCGCGCGCAGTATCTGCGCTTCGCGAACCGCCTGCGCCGTGGGGCCACAAACGCCGCCAATGCGCACCAAGGAACGGCTCGCGCGGTCCGCACAGTCCACGCGGTCCACCCCGTCCACGCGGTCCACTTTGTCCACCCGGTCCATCTCCTCGGCGGCCAGTGCCAACACCGGCTCGAACAACCCGACGCGCGGGTCGCGGATGGCGAACTGCGTGGTGTGAACGCCGACGGCCAACCCGCCCGCGCCGGCGGCGACGTAGTAGCGCGACAGCGCGCGCTGGCGGCGTTCGTCGAGCGTGCGGCGCGCGGTCAGCGCGAGAGGATGCGCAGGGATGACAAGGCCGCCCTGCAGCGCGGCGCGGAAATCAAAAGTCGCCATTGCGGTTCTCGAAGTGAGTGGGTTTGCCGAGGGAGGCGCCGCCTTGCCTCACCCAATCGGCTGTGGCCTGGATCATTTCCTCGAGCGGGACGCTGACCTCGCCGAACATGTCGAAAGATTTGGTAGCGTTGGAGAGCCAGGCGGTGGGGGCCTCCTTGCCGGTGATGACGGGCGCGCGTCCCAGCAGCTCGCCAAATCGCTCCGCCAGCGAGCGGATGGAAATTAATTCGCGCCCGGTGACGTTGAGCACGGCGGGCGGGCGGGCCGTGTGCGCCAGGCATTGCAGCGCGCGGGCGTTGGCGTCGCCCTGCCAGATCACGTTGGCATAGCCCATGGTCACATCCACCGGCTCGCTGCGCAGGACTTTCCAGGCCACGTCGTGCAGCACGCCGTAGCGCAGATCAATGGCGTAGTTGAGGCGGAAGATCAGCGTCGGCGCGCCGTGCGACTTCGAGAAATAAGTAAACACCCGCTCGCGCGCAACGCAGGACTGCGCATACTCGCCCGGCGGCGCCAGCGCGTCTTCCTCTCGCGAGCCGCCGCTGGCGATGGCCACGAAGGGATACACGCACCCGGTGGAGAACACGACAATGCGGGAAGCGGCGTAACGCTCGGCTGCGATGGCGGGCAGAACGGCGTTCATCATCCAAGTCATCTCCGGCACGCCGGTGGTACCGAACTTCTGCCCGGCCATGAAGATGACGTTGGCGGCGTCCGGCAGGCGCGACACGGCGGCGCGGTCGAGCAGATCGCAGCGGATGATGCTCACGCCATGTTTCTCCAGCGCCTCCGCAGCAGATGCGGATGAAAACCGCGACACCGCGAAAACCTCTCGCCCCGGATCGAGCGCGCGCCGCGCCATGCGCGCCAGCGTCGGGCCCATCTTGCCCCCCGCGCCGAGCACAAGCACGTCGCCCGGCAGAGCGCGCAGGGTTTCCACTACGCCGGCGGTGGGGCGGCTGAGCCATTCATCGAGCGCGTCGTTGGTGAGGAGCGGCGGAGCGGATGGCATGGTTGGCGTTCCTGGGGCGAATCTTTCGCGGCATATTCCAGTTCCCGTTCGAGGATATTCCGCTCTTGATTTTCCGTCAACGGTTTAACATGCGAAAGACGCAATCCAGGGATTTTCTCGATGATTTTTTGCGCTTGAGCCTGCGGTATTCGGCAGGTAAAATAATCCAGAGTTTTTCAATGAAGGAAATTGCTCGCGTGCCATCGCCGATAGACATCCGAATTTTGTTTGCGGGCGCCGCCGTCCAGAGCGGGCGGATGCGCGCGCGCGGGAGGTTCTTCTGAAATTCGCAGGCGGTTGTCGCTAAGAGGATTTTTGAAGATGCCAAAGGCCTCCCGCAAAAACGGGAGGCCTTTTGTGTATACGCTTTTGTATACAAACGCGTATCGGGGGGATGTAGGCTGATTTTTTGTCCCATCTCCATCAATGCTGAAAATGGATTTTGAAAGTTGAGATGTGAATGCAACCTGAAGGTTGAGAAACGAGCGCCAACTAAAGTTGGAACTACTAGCGCCAACTAAAGTTGGAACTACGAACGAACTACAAACGAACAATAATTATTAGGAGATAGATTTATGGCTACGTTGATGCAAGCGGTTGAGGAAAATGTTTCATTCCCGAAGATGGAAGAGAAAATCCTGAAACGCTGGGAGGAGACGGACGCATTCAAGCGTTCGCTCAAGGCGCGCGAAGGCTCGGAGGCGTATATTTTTTATGACGGCCCGCCGTTTGCCACGGGGCTGCCGCATTATGGGCACCTGCTCGCCGGGACGCTCAAGGACATCATCCCCCGCTACTGGACGATGAAGGGCAAATACGTCGAACGGCGCTTCGGGTGGGATTGCCACGGGCTGCCGGTCGAATATGAAATCCAGCAGACCCTCGGCCTCGCCGGGCGCACGGCCATCGAGCAATTCGGCATCGCCAATTTCAATGCCAAGTGCCGCGAGATCGTCCTGCGCTATACTCAGGAATGGAAGAAAACCGTCCTGCGCACGGGGCGATGGGTGGACTTTGACAACACGTACCACACGATGGACTTGACGTTCATGGAAACGATCTGGTGGATTTTCCGGCAGATGCACGAAAAGGGGCTGATCTATCAAGGCCTCAAGGTCGTCCCCTATAGCGCGGCCATCGGCACGCCGCTCTCGAACTTCGAGGCGAACCAGAACTACAAGGAAGTGCAGGACCCGGCAATCACGGTGTCATTCCCGCTGAGCGGCGATTCGACGACCGCGTTCCTCGCCTGGACAACGACGCCCTGGACGCTGATCAGCAATCTTGCGCTGACGGTGGGGCCGGATATTGATTACGTCAAAGTCCTGGACAAACCAACAGGCCGCCATTTCATCCTGGCCGAGGCGCGCCTGGCCGCTTACTACAAGAAAAAGGAAGACTGTGAAATCCTGGAGCGCTTCAAGGGGCGCGACCTCGAGGGCTGGTGGTACGAGCCGCTCTTCCCGTACTTTGCCACGCGCCGCGAAAAGGGCGCCTTCAAGGTGATCCTCGGCGATTTCGTCACCACCGAAGACGGCACGGGCATCGTCCACACGGCGCCGGCGTTCGGCGAGGACGACTACTTCGCCTGTCAGAAAGCGGGCATCGAGCTGGTGTGCCCCGTGGACGACGAAGGCAAGTTCACCGCCGAAGTTCCCGAATACGCCGGCCAGTTCGTCAAAGACGCCGACAAGGCCATCATCCATCGCATTAAGGAGATGAAGCGGCTGATTCATCAGAGCACGATTCAGCACTCTTATCCCTTCTGCTGGCGCTCGGATACGCCGCTGATCTACAAGGTCATTTCGACGTGGTTCGTCAAGGTCGAGGCGATCAAGGAAGCGCTGCTGGCCGCGAACGCTCAGACGCATTGGGTGCCGGAGCACCTGCGCGACGGACGCTTCGGCAACTGGCTCGAAGGCGCGCGCGACTGGGCCATCAGCCGCAATCGCTTCTGGGGAACGCCGCTGCCGATCTGGCGCTCGCAGGATGGCAAGGAGATCGTTTGCCTGGGTTCGATCAAGGAGATGGAAGAACTCAGCGGGCGGACGATTACGGACCTGCACAGGGAAAGCATTGACGATATCACAATCCCCTCGCGCGAAGGGCGGGGCGAGCTGCGCCGCATTCCCGAAGTGCTCGACTGCTGGTTCGAGAGCGGCTCGATGCCGTACGCGCAGGTGCATTATCCGTTCGAGAACAAAGAGGCGTTCGAGTCTTCTTTCCCCGCCGATTTCATCGCCGAGGGGCTCGACCAGACGCGCGGCTGGTTCTATACGCTCATGGTCATCTCGACCGCGCTCTTCAACAAACCGGCGTTCAAGAACGTCGTCGTCAACGGCATCATCCTGGCCGAAGACGGCAAGAAGATGAGCAAGCGCCTAAAGAACTACCCCGATCCGAACGCCGTCATTGACCGCCACGGGGCCGACGCGCTGCGCCTCTTCTTGATTGATTCGCCCGCCGTGCGCGCCGACGACTTGCGCTTTTCGGAAGCCGGCGTGCGCGAGATCGTCCGGCGCGTCTTGCTGCCGTGGTGGAATTCCTACAAGTTCTTCGTCACCTACGCGCGCATTGACAATTGGCGCTGCAATGGAACCAAGGCCGTCGGACCGGTCAGACCGGTCGGACCCGTCGGACCCGTCGGACGCGTCGGACGCGTCGGATCAGCTGGCGATGAAGCTCTGCAATCCCCCAACATCCTCGATCGCTGGATTCTTTCGCGCCTGCAGAGCCTCATCAAGCGCGTCAATCGCGAGATGGGACAGTATCACTTATACAACGTCGTCACGCCGCTGCTCGGATTCATTGACGAGTTGACGAACTGGTACATCCGCCTCAACCGCCGCCGCTTCTGGGGCGACGACAAAGCGGATAAGGAGCACGCCTATCGCACGCTCTATACGGCGCTCTATGACCTGACGCGCCTCATGGCGCCCTTCACGCCCTTCATCGCCGAGGAGATGTTCCAGAATCTGCGAAACGCCGCCAAAAGCGAAAAGTCCACGCCGGACAATAACGACCTGGACGATTACAGCGTCCACTTCGAGGACTTTCCCGAGGGCGATGAGAACCTGATTGACGAAGTATTGGAGGACGGCGTCGAGCGCATGGCGCAGATCATTCTCATGGGCCGCCACATCCGCACCGTCCACAAGGTCAAGACCAAGATACCGCTCGATCAGTTGACGATCTTCCATCGCCGCGTGGAAATTTTGGAGGAAATCCGCCCGCTCGAACGCTACATCAAGGAAGAACTCAACGTCAAGAACGTCGGGTATTCAACCGAGGAAGACGATCACATCCGCCTGGCGGCCAAGCCCAACTTCAAAACGCTTGGGCCCCGCCTCGCCGGCAAGATGGGCAAGATGGTGAAGGCCTTCGGCGGGCTCCACCTCTCGAGGATTCTGATGCTTGAGATGGGCGCCACGATTGACGTTGAGGATGTCAAGATCACGCCCGAGGATGTTTTGATCGTGCGCGAAACGCTCGACGACGCCGGCGCGGGCGCGGCCACCAACCGCTACATCACGATCCTGATGCCCCCCGTCGTCACGGAGAAAAACCGCCGCGAAGGCCTGGCGCGCGAAATCATTGGCCGCATCCAGCAAATGCGCAAAGACGCCGGCTTCGCCGTTGAGGACCGCATCGCCGTAACGTACAACGGCGCGCCGGAATTGTGCGCCATCGCCGGCGAGTTCCGCGCCCACATCCAGGAAGAAACCCTTGCCACCCGCTACGCCTTCGGCGCTGTCAGCGGCTTCTTCTGCGCAAGGCACGAGATCGAAGACATGACCTTGACCGTGGGGATTGCCAGGGCATAGAATTCTGCATGTTCGTGAATGGAAAGAATTCCGAAAGGCATTAGCGCTCGTTCGTTTTTATGGAGGTTGCCAATATGCAAGCTTATCGCTTGGAAACAACGCTTGGGAAAGACAAGGCAATTACCCTGACAGGATTGCCTTTCCCCGAAGGACAGGAATTGGAGGTTATTGTACTCGAGCATTCAACCTCCCAGGCGCCGCATCAGTATCCTCTTCGTGGCAAACCCATAAAATATATAGACCCAACAGAGCCCGTGGCAGTTGAAGATTGGGAGGCGCTAAAATGATCCTCCTCGATACTCATATATGGGTTTGGTGGGTCCATGGAAACAACCGCCTTCCTAAAGACTACCGGCGGCATCTTGAGCAAAACGAATCACAAGGCTTGGGCGTTAGCGCGATTTCCTGCTGGGAAGTTGCGAAGCTGGTTCAACATGGGCGGCTGGATCTATCCTGTCCTCTGGCGGATTGGTTTGAGCAAGCGTTGTCTTATCCCGGTATGCGTTTGCTGAACCTAACACCCTGGATCGCCGCTGAATCCGTCCAATTGCCTGGCGAGTTTCATCAGGACCCAGCGGATCAGATTATCGTCGCCACTGCGCGATCGCATGATTGTCCGGTCATGACGGTGGACAGGAAAATTCTGGCGTACTCCCATGTCAGTAAAGTTCCATAGAACTATCAATATAAGCAGCAAATTCTAGCCAAAGCGCCGGACGTTGAACCGCCTGACTATGACCGAATGCCTGAGTGATGGTCCATCCAATCCGAATTGTCAGGAATGGAATGACAATGCATTCAATTTCAAAGAATCAATTGCTCGCCCGAATTTCTATCAATCCCAATATCTGCTTCGGCAAGCCCTGTATTCGCGGACACCGTATATGGGTTTCCCTGATCCTGGATTGCCTTGCCGCCGGTTGGACGATTCCGGAGGTTCTTGAGAACTATCCGGGGTTGCTGGAAGAGGATATTCTGGCGTGTATCGCCTACGGCGCCGAGATGTCGCGTGAACGATATATTGAAGTCGCTACTGAGAAAGCGGCGTGTTATTTTCGGCAAACTCTGGATCATTCAGAAAGATCGCATCAGGGAATACCAAGAGTATATTGATGACTAAGGCACAATAAATTCGTCTGGTGAACTGCGCACAGCATGCAGCCACATTCAAGCGTTCAAGCAGACAGCGCTGATGCCGGATATTCCAGTTAGTTTTCAAGACCACGCGGAGCGGACGTCCCGCTGGAATGCGGCGCTGCTCGCGTATGTATTGTTGACGCTGACGCTGATCATTGGTCTCATCGCTCCGTATACCAATAATTATGACGATGTCAAGACTGTCGCGCTCTTCATGTTGCTACCTTGGGGTTGGGTAGGATTTTTCCTTGTTCTCTACCGCGGCGAATCGGCGCCGATTCCAAAGTGGCTCTGGATACCGCTGTTGGGGTTTGGGGCGGTCTCCGTTGTCTCGGCGCTGGCGGCGTTCAAACCTTGGCGCGCTTGGTACAACAACGGCTGGTGGTTCGGCGCGACGGCGGCGTTTATCGTCCTCGTTTCCTGCATCAAAAATGTGAAAGCTTTTCATCGCGTGGTGATCGCTTATGTTTGCGTCGGATTAGCGGTCATTTTATATGGATTCTTCCATTATTTCGGCGGATTGCATTTGATATGTGACTTCCTCTATCCCCCAAAAACTTATTCAGGAAGAGATTGTTTTGGCGATTTGTTGCTCTCTCTCGAACAATGCCACACGATGTGTTCGACCATTCGCTGCAAATGGTGCCTAGACGCTTTTCTTCTGGTCATTTTCCCGTTATCGCTGAATCTGTTATGGGCGCCTTCGAACGACCGGCTCGCGCTGGTATTGGGGATTGTCACTGCGCCGTTGTCGGGCGCTGTGATCGTCCTAACGCATGCATGGAACCAGATTTGCGCTCTTCTTCTGATTATGGTTCTATACATTACCCTTGCATCGCTCATGAAATGCGGACATGCGGGTAGAATCAAGAAACAAAGAATAGCTTTCATGAGCGGGCTTGCCATTTTTATTGTCATCTTTGCGATTTATGCGGGCAAACCGGAATATTTTAGTTACAATCTGGATTGGATGACTCAAGTTCGCGGAAGGCTAAACAAATGTGCTTTGGACATTTTCCATGGAGAGCCGAGCGCAATAGACGGGACGCATCCACATTTCCTGGCGCCACTGATTGGCGCAGGACCTGGTAATTATATGATCTGGTCGCCATTCTATTTCTCAGATAGCATGTTCGAGCATGATGACGGACTTGTGAATCCCTCTTCATGGAATATTTATCTTGATATCTTATGTGAGCGAGGACTGGTCGGGCTCTTGTGTTATCTTTGGTTTCTGGCGGCGGTGATCGGAATGGGTTTGCGGCAAATCTTTCCGCGCGGAATAAAGAACCTGGGGGCGGAATC
>JAPLSP010000332.1 GCA_026398575.1 Candidatus Sumerlaeota bacterium | reverse complement strand
ATACTACGGCGCGAAGCGGCATATTTCTTCAAACGAAGTCTGCAAAAAATCCTGGATATTGGCGGCGGAGTTTGGAGCTTGGAGTTGCGCGCAATCTGGCTGATCGCGCTTCTATCCGCCACAGCAGGATTGGGAAATCGCCCCGCTTTCGCAGCCGCGCCGCAGAACGTCATCATCACCGAAATCATGGCGGACGCGAACGGCGATGACCTCTATAAAGAGTGGTTCGAACTCTACAACACAACCGGCGCCGCGATTGACATCAACGGCTGGACGATTCGCGACAATCAAAGCGACCTCCATACGATCGTCGCTGGCGGCGCGTTGATGGTTCCTTCGCACGGATATCTCACACTGGGCGCCTCGTCCAATCCGACGCTCAATGGGGGAGTCCTCGTCAACTATGCCTATGGCACAAGTTTCACCCTGGGCAACACCGGCGACGAAATCATCCTGATGCAGGGCGCGATGGTCATCCACTCCGTCGCATGGGGAACGCCTACCACGGCGCCCATCCCGATCATGACCGATACGCGCAAGACCGTCGAGGCCGGCCAATCCATCGGGATGGCCGGCAACTACTATGCCGGCCTGCCTGCGGCGCCGGGCGATCAATGGATAGATCAATTTTCGCCTTATGGAACGAATGGCGACAGGGGAACTCCGGGCAGGATCAACGACGCCGTGTACGTCGGTCCGGGAACCGATACGACGCCGCCCGCCATCATTGACGCATGGTTCACGGGCTCCGACAAAATAGAAATTCGATTCAATGACCTGCTGATCACTACGGGCGCGCAGAACGCGCTCAATTATTCGCTGGACCGGGGAGTGGGATCGCCGATGCTTGCGACGGCGCTCTCCCAAACAAAGGTCGAGTTGCAGTTCGCCACCCCCTTGGCGCCGATGGTGGACTACACGCTTTCCGTCTCGGGGCTGAGCGATATCTACGGCAACACGATCACGCAGCCGGTCCTGCGCACCGTGCGCATGAATCTGCCCCGGATAACCATCTCCGAGGTCATGTACTTCCCTCCCGACGGCAGCAAATATGAATTCATCGAGCTGCATAATCCGGGCGCCACGCCCGTCCAACTGAATGGCGAATGCTTTACCGGAGGGATTGACTACACATTTCCGGCGGGAACCGTGATTGCCCCGAATGGTTACCTGCTGGTCGTTCGCGGCGACGATACCGACAACTTCGCGGAATTCCGTTCTTATTATGGCTTGACCGCCGGCGTTCCCATCGTGGGGCCTTATTCGGGAAAATTGTCGGACACGGGCGATGAGGTTACTCTGATGACCAGTCCGACCGGGATGAAAATTCTCTCCTTCATCTATGACACCAAGCGCGGATGGCCGCTTGCGGCGCAAGGCGTCGGCCATTCCATTGTCCCTCTGAATGTGGATAATCAACCCGCAGGCTCGCTTTACTACCCCGGCGCATGGCGCGCCAGCACCTACATCAAAGGCTCTCCCGGCGCGGCCGATCCGCAGCCGCCCCTGGGATTGACGATCAATGAATTCATGGCCCATACCGACTACATGGCGCCGCCTTATGACTCCAATGATTGGATCGAGCTCTACAATGCCTCGACGCAGGATATTGTATTGGGTTCAGGCTGGTACTTGAGCGATACCTTGCTGAATCTGAAAGTATGGCAGATTCCGCCCGGAACCACAATCCCCTCCAGGAAATGGATTTCCTTCGATGAAATTAATGACTTCCACAATCCGATTACCACCGGCTTTGGGCTCAACAAAGCCGGCGAGATGATCTTTCTATCCTATCTGCCCGGCGGCGCCCAGGATCGCATCGTTGATTGCATTGATTTCATGGGGCAGGAAAATTTCAAGACCCTGTCGCGAATTCCGGACGGCGGACCCTGGTGGTTCACTGCATTTCCCACGCGCGACACCGCGAACGGACCCTGGATATCCAACGTTGTGATTGATGAAATCATGTATCACCCCAAAGGGACAGAGCAGCATCCCGAGGACAATGACTTTGATGAATATATCGAACTCTGGAATCCCACCACGCGATATATCGGGCTCTGGGGTGAGACTTCGACCGGGACATGGGAATTACATGATGCCGTTGATTATTCATTTCCGGACTCGGTCATCATGGCGCCCGACGAACGCATCCTGTTGGTCGGCTTCGATCCCACCAGCGCAACCCTGGCTCAAGAGTTCCAATCGCGATTCAATGTCCCGCCGGCGGTCCGTCTTTTCGGTCCTTGGTCGGGCGCCCTGTCCAACAGCGGAGAGCGAATCGCCTTGATGTCGTCTTTGGATCCTGATCTTCCTGGCGACCCGATCGTATGGGTTCTCGTGGATGAGCTGATCTATTTCGATCAATCGCCGTTTGACCGGCGCGCCGATGGTACCGGCTGGGCGCTCCAACGCCGCAACGCCGCCGGCGCCACCATGAATCCCCAGAACTGGATAGCCCGCCCCCCCACGCCAGGCCGCCCGCCCCTGCCCGACAGCGCATTCCGTTACACCGGGTGGCTGGTTTATTAGCCTGTCAATCCATGAACAGCCGCTTCCAGCAGCACGCGCGCCGTGGTCGCCTTCACGCGGGATTCAATCTTGTCGGTCAGAGCTAAGAGGCGGTTAGGCTCGGTAAAAGGCGCCTGCTCTCTGCGTCTCCGCGTCTCTGAGTCTCCGCGTCTCTGAGTCTCCGCGCGCGTTCGTTTTCTCGCGCAGAGGCGCAGAGGCGCGGAGGTTATTGGGATGGGCATTCGTGCTCTGTCTCTTTCTGTGTGTCATGAACGCGCCCTCAATTTGCATCTTGCAGGTAGGTGGCTCCGATGTCGAAGGCTTCTTCCGGGGTACCGTGGAAGCTGCCGGAGGGAAACATGGAGGGCTCGTATTTCTCGTTGCTGTAGGTGAAGAATGCGACGCTCCAGCGGTCCTCGGCGAAATAGCGGAGCCGCACGAGGTGAATGGGCGTACTGCGAAGGCGCTGAAGCGCCTGCTCGCGGGTTTCTCCCCAATGCGGGGGCGGCCAGTCGCTGGGGACATCCGGTTCTTCGAAGGCGTCAATATAGCAGAGAGCGCCTCGGAAGCGGATGTCCAAGGATAGATAGCTGCCGCGGTAGTTCTTTTCGGCGTGGGCGAGGATGCGCTGGCGCGTGCGTTCCTGCACCGCCTTTGGTATCTTGACGCCGCCAGAATGAGGATCGTAAACCCAGGGCATAACATCACTCCTTCTTTGGTTCGCTGTTTCCGTTCTCCAGCAACGCCAGCACGGCGTTGAGTTCCTCGACGGCGGTTTCGAGCTCGCTGATCGCGTCGGTGGCCAGTTCTTCGGGCGGGGGCAGTTCGTCGGCGTCTTCGAGGCTGTCATCCTTGAGCCACTTGAAGCTGTCGAGTTTGAAGTCGCGCTGCTGAACCTCGGCCAGCGAGAAACAGCGCCAGCGGGCGCCGCCGAGGTAGCCCTTGTCCGCCGGCGAATCGGATTCTTTGCGTTTGGCCTTGCCGCTTCCGGGTCAGCCATTCGCTCTCTATGTCGTCAGCTGCCATAGCTGCTCATTCCTTCATGCTGCCGGCTATCGGCTGCCGGCTGCGTCCCGAAGCCTCCGCAGTAAAGCAACGGCAAAACGCTTTATGATCGTCCCACTTTGCTGCGCGCGGCGTCCAGTTCTTTTTGCGAATGTGACTTGTTGGCGTGCTCCATAATCATAAGTAAAATGAAAATTGCGATTTTATTCCTCATGGCAGGCCATTCTTGCCGGATTCAACAGCAACGTGTTTTCATTGTTTTGTCAGACATTATTTTGTCAGAATAGGCGCCGCATCCTTCCGGTAGCTACCTTGGGATGCGCCCCCCCGCCCCCCTGATCTTTCATCTTCTTGTATGTGGCGTCGAGTGGTAGGCCGCTCCGCTCCGCCGGACGGCCCCGCGCGCCATTGC
>JAPLSP010000742.1 GCA_026398575.1 Candidatus Sumerlaeota bacterium | reverse complement strand
GTCAGGGGTCAGGGATCAGGGGTCAGGGGTCAGGGATCAGGAGTCAGGGGTCAGGGATCAGGAGTCAGGGGTCAGGGGTCAGGGGTCGGGAGTTGGGGATTGGGAGTGGGAGATTTGCGGAAGGTGAATTGCGGGTGGTGGATTGCATATTGAGCGTATGAGAGAATGGGTACTATGGATGTTTTGGAAAATGGAGGGAATTCGGAAAATTCCCATATCAAAGAAGGCGCGCTGGCCGAGCTCGCGCGGCAATGGCTTGTCGAGATCGGCGAGAATCCGGAACGCGAAGGACTGCAGCGCACGCCGATGCGCGTCGAGAAAGCATGGGCCTACCTGACGAGCGGCTACTCGATGGATCTGGATGAGATCGTCAATGGCGCGATCTTTGAGGAAAAATGCGATGAGATTGTCGTAGTAAAACACATTCACTTCTTCAGCTTTTGCGAACACCATCTGCTGCCATTCTTCGGTTCGTGCGCCGTCGGTTACATCCCCAACGGCAAAATCATCGGCTTGTCGAAAATCCCGCGCATCGTGGATATGTATGCGCGTCGCCTTCAACTGCAGGAGCGCATGACGCTGCAAATCGCCGAGACGATCCAGAAGGTTCTGAACCCGCTGGGAGTGGCGGTGGTTACGGAGGCCTCGCATCTGTGCATGATGATGCGCGGCGTGGAAAAACAAGATTCGCTGACGATGTCGAGCGCCATGCTGGGCGCCTTCCGCAATAGCCATCAAACCCGCTCCGAATTCATGGCGCTGCTTGGATTAAAAGAGATATAATTCAAAGTTATCTATTCTAGCAAGATTGAAATGGCAAACTCCTTTATTGAATTTATTTGTATCATATATAGCAATAATCCTTATCTTATTGTCATTCTTGGCTGTCTCCAAAATAGTGTGGTAACGCATAAAGCTATTATTCAGATCACATGAGCAAGAGAGGAGAAACTGAAATGGCCGATTATGAAAAGCCCACCGAGGTATTGCTTCTTAACGGGGATACGATTGTTCTCTATTCATCGGGCAGGTCTGGACGATTAAAAGGTCCATATTCCTATGGTTACAGCGGCACAGGATCAGAGAATCTGGCACAATGGCTGAAAGATAAAGGATTTGCACGCACTGATACTCAGAATATGCACGCGCCTATGATTCTGATACATCCATTTAATCGAGGGGAAGAGAATTCGGAGTTTACTAAGCTAAAGCAGAGTGTGCCTGATGCAGTCAAAAAATGTGATCCAGAGGAAATACAAACTCGAAAACGCCAAGCAGAGGAAATACAAACTCGAAAACGCCAAGTAGAGGTAGTGAAACGCGTTCAAGAAGCAAGGATTAACTGTATGGGGCCATTGAGTCCTAAGCAGATTGCTCGCACGGAAAGTATCTGTCATTATTTTAGTGAATTCTTGCGGTTGCGTGCCCAGGAGATTGTGCGCGCTAAACCGGAGTATGAAGTTAAGATTAAAGGATTTATCGAAAGGAAGATCCTTTGGGTTCACCGTTCGCTAACCGAGCGTCTTCCTTTAGGGACGGAGATGTATCTGGCAGCCGACATCCTGATTTCGGAAGATGAGCGGAAAAAGCGCCCTTTATTAGAGGAGCGCGATGAGCACAGTTTGTTTTTCAAAATTGTGGTGATTGACGATGCGGATCAGGCCCCCGACGAGTGCCAGCATACTTGCGACCTGCAGTTGGCCTTCTCTCTATTGGATCCACAGCTAGGCCACTCCAAGCAAATGATGATTAATTGGGCGTGGTGGGACTTTATTGATTCCATCGACATGTATGTATTCAATCAGGCGGTGCAGCGCTTTGAATCGCTGAAAAACGCGGCCCTGAACGATACGATTATTCAGATGTATCGCGCGGCGATGAAGCTGGTGCCAACTGCGCCGCAAATCCAGCGCGCCGATATCCTAAATTACGAACTGGGCATCTGCCAGCGCCTTCTGGACCGATGGGCTGAACGCCACGAGAAAGAGAAACCGTACTGTGCGCTGCTTGTTCATCTACCGCCCCAGAAAGACATGAACGTCGAAGATACGCTGATTCTGGACATCGCTAAGCATCTAACAGCCATCGAAAAGATCAAGGCGCAGCAGGGCTTGGATGCATCCATGCGCAAGTTTTATGCCGAGCTAGTACAAATACCCGCGCAGGATTTGACCGCTTCTGAAATCATCAAATACGAATCGAAGTTAGCTGCGACATTGAAAAGTAAGCTGCGGACGATTTTTGCCAGCAACGTATCTGTGGACGAACCAGTGAATCATAAAGCGCGCATTTTTGAAGGAATGAAACAGCGGCTGGAAAAGATGCGCGCAGATTTGACAAAGCCCGGCGCAATGTCTGCATCAACTGCCACACAAATTATAACTACAGTCTCCTCGGTTGCTAAAGAACCCAGTATAATGTCAACCCCCACCGCCATACAGAAAACAACCACTGCGCCGCCAACTGCCAAGCGACCTTGCATGGTCCTGTTTCTATTCAACTCGGATGCCCCACCACCAGACGCGCATGCGAGTTACGGGGCTCTCTCGGAGAGCAAACTGCTGACACACCTGTTTGCGCGATGGAATCAAGACACAGGGCAGGACATCTTAAAAACGGAATTGAAAGCATGTCATGGTGATCTGTTTGAGCGCCATCCTTTTGGCGATAGCGCCTGCACTCTGAAGAAACTGGGCAAGATGATGCAGAGCAACAACCTTGACGGAAGCCGCCTCCGCGCCGAGTTCGATTCGGCATTGCGCGAAGGAACAACAGTTGGATTCATCCCTTGGGCAATTGGACTGTATCCTGTGCCGGATAATGTCGTTCAATCAATTCATCAAGCGCTCAAACTCGAATTGCCAGAGTTTTACCTTGGCGTCATTGCCCTGCCTGCTTCTTGCCAATTCGAATCCACGGCTTCGAGTTTATCGTTGCCTCAAACATTGCGAATCAAACAAGGGCAGTTGATTGGCGACTGGCAAGGCAAAAAAGCTTGAAAGCGATAAATAATGAGTACTGATAGAGAACGGGAAATAAGATATTGAGCAATCGCGAATGATTGATTCTTCCACTGATCTTCCCGCTGAATCTCTCGCCGCGCCTCCAAGGCCGATGCCTTGGATGGACTGGCTGATTGCGGGCGCAATCGGATTGTTCTTCGCCTGCGGCGTCGCGATCACGTGGGGCTCGTATGGGCATTCCTGGGATGAGGCGTATTATTATGAGCCGGCGCGGCTGGTTCAGCACTGGACGCGGACGCTGGTCTTCGAGCCATCCAAAGCCCTCTCACGCGGAACGATTAATCAATGCTGGGGCGGCAATGAGGTCAAGGGCTGCGAAATATTCATCAACGAGCTTCCGGCGCTTCCGAAATTCGCCTGGGCTGGCGGATTGACGCTCTTCAGGCCCTGGCTGATGAGCCCCGGTAATGCCATGCGCACGCCGGTGGCTGTGGCGTTTGCGTTGTTGCTCATGCTGGCCTATCGCTTCGCCTACGCCGTCAATTTAGGTTTTCGGTTTTCAGTTTTCGGATTGAAGGACAAGCTGCGCGAAAGCGCCGGGACACAATCCGCAACCGCAAGTGAATCATCTTCCGCTCAATCCCCTTCTCCATTCGCAATTGAAGTACCTTCCTCAAAATCTCAATTCTTGATTCCTCATTCCCAATCCCCAATCGCAAGTCACGAATCTCAAATCTCAAATCTCAAATCCCAAATCACGAACCACGAATCACCAACCCCGAATCACGAACCACAAACCGCGAATCCACAATCGTCAATCGTCAATCGTCAATCGTCAATCTCAGGCCGTTCGGCCGCAGTGGCGGCGGCGCTCTTGCTGGCGATGATGCCGCGCGTCTGGGGCGAGGCGCATCTCGCCGTGGCCGAAACGCTGGCCGCGCTCATGTCGCTCTTGACCGTCTATTGTTTCTGGCGCGGGTTGTTCTCGTGGCGATGGGCCGTGATGGCGGGCGTGGCGTTCGGGCTGGCGCTCAACACGAAAGTGCAGGCGGTTCTGCTTCCGGTCGCGCTGCTGATCTGGGCGCAAATCTACGCCCGTCCGCGGCACGCCAACGCGATGTTCTCGCTCATCTTCATTGGACCGGCGGTTTGGGTATTGACGTGTCCCTGGCTATGGCCCGATCCGGCGGCGCGCATGTTTTCGTTCTTCCAATTCTATGCGCGCCATGCCATGACGGGCGTCTATTACCTGGGGCAAACGTGGAATGTCGCCGGCGCGCCTGCCTGCCCCTGGCATTATCCCTGGATCATCACCGCAGTCGTCGTGCCGCCTCTGACGCTGTTGGCGTTTTTGCTGGGCGCCGCGCAGACCATGCGCCGGGCGCGTTCGCATCCCGTCTCAATGCTGCTCCTCATCAGCGCGCTCTTTCCCATTGCCTTCATCTCGCTGCCGTCGCAGGCCAAATTCGATGGCGCCCGGCTCTTCGGCGCGGCGTTTCCAGCGATGGCCGTCTTGACGGGCGTGACGCTGGCGCGGATGATTCAGCGCTGGCGTGAGGGATGGACGGGATGGGCGGCGCGCAGCCTCTACGTGCTGGCGTTGCTCGGAGGCGCCTTTGCGATTTTCGATTCCCACCCCTACGGCCTCTCCTACTTCAACGCCTTCATCGGCGGAACGCGCGGCGCCGAGGCCGCCGGCATGGAGGTCGCGTATTGGGGCGAAGCGATCAACGACGATGTGATTAGAACCTTGAATGAGCTTCCGCCGAACGCGCAGCTCATGACGCGCGCGATTCACGACCGCGCGCTCGAGCATTTGCAGGCATGGGGAAAGCTGCGCCAGGACATCAAGCTCGGCAGCCACGAAGGCGACCATTTTCTCCTCGTCCAAAACCGCCGCGGCTTCTGGACCCCATCCGATTACCAGATCGAAAAGCGCTTCAAGCCCCTCAAACCCTGGGGCTTCCCCGGCGTGCCTTTGGTGCTTCTATATCGTATTGTTGGCGTTAATGATAAATAGCAAACTGGCTTGTTATTCATGCATACAGTGTAGAGGAAAAGGCTAATCTTGATCGCTCATGATTCCGAGCTCGAGATAAGAACGCCAAGAAAGACCGAAACGTTGTGTAAATTCATCTTCTTTTTCTTGTACAAGGCTTTTATCGATTAAATATTTAATAATAATCCTTTCCTGATCGTCGCTTCCCCTCGCCGCGACATGAAGACGGCTAAGCATGCGCTTAGATGTTATTGAAGGGCTAGCAAATGCATGGCGATCCCATTCCTGTAAAGAATCGCACACTCCCAAAAGGAGATCAAGAGGGTTATTCTCCCCTGTGATGATTATTGTTCGCAGCCCTGTTTCCCCATGCTGTTTTTCAAATGTCTCCAATATATTTTTGGGAACGACCTTCACAGCAATATTCTTTTGGTTCCCTTGAGGAATTAGTGGGTGAAAAGCGGTGCTCATCCTGAGTGCACAGTCGTAACTTGGAATCAGCATGAACGTGATCATCGTTTGAGTTTTCGAAGGCATGGGAGGAAATG
>JAPLSP010000419.1 GCA_026398575.1 Candidatus Sumerlaeota bacterium | reverse complement strand
GGTTGCCTTCGATGTTCATGATGCCCATCAATTCGCCCGGCGCCTATTTTGACGCCGCCGGGCGTTTGCGGCGCAGCAGGAGCAGGAGAAGCGCCAATGCCGCCGCCGGGATCGTGACGTCCAGCGCCACCCGGAACAGAATCGCCGTGATGCAGAGGATCAACGCGAGGATCGCCGCGCGGCGCAGATTCGCGAACAGATGCCGGCTGGCATAGGTGGCGATCGCCGCCATCAACGTCAGGAACAGAGCAAAGAAAACATCATTGCGGAATCCCGCCGCTTCGCGCGAGTGATACCGGAACGTCACGGCGCCGGTTCCCTGCAGCTGGCGGAAGACGAAGACCTCGCCGACGCGCGGAAATTCGATGGGCGCCATGACCGCCGGCTGCGCGGGCGGAGGAGGCTCAACCGCCGCGGCGGACGGCGGCTGTGCCGGCGCGCCGGGCTGCTGCGCATTTTGCGCAATGAATGCCTGGTTGATCCGCGTATTGCTGAACATGCTTGTTTTCGCCGCCGATTCCGCCTCCTCCAATGTCTGCGCGCGCGCCTTGTCCAGTTCCTGTTCGCGCTGGCTTTCTTTCTGGTCCTGCGCCGTTTCGCGGGCTCTATACATCCGCTTCTGCGCTTCGTTGATTTGGCGGGCGGCCTTTACGTTCATCTCTATCCCGGCCTGATAGGCGTTCAGTTGCTGAAGCGTTTTATGCTGGACCAGGGCGGGATTGTAGAGAGCGATCTGCGTCAGGCGTTCGATTTTTTTGGCGCCGCGCAGGGCTTCGTCTATCTCCAGGTCCACCATCTCCACGCGGTTGAGCGTGCCCTCGAACTTCGAGTACTGGAAGTCCGGCGGCAGCATCAATACGAGCGACGAATGCGCCACGGGCACGCCGCCGAGCACTTCGGCCTGGCGTTCCTCGCGCGCGCCCGAGCCATGCAACGGCTTGCCGCTTTTGGCTGTGAAGGCGATGCGGATCGTCAACTCCGGATCAAGGGCGCCGGGACGGATCAGCGGAACCAGCAGCGCCTCGCGGCCGGCCTCCATGCCGAAGGTGGTCTTGACCAGCCGGTCGGCGACGCGCGTTTCGTAGATCGTGATTCGCTCTTTGGGATACGGCAGCGCGATCTTGAGGAATTGCTCGGACTGATTCTGCAAGACAATCGTCAGTTCCACGCGCTCCAGTCCGTCGTCGGTCACGATGACGCGCTGCCTCAGCGCCTCGGCGACGGCCCGGAGGGCTTCGCTGCGCGCATGGCGTGTGACGGCGAACGTCGGGATGGCGTTCGCGGCAGTCGAGAGTTCAAACGCCTGATCGGAGGGCATGGGATGGAAATCGGCGCCGGGCCAGGGGGGCGTGGATGGATCGAGGCTTCGCGCGCCGGCGGCTTCGGCGGTTTTCAGCTCACCCTCAAAAGCGCGCCGCAGCAACAGGAACGCGCGCGCGCCACCGCCTCGAACCGGCAGAAACGCCATCGAGCGAACGAGACTCTTTTCCTCCGGCGGCAGTGGACGATCCAGCTGGAATCGCACCTCGACCGCATGAGCGTACGGCGCATTGAGTTCCGCCGTTACGCGCCACGCGCGCGCGCCGACTGGGTCGGTTTTCAGGTGACGGACCGGGCCGCTGACCTGCAGCCGCGCCGGCGCCGTGGGATCGGGCGCGGGCAGCACAAGCAGCGCCTCAATCCGGTTCAGGCGCCCGCGGCGCGGTTCGGAGCGGACGACGCATTCGAGCGACTGCAATCCATCGGAAACCGTCAGACGGTTGAAGACCGTATCCAACGAAGTGGCCTCGAGCGTTCGGAACGCCAGACGCAGGGGCGCCGTGGAATCGAGCGTGTACGCGCGAAGCGATCCGGATTTTGCGCTTTCAACGCCACACGCCTGCGCAGCCAGCAGCCCGTCAACGTTCGTGGGCGGGCGGGGCGTGGCTTTTGCGATGTCAATCTCGCCGCACTCCGCGCCGGCGGGAACCACAATGACCGCGCCGCCACGCGTCCGGCTGGCGCCCTGGACGGCCAATGGCCTCAGCGTCAAAACGTCCGATGAGGCTCTCGTTTCGCCAATCGCCGTCAGCTCCAGCGCCGAAGGATGCTCCAACGGCGGATGGAACGCGGCAAAAATCCTGTCTCCGCTCTGGAACCATCCGGCCACGTCCTTGCCCTTGAGCGTCAGGACGCGCAAGCCGGCAGGCGCTTCGAGGACGCATTCGCGCAGTTGGCTTGAGCGCGGCGTCAGTTGGATGGTGGCCGCCCGCCAAAGCAGATCGCCAGCGGGAGCGAAGGCATCGAGCGTTTCGACGTCGAACGCGGCTTCCAGACGGCGCAGTGCGAGCGTCGCCTCGCCATCGCCGCGCGCGGATTCGTAGATGAAAACCGAACAGCCTGGAATCGCTTCGCGCGTGGGACGGCGCTCCAGCCCGCGCGTCTGGACGGATTGAATTTCGATATCGTCCGGAATTTCCAGGCGCAGCGTCGCGCGCGATTCAATCCCTTGCGGCGCGCGAACACCCAGCGCCTGCCAGGGACGTCCGCCGGAGGGAGCGCGGCAAATTCCTTCAAGAACGATAGAAGCGGATGGGACATCCGCCAGGCGCAAAACCAGACGCGAGGTTGCGCGCGCCCCTGGTCCGCCTGCGGGTTCATCCGCCGGCGCATCCTCGGCCGAGAGCAGGCCTTCGCCTTTTGCCGAAACGACGCTCAGGCTGGAATCATGCGCGAGTGTGACTTCGGCGGGCAGGTTCTTTCCGGCGGCGCTTGGGCTCAGGGAAATCGTGGCGAAGAATCGCGCCTCCGATAAGTCTTCCCAGGAAACACGCTGCGTGATCACGGCGCGCCACTCGTTCGCTCCGGCGCGAGCAGACGCCGCGCCGCCGCCGCCCGTTTCGCGCGCCGTCCACGAAAGATTGAACGGACCGGGCTTGATGGCGCCCGTGAGGATGGTCGAGCCGGATGTCCGTTCGCTGACGCAGAGAGTCTGAGCGGCGGCCCGCGCGGCTTCGCCGTATTTGGCGGTCACGTCCGGATATGGAATCTGAATTTTCCACGTCCCGGCGCCGGCGTCGGGGAAGCGGAGGCTCATGCGCCCTGTGGCGCCACGCGTCTGGCACGGCAGGACGAAGCGCGCAACGATGGCGCCGGACCAATTGGCGCTCATCTGCAGCAGCAGGCCCGTTTTGGCGCCCTCCTCAAGCGCCGCGCCCGGCGCCGAGGCCGTACTCTCGGTCAGCGCCATGCCTTCCAAACCGATGACCGCGGAAGACGGCGCATTAGCGGGATTGATGGCGAGGAGCGTCAGTTCGCCTTCGATCGTGGATCGCTCGGGCGACAGCGTTCCCGTGAGGCGCATTTCGGCGATCAGCGGCTGGAGGCGCGCCGGCTCGGTCTGATCGCGGCGCGCCGCGTTCCAAAGGCGCGTAAAGTCCGCGCGGCTGAGGAAGGCCGGCAAATCGCGCTTCAGGAATGAGGGCGTCTCTTGCAGCGTGATCAGCTTGAGCTCGGTTGCATCATACGGAACCAGGATGCGCACGGGATTTGTGGACGGGGTGGACGGGGTGGACAGAGTGGACGCGGTGGAGGCGGTGGACGGCGCGCCCAAGGATAGCGCGGCGGCGATGAAGATAACCGCCTTGGCCCCGCCACGAGCGCCGGGGCCTTCAGGACTGCGGCCGCTTGGGGAGGCGGCGCTGTTGCCGCTTTGGCTGTCGCCGCCATGATTGCCCGCGTGTGGCGCGAACCATCCGTAGCGATGAATCAGAAAGTGGATGATCGGAGAAGCCAGCGACAGCAACACGCCCTGGAATGCCGCATTGAAGAGCGGCGCCCACGGCGTATCAAAGAGGACGGGCGGCAAGAGCGACAGGGCAATGGCCGCGATAAATGCTGATCGGAACCATGCGCGCCGCGCGATCCAAATCCAGGTCAGCAAGAGGAAGGCAGCGATCCAAACAAGGAATTGAAGCCGGGCGTAGTCTTTCCAATCCATCAGGCGAATCTCAATCCGTTTGGCCTCACCCAGTGTTTCCAGTTTCTTGCGCGTGCCGCCTTCGGGCAGTTCGATGCCCATCGAAAGCAGCCCCGCCTGCCGCGCCGCCGCTTCCTTCCTTCTTATTGCCTCAAGATCTTTGAATGAATTCTCCCCTGACAAATTGAGCAGCACAGCGTTAGCATATCCCTCGGAAAATAGGGCGCCGGCAGAACCCACAACCGTCTCCGGTTTTCCTGGACCAGCGGTTCTTCCTGATTTGAGCAGTTCGCCATCTGCCAAACGCCGTCCTGTTTGATAATCCACACTATCTTTTGTGCGATAAATATCCCCTTCGCTTGCGGTTCCATTCGTGGGATCATAAGCGAAGGCTAATCTATCTTGCGTTTTCGCCTCTCCAGCTGCGGAAGCGCCTTGAGGAGGTTCCGGGGCGCCTTGCCTGCCAAGCGCCGGGAATGTGGCTTTCATGCTGTACCCGGATCCGGATTCGCCCGCAGGCATTTTCGCGCGAGACACGGAAGCCGATTTGGCCGCGGGCGCGGCGCCACCGTAGGCGCCGCCGTAGCTCAACCGAGAGAAGCTATCGCCATACCCGCTCAGGTTGCCCTGGCTGATCCGGATGATGTTTCCCGCGCTGATGGTTCCGTTGGTTGGGTCATAGACAATAGTGCCGCCGCTGTCTTGGCCGCTGGGCCCGACACTATAGGTCATCCAGAAACTGGACGGCTGTTCCGCATACGGATTGACTAGCCCCGCTTGTTTGGCGCGATTAAAGGCGTCGGTTCCCGTCACATAATGGAAGAGCGATTGACCGTCGCCGGAGCTCAGGCTGCCGCGCCCGGCGAAAGGATCAACAGGACCTTGCGACAGGTATTTCACCGGTCCCTGCCACAACACTTCCACCCAAGCGGGATAGGAGTTATAATCAACATAATATGCTTCGAGGCCGGTGGCAAGGCTTCGCTGGTCAGCCATGGCGCGAGAGACTTTGGAGCGGGATTGGGATTCGAGAAAGTTCGGCACGGCGATCATGAACAGTATCAATATGACGCCGAGCACAATCAGAATTCCGAAAAGGCGCGAAGTGCAGCCGCTTTTGGTCTCTGGAGGAAGCTTGGGAAGGGGCCCCAGATTGTATCGCGGAAACGGCGGAGGCAGTTCGGGAGACTTGGGCCTGTCCGGTGGCGCCGTATCCGTTGCCTCTTCTTTATCATTCTTTTTCACATTGTCAAATCCGGTATATGAGGAAGACTCGACTTTGCTGTGCCGGATGAAGAAGAAGATAAAGAACAAGACCCCGGCGACTACCGCCGTCAGGACGAGGATGAGGATGAGCGGCATTTCCATGAACACAAGC
>JAPLSP010000351.1 GCA_026398575.1 Candidatus Sumerlaeota bacterium | reverse complement strand
GTCATGCTTGTCGCCGCTAGGCCCGGCCTTTTCTTTATGTATTACGGAATACGGCCCTTTCCTGATCGCCTTGTCCGCGTCTTTAACGAGCGCGTCCAACGCCGGCTTCAGCGAAGGATCGCCCGACACAGCGCGTTCCCTCGTCTTCATCAGCGCTTCCGAATTCAAGCCAAACACCCGCAACGTCACGACCGATGAGGAATTTTTGCCTCTGGAGGACGTTTTCATTTCATCCCCATACGCGCACACCATCGTCGCGCATACAAAAAGTAATATTGCCGCCGCGTGCCTCTTCATTTTAAGTTTCTCATTTCTCATTTTTCATTTTACATTATTCTTTTCTCATTTTTCATTTTACATTATTCTTTTCTTATTTTACATTTTACATTATTCATTTCTCATTTTACATTTTCATGCTTCATTTCCTGGCATTCCAGGTTTTTTCATCAATGACTTTCCCTGCGAAAATCGAATTAGACTTCAT
Organism: Candidatus Sumerlaeota bacterium; assembly: GCA_026398575.1. Next base: position 2,639 of record JAPLSP010000351.1, on the reverse strand, counting down.
CGTCCTTGCCCACGGATCTCAGGGAGTTCCTGCCGCCGATGGTTTCGAAGGTTGCACTGCGCCGGCGGATGGAACGCGTGGTTTCAGTTTTTCGATTAGGAACTGGACGGCTTGCGCCCCGACGGCGGGCGGCATGGAATGGCCTGCGCCAATGACCGTCTTGAAGATCGAGGGAACCTGCTTGCCGATCAAAGCCGTATGGAGCTTGTAGCTTTGCGCCAGGGGAACCAGGATGTCCTTCGTTCCATGCCCGATAAAAAACGGCGGATCGTCCGGCGTCACATGCGTGATAGGATTGGCCATCTCGAGCCGATGCAGCATCGCGGGATAAGGCGCCTTGGGGTTGTCCTTGTTGGCCTTCAGGACGCCGACGCCTTCCCCCGGCTTGTCGAAGCCGATGAGTTTGGCGATGGGCGATTCGGGCTCGTCGAGAGGAAGGACGCATCCCGGAGGACTGGTAACGTCATCCTCGGCATGGAGCAGGTCGGTCGGACCGAAAAAATCCACGACGGCCTGCACGCGGCTCGAGACTTTGAGATTTCCCCCGACGGCGCCTTCCAATTCCGCCACGCCGCCGCTGGTTCCCAGCAAGGCGGCCAGATGTCCACCCGCCGAATCGCCCCAGCACCCGAAGCGATTGGGATCGAGATTATATTGGACGGCATTGGCGCGCAAGAAGCGCACGGCGCCTTTGACATCATGTATTTGAGCGGGGAAGGTGACCGGCTCGGCGCCGAATTTTCCGGCTTGGCTGGCCAGGCGATATTCCACGCTGGCAACCGCGATGCCATTGTTGAGCAGCGGCTTGAGATAGCCGGAAAATTGATGGTAGTCACCCGACAGCCATGCGCCGCCATGGATATAAATCACAAGCGGCCAGGGGCCGGAGGTTGCGTTGACCGGCTGGCATAAATCCAGATGCAAATCCCTGCCGCCGACCGCGCCATAGACAACGTCTGTGAAAGTCGCGCAGGGCGCTTCCAACGTGAAATGCAGAAGGCAGAGAACGCTCAGACAGCGCGCAAGAGAAAATACCAGAGGCTTTAATTTCATTATCTTCGGTTCACGAATAAGGCGCTCGCAGTCCCACAATATATTGCGGGCTTGGAGCCGCCGATGGGCGTTTGGCCTGGCCTGGGCTAACCTTTTCTATTGTTGTTTCTATTGGGCTGACGAGGCTGCGTGGGCGCCCTGATACCACGATTATTGTTGTTGTTTCTTGGCTGAGTCATGCGGGGCTGATTATTGGTCGCTCTTCCTTGATTTTTGTCCTGGTTCTTGCCGCCGCCACCCTGATCGGCATTGCCGCCGCCGCCGCCCGCGCCCGCTTTCTTGTCGCCGCCGCCGGAATCCGCGGTTCTGGCAGGTTGGGGCTTCGGTTCTGGAGGAATAGGAACATCCAGCACCTTGTCCAGCGGATTGAAGCGGTCCATCAATCCCTTTTCGAGCGAGATCATTTTGCCTTCTGTAAAGGCGTTATAGGCATTGCTTCCTTGCGCGTCGCAGAGCATGATCGGATACATTAAACGGAATTTGTCCGTGCTTTGATTGCTGGCAAGCGACTCCACAAAATCCAATTCCTGGTTTTTAGCGATCTTGGCGACCCAATTCTCCACATCATCCTTGTTCGACGGCGCCGGTTCGCTGATGAAAGTGGCCAGGAATGAAATCGGACGCTGCTCTTTCAACTTCGTGAGTTGCTCTCTCATTTTGACGACGCCCTTGTTGCCACTGAGGGTGACGAAGTCCGAATCGGGGGGAATCTCTTTATCGCCGACGTAGCCGCCGATCAGCTGATTCTGCGAATGGGCGCAGGCGATCGCCGCTTGAATGACATCCGGCGATTGCTTGAACGCGTCCCCGAAGGATTCGAAATACCATGCGTCCGGATGAGCCTTGGCGGTGATTTGTTTCATTTGCCCCGTGATCTCATCGGCCGTTTTATACTGGCTGGCGTCCAGCGCAAAATCGAATTTGCATTTCGGGCTGATCGCCTGGACTCGCTTGCGGATTTCAATATAGGCATTGGCTTCCTCGTCGGAAATCGCCTGCTTGGAGGACAGGCAGACCAGACCGCTGACCAGCGTCGGATGCAGGGCGCCAAGGGCTTCGCCGACGGTTCCGGGCGTTTCCTTCCCGGCCATCCATTTCTGCTGATGGTAAACGCGGGAAAGAACGACGCGACGAAAGACCTGCGCGGGATCGTTGGACGCAGCCGCGGCGGGCTTATCGCCCTCCGCTTTGGGCGCGTCGGTTTTTTTCGCTTCCTTGGCAGCGGGCTCTTGGGCTGCGTTATCGGCGGGCGCGGCGGCAGCGGGCGCGGCGGCGGCCGGCTTTTCGTTTCCATCAGCATTTTGCGCAAACGCGATGGAGGCGATTTGTGCGCTGACGATAATCATCGCAAACGCCATACCGCAAATAACAAGCGCAGGCGTCACGTCCATCTTGTTTTTAAAAATCAAATGATTGGCCATTTTTTTCTGCTCCTTTCAGGATTATACTTTCGTCTTTATTGTCAATTCCATTGCGCGCATTGTCCAGCCTTTTTTTCATGCTTTTTAAGTTTTTTGATAACAACCAAGTGACGCTCTGTTATAAAACGCGGATCAGCATCATCCGCCGCAAATCCTCATTCGCAA
>JAPLSP010000464.1 GCA_026398575.1 Candidatus Sumerlaeota bacterium | reverse complement strand
GGCCGTCGGCAAAAGCTACACGCTCTCGGCGCCTTCGGAAGACAATTGGGGCGCGGGCGACCCCGATGGCAAGAAGCTCACCGATGGCGTTGTCGGCGCCCCCTACGCCGGAGGCGGCTCCTATAAATGGGGCGCGCTCTGGAGCGGAAAAAAGAATCCCGTCATCACGCTCGATCTCGGCGAAGTCAAGTCTTGCGCCACATTCGGAATGAATTTCCACGGTTATCCGTGGTGGGACGCGCTGAAAGGCGAGGTCAAGGACAAGGTGGAGGTTTTGGTCTCGAAGGATGGCAAGGAATACACCTCGGCGGGCTTCCTAAAGACCGACTACCGCTGGAAGGACCTGCCGGTCAATCTGATGTGGCCGGACCACGAGCAAATCCAAGGCGACACCTTCCGCCTCATCCCCGACCGCCCCATCGAGACGCGCTACGTCCAATACAAAGTCATGAACGCCCGCATCTTCGACTGCACGGAACTCGAAGTCCTCGACTCAATCAAGTATGAGCCATTCGACCTTCGCATAGCGCTGCCGGATGATGCAGCATCCGCCAAATAGAGCCTGACAATTCAGCATCTGTCTGGTACAAGGCCTGATTAATGGTCTCCTAATTCTGAGATAGCATTCTGGAAGCAAAGGGCAAGAGGCAATATCCATGAACGGCAAGAGGCAAAAACCATGAGAGGCAAACCGCAATCCCCCGAAGGGGGAAAACAATCATAGCCGTGGGTGAAGCGAAGCGAACCCACGGTGACGATGGGCGTATCATGCGGTCCCCGAAGGGGGCCAACAGAAGGGATGAGCCATGTCTACATATACTCAGATTTATTACCATCTGATTTTTTCAACAAAGAATCGTGACGCGGTCCTGCACAGAGATAATCGCGAGGCGTTGTTTCGTTACATGTAGGGTACCTTCAAAAACAAAAGGTGCATTCTCTATCGCATGAACGGAACAGAAGATCATCTTCATTTTTTCTTTGATCTGCATCCCACTGTCGCTCTTGCTGACCTCATTCGGGATTTGAAAACAAGCGCGACAACCTGGATCAAGAACGGCAATGTTTTTCCAGGATTCACACATTGGCAGGATGGATATGGCGCCTTCACCAAATCCCATGAAGATAAGGAGAAGGTGGTGAATTATATCATGCAACAGGAAGAGCATCACAAGCACGAGACATCATGGGAGGAGATGAGGCGTTTGTTGAGGGAGGAGGGGGTTGATTATGACGAAAGATATTTTGTGTGACGACGTTGGCCCCCTTCGGGGACCAATGGTATTGGGCGGCGCTACCGTGGGTTCGCTTCGCTTCACCCACGGCTATGATAGTTCTCCCCCTTCGGGGGGATGCTAGATAGGCTCATCGTCACCGCGGGTTCGCTTCGCTTCACCCACGGCTATGATTGTGGTTCCCCTTCGGGAACCAGATAATGTGCCCATCTTCATTGTTATCTGGGGCGGCAAGAACCGTTCGCGTTCTTGAGGAAGAGTCGCCGCGCGTCGCGCACGCTTTGCGTTAATTGCGTGCGGCAGGCCAGCGGGCTGCGGCCTGTCTCGATGATCTTGCCGGGGCAGACCAGCATGGTGTCGAGATTGACCAGTTTCGCGCACGTCACCGGCTGGCCGACGCGGTTCTGGACTTCCACCGCCACACCGCCCTGGCTGTCGGTCTGGTTGCGGATTCGGAACGGCAACCGCTTGCCGTTGGGGCCGTCCATCTTCGTCGCCGACGTGCAGTGGAAGTGGATCATGGCGTTCTTCGCGGTGTCTATGACGGGATCGGTAATAAAGCCAGGCACGCGGAAGGCGTAGGCGAATAGGAGCATGGTGAGCGTCGAATCAATGTCGCCTTCGCACGCGCCGACCAGTCCCATGTCGTTGAGCTTGCTGAACGTCAGGCAACCGCGCGGATTGCCCATGCAATGCCGGCTGCAGATCGCCTGCGCCTTTTCCTCGATCATAATCTTCTTGATGGCCAGGAACAGCCGCGCCGAATCAATGATCTCCGGGCGCTTGGGCTCGACGATCTCCCGCGCCTGGCTGATCCAATAGCTGTCAGCCTCGGCCGTGGCGGCCTTGTCGTCAATCGCCTTGAATTCCTGCATGACGCGATCGTTGGGAATGGTTATGAGATCGGCGCCGAGCCGCTTCTTGACTTCGGCGGCCGAGCAGGCGGCGTCGGTTCCGTGCGGCGCGCCGATGGAGAGAACGCGGCTTTGCTTCATCATCGCCGGCACGCGCATCAGACTGATCGTCTGGTCGAGTTCGTCCCAGTTGCTCGTGGGCATGAGCATGACTTTCTTGCCCTGCTTGTTCCATTGCGGGAAATACATCCATCCGTGACCGCTGAAAGGCTGGGAGAAGAGCGCCGTCGGAAGCCCCACATCCACCAGCTTGCTCAGCACGGGCGCGTCGCCGCCATGGCCGGATAGATGAATAATCAGCAGCGCATCGGCCTCGGCCAGTTTGGGGATGATTTCTTCGACTTTGGCCGGCGGGATCATCTCCCCGCCGATGAACTTCACGTCGCCGAGTTTTTTCTCCAGGTCCGCAAAGCGCTTGTCGAACTTGGAGAGCTCATCGGTGGGACGGGAGAGGTACGCGCCGCCGGTCCGGCCGGCAAAGACCATGTAAATCCTGGCCGGCGCCAGACGCGGCCAGGCGGCCTCTGCGCTGGCGGCCTCTGCGCTGGCGGCTGACTGGATGTTTTTAGACGCCTGGAGCGTGCCACAACCGGTCAGCAGCGCGCCGCCGGCGAGTGCGGTGGTTCCAAGGAACGTACGGCGATTCAGTTGCTGGTTCATCATAGCCTCCTCTTTTTTGAATTATGTTTCCTGGGAGCGCGGGCGTCAGCCCTGGGAGCGCGGGCGTCCTCGCCCGCCAGCTTAACGCTATGCGCGTGCGTATGCGGGCGAGGACGCCCGCGCTCCCAGGCTAACATCTAATCATAGCCTGAGAAGGCCGATTCAGGCAATGCTTTTGATGGGAAAAAATCAAAACGCCCACAAGACGACTGTTTCTGAAAAGCAGAGCAGCCGGATTGGCCGCGGCGACTTTGATTTCTGGACTTCAGGCTCTTGCGGCGCAAACGGCGCCCAAAGCCAAGCGCCAGCCCTGGGAGCGCGGGCGTCCTCGCCCGCTTGCTTGGCGCTCTATATATGCTCATGCGGGCGAGGACGCCCGCGCTCCCAGGCGGCTTTCAGCGAATCGCCTTGTCAGGAAGGGCGGTTTTGACGCCTTCGTCCAGAGGCATTTTGTCGGGTAGCGCGCCGGTTTCAGACATGAGGCGGGCCAGTTCTTTTTTGAGCTCCGCCAATTTCCCGGCGCTGGCCGGATCGTCAATCAGGTTCTTCAGCTCCAGCGGATCGCTTTTGAGGTTGTAGAGTTCGGCTTTGTGCCGGTCCGGGCCGCCGTCACCGTGGGGATAATGCATGTACTTCCACTCGTCAGTCCGCACCCCGCGCACGTTGGGCGTATAAGGAAATTGCTTCTCGTAGTTGTATTCATAAAACCACGACGTCCGCCATCCCGAGCCGCCCGATCCGCTCCCAACCAGCGCTTTCCATGATTTTCCGTGAATGCCCGCCAATGGTTGGGCGTCGCAGATATCCAGCACGCTTGGCGCAAGGTCTATATTCAGGACCATTTGCTGAATGACCGTTCCCGGCTTGATGCTCTTTGGGAAACGCGCGAGCAGCGGCACGCGGATGGACTCCTCGTGCATCGTCCGCTTGTCCGTCATGCCATGCTCGCCCAGGAACATGCCGTTGTCGCTGGCGAAGATTAGCAGCGTGTCGTCGAGCTGGCCGCACTCGCGCAGCGCTTGATAGACGCGGCCAACGCTGTCATCAATCGAGTTGATCGTGGCGGTGTAAGAGCGCACGAAGGCGGCGAATTCCTTGACGCTTTCAGGGCGCGTGTCGGGGAAGTCTTTGCGGAATCCATACAGCGGCCCATAGATGCCGTGCCACGTCGCCAGGCGTTGCTTGATCCACTCCGGCTTGTCATCCAGATGGAACGCCGAGTCGGGATACTTGATCTCGACGTTGTCATAGAGATGGGCGTATTGGGGCTCGGGCGTAAAGGGCGTATGCGGCGCCTTGTGGCCGAGAATCATGCAGAAAGGCTTGGCGTTGCGCTCGCGCTTCAGCCATTCGAGCGCCAGATCGGTGACGCGCTCGGTATAGTAGCCTTTCAGGACTTCGCGCTTGCCGTTGATGTTGAACGGCGTGTCGCTGTAGTCGCCCTGCCCTTTGTGGCTCGCCCAATAGTCGAAGCCGGGGCGCTTTTCGTCGTTGTCCTCGCCCATGTGCCACTTGCCGATATAGGCGGTTTCATATCCTTCGTCATGCAGGCGCATCGGGAAGCTGACAAAGCTGGTGGGATACTCGGTGAAATTATCTATGACGTGATGCGAATGGGCATAAAGCCCCGACAGCATCGAGGCGCGGCTGGGCGAGCAGAGCGAAGTGGTCACGAAATAGTTTGCGAACCGCGCGCCCTCCGAGGCGATGCGGTCGAGGTTGGGCGTCTTGAGGAACGGATTCCCGGCGCAGCTCATGCAGTCCCAACGCATATCATCGGTCAGGATAAAAACCACGTTGGGTTTGCGGCGGGCGGTCCCGGCTGCCTCGGCGGCGTTGGCCGGACGCGACAGGGGCGACAAAGCCATTGCCGCCGCTCCCGCGCCAAGAGTTTTGACAAATGTGCGACGTTTCATTGTATCTCCCCTTTTTTTACTTTCATGAAGAAATTAATGCGGATAGGAGCGGCGCCAGCATTTGGAGTGCGGTTGCTTGCTGCCGCTTTAGCTTCCATATTCAATATGATTGGCGTTGTCAAAAAGCGGC
>JAPLSP010000359.1 GCA_026398575.1 Candidatus Sumerlaeota bacterium | reverse complement strand
CCCAGCGACAAAGGTCTTGTGCTGATTGAGCAGTGACACCGCGAGGCGCGCCGGAAGAGAATCCAATAAAAACTCCCTTGCAATGCAGCGTCTTTGGTATGCTATGTATTCCTGCTGTCTTTCGGGTTCCATTCCAATCATGGCAAGTATCCAACCATAAGGAGACGCAGGATGATAGCGAGCGAACGTGGGTTCATATCGAGGGCGATCATGGTTTGGGCGGGCTGCATGCTGGCCGCGCTGACGGCGTCCGCAGAGGTGAAACTCCCGGCCATATTCGGAAGCCACATGGTTTTGCAGCAGGATAAACCCTTGACGGTTTGGGGCTGGGCGCAGCCGGGAGAAGCCGTCACGGTTCAACTCGCTCAGGAGAAGAAGGAAGCCAAGGCGAACCCCAAAGGCGAATGGAAAGTCGCGCTGTCGCCCCTGAAAGCCGGCGGTCCTCATGAGATGACCGTCACCGGATCGAATACGATCAAGTTGGACGACATACTTGTCGGCGAGGTTTGGGTGTGCTCGGGCCAGTCCAATATGGAGATGGGCGTGAAAATGTGCCTCAACGCCGATCAGGAAGCCGCCGCCGCCGACTATCCAAAGATCCGCCTTTTAATGATTCCGAAGGTAGCGGCCCCGATGGCTGAAAAAGATGTGAACGCCACGTGGAAAGTTTGCAGCCCCACGACAATTGTCGAAGGCGGATGGGGCGGGTTCAGCGCCGCCGCGTATTACTTCGGGCGCGAAATCTATAAGACGCTCGGCGTGCCCGTCGGCCTTGTCGCTCCTTCCTGGGGCGGCACGCGCATCGAGCCTTGGACCGCGCCGGAAGGTTTCGCCGCCGTGCCCGCGCTCCAAAAAACCTATGAACTGGTGATGATGGGCAATCCCCGGACGGCGCAGCACAAACAGCGCCTCGAGCAATTGCTGAAAGATACGGAGACGTGGATGGGCGGCGCGCGTAAAGCCCTCACCGAGGAAACCGCGATTCCGGCCATGCCAACCTATCCCCAGGAATTGCAGGCGCCGCTGGGTTCGGGAGCGCCGACCACGCTTTATAATGGGATGGTTTATCCGATCGTGCCGCTCGCCGTTCGCGGCGCGATCTGGTATCAGGGCGAATCGAATCACAATGAAAAAGACTACAAAGAAAAGACAGAGGCGCTGGTCGGAGGTTGGCGCAAGGTCTTTGGCCAGGATGATCTCACATTCCTCTATGTTCAAATTGCCCCCTATTTATACGGCAGCGAGGCGTCCTGGATTGTTCCGGAGTTCTGGGAGCAGCAGACCGCCGCGCTGGCGATCCCCAATACGGGAATGGTCGTGACCACCGATATCGGCGATGTGAAAGATATTCACCCCAAGAACAAGCAGGAAGTGGGGCGCAGACTTGCGCTGCTGGCGCTGGCGAAAACTTATGGCAAGAAAGACATCGTCTGCTCCGGACCGTCCTATAAAAGCCTGGTGATCGAGGGAAACAAGATTCGCCTCACGTTCGACAATGTGGGCGGCGGATTGGCCGCGCGCGGCGGCAAGCCGCTGGACTGGTTCGAGGTGATAGACGCGGATGAAGGCGGCTTCGTCAAGGCGCAGGCTGAAATCAGCGGCGCGAACAGCGTCGTGGTCTCGGCGCCCGAAGTCAAAAAGCCCGTGGCCGTACGCTTCGCCTGGAGCAAAATCGCCGAGCCGGCCCTGATGAACAAGGAAGGCCTCCCCGCCATTCCGTTCCGCGCCGGAAACGCGCCGAATCGCGATCCGCTCGCTCTCAACGTGCCGGAGTCGAAGGACTACAAACTCGTCTATGACCTCGATCTGGGGAAGGCTGGCGCCAAAATCAACTATGACGTGGATAACAGCAAGAAGATCAATCAGCCCTTCGACCGTGTCGCCTATTTCATCGAGCTGCAACCGGCGAACGGCGAGACACAATACGCCTATGTCTCAATGGACGCCTTCACGGATGACCTCGGAAAGATTGGCGTACCGACAGTAGGCGCCAAAGCCAACTTCCAGCAGGATGTGAAAAATATGAACGTGATATCGAACGCCAAAGGTGTGGCAAACGGGATGGGATTGGAAGGTGGCAATATCGAGTTCTGGCCGAACAACTACGGACCGGCCAATGCGAAGAAGGTCAAGAACGCCTCCGAGGCTCTTTTGCCTGTACTGCAAAAAGCAAAAGAGATTGGAAGTAAGGTCGGCATCTACAACCATGGTGGCTGGGGTGGTGAGCCGGAAAACATGGTCGCCGTATGCGAATACCTACGAAAGAACCGTTCCATCGAAAACGTCGGTATAGTATATAACC
>JAPLSP010000749.1 GCA_026398575.1 Candidatus Sumerlaeota bacterium | reverse complement strand
TGTATGGCTTGCCTTGAATCGGATCAAGCGGAAGCCGCTTGAGATACGCAGGCGCAAGGGCGTCGAGTGTCGCGGGATAATCGCCGTGCGCCTTCCGGTATTTTTCCAGCGCCACGCACACGACAAGCATGTCATATCCTATCCAGCGCGCATAATAAACAGCCACCACTCTTGGCCAGGAGGGCGCTTGCTTCTCTAGATAAGGGGAAATTGTCCACAGAGCCGACTCCACCCGGCGCAAGCGCTCCCAGGCAAACGTCATGCGCACCTTCGGCGCCATGCGCTCCAGCAGATCGCCGAGCAAGCCCATTGCAGCCGGATCGTCCTTATGGCGCAGGTAGTAACTATGGCCCGCTCCCACTGCCATGCCGCGAAACGCCGTGCCATACATGTAAGTTGTCAAGTTTTGGCAATCATCATCGAGCAACCAACCGGTCTGGAATATTGACTCGATATCGTGAATGGCGTCGCCGGGGCGGCCCTGGCTCATCCGCAGATGGGCGCGGAAGGCGATCAGGCGGACCATTTTTCGAAGATTGAGGAATCTGGGTTTGAAGCCGTGATTCGTGTCGAAGCGGCAATAATCGGCGTCGCGAGCCTTTTCCCAGGCATCGAGGAAAGGCTTGATGTCATTGAACCGCTCCTCAATCTTTTTCTGATCGAAGGTGGCGATGGCCATATCAACCAGGTCGGGCGGCAAATGGCCCATCAAATTATCGGTGCTGAACGGCGATGGCATATAAACTTTGATGAACGCGCTGGATGGCAGCTTACCTTGGGATATCAGGATATTGGGTGTGGTAGTTGTAATCTTTTCATTCCCCACCTCGATGACAGTCCGGCTTGCGGTTGTCGGGGATGAGTGAAAGGCGATGTTTATATACGTTCCTTTGTTAATACAATACAGAGGCTTCAGATCGTCATAAGCATTGTGAAGCGCCGGGCTTTGCGGAACGAAATCCGGCCCAGACTTGATGACGCGAATCAATTCTCGCTCATAGTAGCCAAAAGCCGCCCACAGAGCCGTCATTGCCAGCAGCGCGATGAGTGTTGTATAACCGACTATGGACAAGGCGAATGATGCGCCACTGGATTCATCCACCGGTTCGCCGCGCAAAGAAAAACCAAACAGCCGCTCAAACGCCTGGCGCTGAAGCGGCAGATACAGCGCCGCCAAACTCAACGCCAATCCCGCCAGCGGCGAAAGCAGTCCTGGAAATCCGAATGCGTTCGCCCCATAGAAAATCCCGCTCAAACCTGTTGCGGCCAGAAGATAGGCCGCGCAGAATTTCCATACGCGAAAACTGCGCCTCGCGCACGCGATGGCAAAAACAAACGGCAGCGCGACTTCGATGAGTTTTCTCAAAGGGACGCATACAGTGGGTATATACAGTCTGTCGAACGGCGGCGGCTGAAGAGTGGCGAATGACGCCTGTTTGAGAAGGTTGTCTGGATCGGCAATGCCATGTATATGCGGAAATGCATAGATGAAGAAGAGTCCTAAGTAGAGGGCGGCGAGCATAATAATCGCTCCAAGCAGGAACCACATCGGACGCCGAATCATGCGCGACAAAGCCATTAGCGCCAGGACCGCAACCGGGAACGTGCCATTCAGCGCCAGCATGGAAGCCGAGAATATTCCGAGCAGGGGCTTTTTATCTATCACACTCAGCGCGGGTAAGGAATACAGCAGACATACATAAGCGATGGCGCAGAGGATAATTCCGGCAAACAACGCCCGCAACGAAAGCCGAAGCAGGAGCCATAAGGCCATCCACGCCGCGATAATGCACAGAAACGTGATCGTCAACGACACCTCCGACGAGGCAAAGATCGCGATGAAGTCCCTCGCCTGTCTGTCCATCTGCCCCAGAATGATGGCCGCTTCCGACTGAATCTTCACCGACGCGGCGATGGCGGCCACGGCGAACAGGATCAAGAGCTCCGACAAATGGGCGCCGAGGCGCTGCCTGCGTGAATACCCGTCAATTTCGTTTTCCATCATTGGCCTTCCTCTCGCGAGTCTTTCTTCCCAGGTTTCTTTTCATGAAATTTCCTACACTATATTAAACGCCGAAGGCTGCGTTTTGTTGCTGCAAGGATCGCATCCGGCGAAATGGCCTGCTGCTCTGAATCACAAATTCAGTGACGCATTTTTGTCGCAGGGGCAGACATAATGCGGTTGGAAGGGGCGCCAGCATTTGGAGTGCGGTTGCTTGCTGCCGCTT
>JAPLSP010000085.1 GCA_026398575.1 Candidatus Sumerlaeota bacterium | reverse complement strand
TCCAATATCCAACACGGAATTCCCAATATTCAAAGAACAATCTTTCAACGCAGAAACTTCATTTTCGAAACGGGCGCGTAGCGGAAGAATGCCTTGCCTCGAAAATTGCCAAATGAAACGGGTCCCCAATTGCGGCTGTCCAGACTGCTGCGCGTATTATCGCCGAACATCAGATATTCGTCTTTCTTCAGCGTCCGCTTCGTAAAGACCGCTCCGGCGCATTCATTCTCATAATAATGATCCGCGAAAAACGCCGGTTCCGTCACCCGCTGGCCGTTGATCCAAAGACGATTGTCCCGGATTTCGACGGTTTCGCCCGGCAAGCCGGCGACCCGTTTAACGTAGATCGGTTTTTCGCGCGAGAATAGCTCCCGTCCCGTGAATTCGTTGATACGCGGCACTTTGAATACCATAATATCGCCGCGCTGGACGGGCTTGAGCCAATTGGCGAATTTATTGACGCAGATGCGATCATAACGGACGGCCTTTTTGCTTTCGAATTCATTCATCAAATCCGGAGTCAAGTGATAGCTGAAAGACGTCGGCTCGCTTTGGTCGTATCCAGTGTCTGTTCCCGGGAAAAACTGATAGCGCACCGGTCCGCCGTTGGCAACATTGGAATAATTGGCGACAATCAAATCCTGCTTTCCATCATGATTATAATCCATCTCCGCCACTGTATCGCCGACCAAAGTCGGCGTCATCGAGCCGGAAGGAATCTTGAACAGTTCCACGAAAAACGTGCGGATAAACATCGCCAGCAAATAAGCAAAGATCAGCGGATCTATCCACTCGCGGAGAATGGTAAATATGCCGCGCTGAGGGCTGGCATTGGCGCCGCGATATTTGGCGAGAGAATCCGAGGCCTCCTGTCCCGATGCGTTTTCAAGAGACAAAGGTCTCGCAGACCTGCGCGAACGCTTACGGCTTTTATTCTTGGATTTATCGTCCACGCTTCAGTTTCTACAGATCGCAAAAAGTAACCCAACAAGGAAAAAGCCTAGGCAAAAAGCCTAAGCAAAAAGCCTTGGATGGGCGCAACAAACGGCGCAAATTGCATTTTCTTTCCGATATGCTCAACAAGTCAAGCCGTTCCCGCATCCAGGGGCAGAGTTCATGCCGTGCCGCCGGCGGACACATGACCTTTGACGTTGACCAGGAAGACTCCCAGCAGCGTAATGAAGCCGCCCGCAAACGCCATGAGAGGAGGCAGTTCGCCCAACAACATCCAACCGAGCGCCACCGCCGCAACGGATACAAGAAACAGCCAGCTGGCCACCCGAGCCATGGACACTTTGGAGATGGCATACGTCCACAGCGCGTAGCAGGCGGCGCCGGGAATGACGCCCAGCAGCGCGACTTCAAGCGTCGCTGACAGGGGCGCGCTACGCAAGGCGTCCAGCAGCCCGAGTCCTGTCGGCATCAATCCCAATGTGCCCATCCATACGGCCCAGGCCGTGATCTCGAGCGGCGCATAACGCGCTACCATGCGCTTATTCAGGAGACTGTAGCCCGCGGCGCAGACCGAAGCAAGAAGCACGAGTAAGGCGCCGTACGACAGACGCACGCCGCCTTCCGCGCCCACGGAGATGATCGCCACTCCGCCAAACGCGATGGCGATGCCCGCCCATCCGGCCGCGGTCAGTCTTTCCGCAAAGAAGCAGCGCGCGCCAAGGGTTGCCATGACTGGGATGGAAGCCGCAATCAAAGAGGCTGCGCCGGCGGTGATGGTTTTCTCGCCTGTGTTGATGCAAAGATTATAAAAGGTGAACCCGAGCAATCCCATCACCGCAATGATGGGCCAATCGCGCCGCGCAGGCAACCGGGCGCCGCGCCACGTCCAAAGCATCAATAACACGAGCGAGGCGACCAGATACCGTCCCAGCGCCAGCGGTCCCGGCTCATAGAAACGCACTGTATCACGAATGCCAACCCATGCCCAACCCCAGCCAAGCACCGCTCCGGCAAGACTGAGCCCAACCCGCCAGCGTTCGGATATGCCCTGCATGTTCTCTTTCTGGATTCCATAAAAATTCAGGCTGTTCCGGTCTCTTTCCGGCGCAGCTTTTCGACGTCCAGCTTGTCTTGAGACCGGCCTGCTGCCTCTTTGTTTTTGATCAAGTCTTCTATACCCAAAATATTGACAGGTACTCCTCCATAGGAACTCAACGAACGCCTGGGCCATGCGGATGAAAATTCCACTTCAGCTATTTGCATGATAATGTCGAAGCGATTGGGCGCCATTCCCATCTGAAAAACAAGCTTGGGGTTGACAAAATCGCTTGCTTCAATGTCATGCAAAGGAGCGCCAAATCGTTTCAGGGCGCGATAAACATGGCAAGCATTGTCAGGCGTTGGATTAACCCAAATATCCAAATCCTTGGTATAGCGGGGCTCAGAATAGAAGATAACCGCATGAGCTCCCACTACCAGATATTCAACCTTCTCTTCGTTGAATATGCTGAACATCTCTTTGAAATCGGAGTTGACTGGCATCCTTGCCTCGGAACAGTTCGGCTTCTATAACCATTTCCCATGTGGCAGCCCAGCGCGCTTCATCGCCAGCCTGACGCCAAAATTCGCGGTCGAATTGCTCTTCCTCTCCCAGCTTGCATAGCCGCTCTGTTATCACGCGATTTGGCATTTTGGGGGAACTCTTTTGTCAGCTGATTTGAAATATCTTATCGTTTCTTTTGCCCGCGTCGCAAAGGAAAACATCGGCGCTGTGGGCATTTCGATTGCTGATCAGGCGCGGACAGTTTCTAGTTGGATATTGAATGCTGGATATTGAATGCTGGATATTGAATGTTGGATATTGGATATTGGATATTGGATATTGAGCGGGTTCTATTTCCCCGTCAAAATCGCCAGTTCCACCCCTCCCATTCGATACACCATCCGATCCACTGCCGCATAATGCGGCGGCTCGGCGCCGGGCAAGTCGCTCTCGCGGTCCACTTCCAGCCGCAATCCATGCGTATCGTCCGCCAGAACGTAAACGTCGCCTTCGCTCTGAAGCGTGCCGGTGGTTTTAGTCTCATTGACGACGATTTCTGCGGAAGGGCATTGCTGCCTGCGCGAGCGGCGGATGCCTCCTTCGCGCTTATGGAAGATCAGCCGTATCGTGAATGTCGTGCCTTCCTTGGCGGAAAATTTCTCGCCGTCGTTGTCGAAGGAGATTTTGCCCGAATCCTCGCGAAATCCTTTGGCCGGCGACAGCACCTGATAGCCGCTGCGCATCTCGGACATGTCAAAGCTGACGGTGAAAGGGTGGGTTGAATGAATAAACATATTGAAGATGTAGCCATCGCTGTCTTCTTTTTCGCGAACCAGCGAGCGGCGCGCTTCGAGATTGCTTTCCGGCGTTCGTTTGCGTTCTGACGTGAGTAGCAGATTTACCGGAGCATCCGGGTCCATATCGGAAAAAACGCCCGGCCTCCAGCTGGCCGCCCAAAGGTCCGACGCCGCCACATTGGCCGGAGAAGCCGTTCGCGTTTCAGTCGTGGCGCCGGAAGCCGGCTTCGCCGCGGCGGACGTCTTGGTAAAGAGCGCCGGGGGATCGCTGACCGCCGGGCGGTCATCGGTCACGAGCCGCAACGGCGCGCTGGAGACAAAGATGGACGGCACGATCAGGCGCGTCTTCTCGCTGTAAACCGCCGAATCCCCGATCAGCAAATCCGGCGCAAGGCAATCCCAGATTTTCTCAATCTTGACTTCGATCACATCCGACGGAGGTTTCGACGATTTGCTCCCGGCCAGCTGACGGGCCAAATCCGGCCTCATCCGCTGCAGGATGCGCAGGACTTTCGACGGTTCCTTGGGCCTGCTTTTCAGGATGACGCGAATCCGTTCGATCGCCTGATCGCGCTCGCCGGCGTCCCACTCCCAGCGCGCCAGGTCCAGCTGCGTGGCCGAATCGCCGGCCAGGTCCTTGCGCTCTTCGATGATTTGCCGCGCCGTGGCCGGAGGCGGCATCGGGTTGATGCGCATGGCGGTCTCATAAAGCCTCTGCAGTCCGTCGCGGCTCGGCGCCTCGCGCATGAGCGACTCATAATAGCGATACGCCGTTTCCGGTTCATCCAGCCGCGTCAGGCTGATGTCGGCGACCCAGGAAAGAATCAGGCGGCGCACGTCGTCGCGCATTCCGGCCTGTTGCGACAACGTCAGAGCCCTCGTGCGGGCCGACTGCCACAGCTCGACGTTACTGGCCAGCGGCTCGAGATGATACTGCAATTCCTTCAGCTCGGCCCGCGCCCGCAGATCCGTGGTGACCCGGTCGTCATTCGCCATCCGGTGGCAGAACAGCTCGGTGCGGCGATAGGCGTCGGCCAGCGAAGGGGAAAAAGCAAACCGCCGCGCCTGGACGGGCACTTTGATATAGATATAGGAATCCAGCATCCAGAAAACTTCCGCGGACGCGGGGAAATGCTCCATCATGGCTTCCTGATAGGGAATCGCTTCATACCGGCGCTCGGCGTTCATGAGCTTGCGGGTTTGCTCCAGGATCTTGGCAGGGCTGCCGCTGATCGTGGCCGCCATGAGATAGACGGACAGGGCCAATTCGCTCTGGCCGTTCTGCGCATAATGATCCGCCAGACGGTTCAGGTTCAGGGTATCGGTGGGCGTGTCGGCGACGTCTCTGGCCAGCGCGCGGATTCGCTGGTCCAGCAAATCGGAATTCTCCAAAACGCCCAAATGCTTCTCCTCGAGCGAAGCGATGGCTCGCTGCTTCTCGCGGTCCGACATCCTGGACAATTCGATGCGCAGGATCGCCGCCTGGATCATCGCGGCGGCGTCGGAAAACTTTTCCTGCTTCACCAGGCAGGCGACGATCTGGTCGAAACGCCGGCGGTCTTTGGAATTCTCGCCATACAGTTCGCGATAAATCTGCTCGGCTTCGGCAAAGCGGCTTTCGTTGAACAGCACGTCGGCCAGTTCCTCGCGCAGCCGCTCGTCTTTGCAGGCCTGCTTGGACGTCTCGCGCAGATATTCAATGGCCTGCTGCTTGCGATCGGCGGCTTGATACGCGCGCGAAACCTGAAGCTGATAATCCGCGTTGGAAGGCGCCAACCGCGCCGCGCGCTTGAAGTACTCGATGCATTCATCCCATTTCTGGTCGCGCTGGCGGCCTTTGCCCATCTCGCTCAGATACAGGCGCTGGATCGTCACCGTCCCGCTCGTCGGCGGCTGGCCGGCCTGCGACGTTTCAAACTGCTGGATGACGTCTTTCAACGCGCCGCGCTCATAAAAGGCGCGCCCCACTTGCGAGACTATATCCACCCACGAAATTTCTTTGTCCGGATGCGCGCGGCTCCAGGATACCAGGCTCGTGATCGCCGATTCGCCGTCCTTGATCGTATCCTCGTACCTTCCCATGGCGTTGAGGCACAGCAGGCGTTGATAAATCACGCCCCAGTAACCGGGCGACCAGCGATAGAAAGGCGCCACGAGATTCAGCGCTTCCTCATAGCGCTGCTTGCGATACAATCGCCGCGAATGATCCAGCAGCATTTCGCCCGTGTCCGTGGTGGGGCGCACGGTGAAAGCCTCCACGACCGCGACGCGGGCTTCGTCCACGCGATCGCGCCCATCGTAGATCCGGGCGATCTGAAGATAAGCCTCCGGCCTCGCAGGCGCCAGCATTGCCGCCTGACGCAACAACGCAATGGCCTGATCGAATTTTTTTTGGGGATACGCCAACTGCTGGGCTTTTGCCAGCATGACGCTGTATTTGTTGGCATTGGCGACGTCGGCATCCACGTCCATGCCGCGCGCGTTCGGCGCAAGCGCCCACGCCAAACCACAGCAAATCCATAAAACCCAGGAAAGTTTTTTAGGCATCCTTGCAGTCCTTGCGGTCCTTGGGGTCCTTGGGGTCCTTCACTCGCTCTGTCCAAGCCGCTGCTCTCTTACTCCGGGATGCTGGATTTGCCCTGCGCAGAAGAATTGCCGGCGGCTCGCACGCAAAAAAAGGCTTGCCAAGGCCCGAATCGTTCGTCCGCCACAAAAAACAAATCCCAACGATCTTTGCCGAATTGCGCATAATATCGTTCGCGCTGCGGTTCGCTCAGGATCAAAATCAGCTCCCGCCCCGGGCTGTCCTTCAAAATGCCTTCAATGCTCATGAGATCCAGATAATGAATGAATTGCGTGCAGGGGCCCAATTGCCGCTGCGCCAGGTATCCAGGCCGCCCGATCACCAGCGCCAGCCTGCCGCCATACGATTCGCGCAAATAACGCCGCAAGTCTTCCAGCGATTGCGAATAGGAAGCCGTATCAGGTTTCGTTCCGACAATGGCGGCCATTGCCGGCGAAACAGGGCTGACCGCCAGCCAGATCAATCCGGCCACACCCAATCCGTACACGGCCGCCGCGGCCAATCTTCCCAGCGGGGCAAATCGTGTGGCCAGATAGCAGACCGCCATCGCGGCGGCGCCGTATTGCGCCAGGTGGAGGATCATCCCCTTGAACAACGGCAAGTCGCGAAACATGCGCTGCGCGTCGCCGAAAATCAGCCAGTTGAACAGCACCCAGATTCCCGGAATATAGACAATCGGCGCAAGAAACACGATCAGCGATCCTTCCACGCGCCTCTTGCCCCCGGCAGGCGCGACGATCGCAGCCGGGACGGCCAAAGCCTGCGGCGCCGCCAACGGGGCGCCTTGCGCCGCCGCCGCCGCCGCCGCCGCCGCCTGAATCGCCGCGCGCCGCTCCCTGCGGGCCAACGCGCCGGCATGGCCGGCCACAATGCTTGCGCCCAGCAAAGCCACCGGGGTGAATCGCACGTCCCAAATCAACGCGGAGGCCAGGAAACCGGCGCTGAGTCCCAGCGAAAACCATTTGTCCCGTTTCAGCCACGCCACAAAATGCGCGCCGATGGCCGTGGCAAACAGCAACGATCCCGTGGCGCTGCTTCCGCGCCAGGCGGCCAGCGGCGTCCAGGGATTGAACAGCAGCGCGATGGCCAGCGCGAGACCGCAAATCCACGGCGCTGGCAGGCTGAACGACCGCGCCAGCGCAACCATATACAAGGCGGCAATGGCCGACAGGATCGAGCTCAGGATATAAAACGCGATTCCATTCTGCCACTCATTGATCCAGACGAGCGGCGCCGAGCCCAGCGTCGGCAACGGGGCCATCAGACACGAGCTGATGAGCGCATGGTATCCGCGGCTTCCGGGCTGGGAAAGCTCCCGCGCAATGCTCGAACGCACAATCGCCTCGGCGCTGAGGCTTTCGGGCGTGATAACGCGCAAAACAATAAAGAGATTGACCGCCAGCGCCACTCCCGCGACGCCGGCGGTCAGGATCACTCTGCTTCTCAGGCTTTTTTCAGACTTGGTTTCACTCACTCCATTCCTCTTTCAGACCGCCTTGGCGCCAAAAGCGTCTTATTGATACTTCGGCCCGCAACGGGTGATGTCGCCCCCGCTGACCGTCCCATTGCTCGGATCATATTCCACGCCGGTCATGTCGCGCGCATCGGGAAAATCCTTCGGCAGCTCCGTGCGGATGATGCCAAAGGATTGGTACAAATCCGGTCCGCCGCTCGCCAGACGCCACATGCAAAATCGGGTGCTATTGACGCTATTGGGTTGAACCACGCCACTGACATCAGGCAGTCCTGCGCCGTCCTCATCCATATCCGATTCTTTGTCGAAGTAATCGTAGGTGTCCAAGGCCCTCACCGGAAGACCGCCCGTGGCGGCCATCGCTGGAAAAGCATCGGGCATCAACGTGGTCATATAAGCCACCGGCGTCGTCAGACAGACAATGCGCTGTGACAGCGGTTCGGTGTTGGGAACGCCTTTTCCTATATTGCCGCGCGGATAGGAGTTATAGTCAACGAAGTAGGCTTCGATTGTCATGCCTACCGTCCGCATATCGGCTTGGGCGCGCGCAATCTTGGCGCGCGTTTGCGCCTCGAGAAAATTGGGGATGGCGATCGCCGTCAAGATCGAAATGATCGCGACAACGATCAGCAATTCAATCAGCGTAAAGCCGCGCATGCGTGGATTCTCCGAATGCTTGAAAAACATAGTTGCTCTCCTTTGGCAAAATTTCATTGAGCCCCTTAGTGGGAGCAAAATAGGCGCCCTAATTCGCCAAACGAAAAAGAAATCTTTTCAAGCATAGCGAAACAGCCGCCCGGAGGCAAACGCTAGTTTTATAAATATCATAACTCAATAAATACCAATATTCTTAGCGGATAAGCAAACCTGATTCGTTGTTAATTCACGCCTGAATCTTGAAGCCAAAGGATGAAAAAATGCCGTTTTCAGTGGCCAACATTAACGTGCACCTTGTACCGTATCGTACGGTAAACAAGCTGTAATTTGATCGCCTTGCCCCCCACCATCCTGACAAAAACCGGGCGCATCCCAAGCCGGCGACCGGCAGGACGCGGCGCTTGTTCTGACAAAACAATGAAAACGCATTGCCGTTGAATCAGGCAGGAATGGCTTTGTGCCATTATTTTGTCGCACATTGTTTTGTCAAATCTTTTCCGGCACGCCAAGGTAGCTCGACTGAAATACGCCCGCAAAACCCTCAGGCCAAAATGCGCTCTTGCCGTCTCATGCCCTGCGGGATAAATATTTCCAACCATCATTGCGCATAAACAAAAACTCAAAGGCGCCGCCATGTATGCTTTCACTTTCATCATTCGCATCATTGCGTGTTATTTAAGAACGGTTCCTTTCTTCTTCGCTATATTCCTCGCCTTCCATACTCTGCCCCTCACAGCCACTGCCGTTGAAACATCCGGTTCACTCGCCAAGACGGAGGAGAACGAAGCCAATTATCCCGTCGAAAATACGCCGGCTATCACAACACGCCCCGCGACGTGGGCGCAGCCGCTGCTCGGCAAACCTGGCCTGAAGAATTTTTATATAGTCAGCGACGGCCTTTATCGCTCTTCGCAGCCGGAATCCGAAGGATTTGCCGAGATGAAAAAACTGGGCGTCAAAACGGTGATCAATCTGCGCACTTTCCATTCCGACCGCAAGGAAACCAAAACCGCCGGCCTTGGCTATGAACACATTTATATGAAGGCCTGGCATCCGGAAGATGAGGACGTTGTCAAATTTCTCAAAATCGTTTCCGCCAAAGACCGCGGGCCATTCCTCGTCCATTGCCAGCACGGCTCAGACCGCACTGGCTTGATGTGCGCCATCTATCGCGTCGCAATCCAGGGCTGGACCAAAGACGAAGCCCTGGCGGAAATGACCAAAGGCGGCTACGGCTTCCATCCCATCTGGATAAATCTGAAATCCTATTTCGACAAGCTCGACATCGAAAAAATAAAAAAGAAAGCAGGCATCGCGGATAAGAAATAAGCCATTATCGCGCGCTGAACAACAACATGTTGTCGTTCCTTGGCATCCGTGTTTTCCGAGTAATCCGTGGTTGAAATTTAACCACGGATTGCTCGGAAAACACGGATATCGCGCCGCGAAGCGGTATAAATTTGAAAACGGAGTGTGTGAAAATCCTGGTCCTTTATTCCGTGGTAAGAAATTCCACCACGGATTAAGGGATTAAACGGATTACTACAAACGACAACAGGTTGTCGTTCGCAGCATGATAAGGGCCTTAATAAGCGAACGCGGGAGAGGGTGTCTCTCCCGCGTTCGGGTGGAAGGATTGCCGCGCTTAGCTGGTGGGATGCTCATCGCATAAGATTGCTGATCCGCAATCTACAATCCCCAATTTCGGAATCTCAAATCTCAAATCTGAAATTTGAAATTTGAAATTTGAAATCCGCAATCCGCAATCACACCACGCCCTGGTCAATCATCGCGTCGGCGACTTTGACGAAGCCGGCGATGTTGGCGCCCACGACGTAGTCGCCCTTCTTGCCGTATTCCTCGGCCGTCTCGAAGCAGGTCTTGTGAATGGAGACCATGATCTGATGCAGGCGGCCGTCCACTTCCTCGCGCGGCCACTGCATGAACTGCGAATCCTGCGCCATTTCAAGGCCCGAGCAGGCCACGCCGCCGGCGTTGGCCGCCTTGCCGGGGCCGTAAAGGATATTGCCGCTCTGGAAGACGCGGATGCCTTCGGGACTCGTCGGCATGTTGGCGCCTTCGGCCACGAGCATGCAGCCGTTGCGCACGAGCGTCTTGGCGTCTTCGCCGCTGATCTCGTTCTGGGTCGCGCTTGGGAACGCGCAGTGGCAAACCACGCCCCACGGATTCTCGCCGTCGCGATACTTCGAGCCCGGGAACTGGCTGGTGTATTCTTTGATGCGGCCGCGCTTGACGTTCTTCAGGTCCAGGACCCACGCCAGTTTCTCGGCCGTGATGCCGTTCGGATCATAGATCGTGCCGTTGGAATCCGACAGCGTGACGGGCTTGGCGCCGAGTTGCAGGAGCTTCTCGACGGTGTACTGCGCAACGTTGCCCGAGCCGGAAACCGCGCAAATCTTGCCTTCGAACGATTCGCCGCGCGTGGCCAGCATTTCCTGCGCGAAATAAACCGTGCCGTAGCCGGTGGCCTCGGGACGAATCAGCGAACCGCCCCAGCCCAGGCCCTTGCCGGTAAGCGTGCCGCTGAACTCATTGCGCAGGCGCTTGTACTGGCCGAACATGTATCCGATTTCGCGTCCGCCCACGCCGATGTCGCCCGCCGGAACGTCCGTGAGCGGGCCGATGTGCTTCGCCAGCTCGGTCATGAACGACTGGCAGAACCGCATGACTTCGATATCGGTTTTGCCCTTGGGATCGAAGTCCGAGCCGCCCTTGCCGCCGCCCATCATGATCGTCGTCAGGGCGTTCTTGAAAATTTGCTCGAAGCCCAGGAACTTGAGCAGGCCGAGGTAAACGGTCGGATGGAACCGCAGGCCGCCCTTGTACGGGCCGATGGCGCTGCTGAATTCGACGCGGTATCCGCGGTTGACCTGGATGTCGCCATGCGCGTCAACCCAGGGCACACGGAAAATAATTGTGCGCTCGGGCTCGGTGATGCGTTCGAGAATCCGGTTGCGCTGATACTTGCTGTGACGCTCCATGACGGGTTCGAGAGTTTCGAGGACTTCTTTGACGGCCTGGTGGAACTCAGGCTCGCCGGGGTTGCGCTTGATCACGCCTTCCAACACGGTCTGAATGTACGACATGGCGATGGGCCTCCTTGAATCTTCCCCCGCTAAGGCGGGGTTAGGTTGAGTGGAACTATTTTTCAGAAAATTTCTGAACGTATTTGAGGACCCCGGAGCAGCAGAGGGGTCAGGGGTCAGGGGTCGGGGGTCGGGGGAGGGATTGACGATTGACGATTGAGGATTGACGATTGAGGAAGCGGGTGGTTGATTTTCGATTGATGATTCACGATTGACGATTGATGCGGCAGGCGCGGCAAATTGAGCGGTGCGTTCCTTCAATCGTAAATCGTCAATCGTAACTCGTAAATCACCGTTCCGATCCATCAATCCTGATCCCTGACCTTCGCTGATTTTATCCGAACTCGGAACTCGGAACTCGGAACTCGGAACTGCGAACGGTGAACTCGGAACTGTGAACGGTGAACTCGGAACCTGCCCCTCAGGGGCTGCCCAATAGCTGCCGCGCTCGCGCAGAATCTCGACGAACCGCGCGACGGCCGGCGTCCATTCGCGGTCGCGCCGGCGGATGATGCTCAGCGGCCGGACCAGATCCAATCCCTCGAGCGCCACCTCAACCAGCGAATGATTGGCGACTTCCCTGCGGATCGTGGGCTCGGGCAGGATCGAAATTCCGGCGCCCGTCTCGACGCATCGCTTGATGAATTCGATATTGTCAAACGTGGCCGTCACGTTCACCCGCACGCCCTGCCGCTCCAGCGCCTCGTCAATATGCCGGCGGATATCCTCGCCCGCCTCGAACGCCACGAAGTTTTCGCCGTCAAGTTGCCGGAGGGAAATGCGCGGAACGCCGGCAAAGCGATGCCGGGGATAACATGCCAAAACCATCGGCTCATAGCGCCAGGGGATGATTTCCAGTTCGCTGGCCGAGCGCGCGAAAGACACCAGTCCCAAGTCCGCTTCCTTGTTCAGAACGCAGCTATAGACCTCTTCCGGATGCAGGTACCGAAACCGCGCAATGCCCTGGGGAAAATACTTGATGAACCGCTCGACATAAATATTCATGTCGTAAAGGACGACGGAATATATAGCGGCCACTGTCAGGCGGGAGGGAGTTTCTGCTCCCCGCGCCCGCACGCGCTCTTCAATCGTTTGTACGCGCTGCAGCAGTTCGCAGCCTTCCTGAAAAAGAAGCTTTCCTTCCTGAGTCAAAGCCAACGGTCTGCATGAACGGTCAATCAGTTGTATTCCCAGCTGTTTTTCCATCTGCGAGATAATCTGGCTGACGGCTGACTGGGATACTTGATTCATCTTGGCAGCTTGGGAAAAGCTCTTTTCCCTGACTACATCGCAGAAAATATTGAGGTTATCGAGATTTATCATTGGCTTTAGCCGGATGTTGCGCGTTGGCGGCAGACCCATTTTTCAACCGCGCGATTTCATTATAATTATATTTTCTTATATTGCAAGCCTAAAAAATCAAAATAATTAATAATAATTTGCCAGCCAAAACAAAACTTTCGCTTGCCAGCCAGTTCGCGAAGGATTAAAAGGATCGCGCAGATACCATAGATATCAAGGATTCCAAAGACTATTTTCGCCAAGGATTGCCGCTCATGACGATTTCCGTTGCGCGTCTTTCAACTGGATTGCAGGGCCTTGACCGCGCCCTCAAAGGCTTGATTGCCGGCGACAACATCGTCTGGCAGGTCAATGACATTGACGACTACCTGGCCGTCGTCGAGCCGTTTGTCAGCAACGCATTGTCTCAGGGGCATCACCTGACTTATTTCCGCTTTGCGCGGCACCGGCCGCTCGTGGACGCCTCCTCCGGCGCCGTTATTCATGAACTGCAGCCTTCCGCCGGATTTGAGCCGTTCCTGACGGAAATCCATAAAACGATCGAGGCGGATGGCCGCGGCGCCTTCTTCGTCTTCGATTGCCTGTCCGATCTGGCCGTGGATTGGTCCAGCGATCAGATGCTGGGCAACTTCTTCATGCTGACGTGCCCCTACCTCTACGACCTCGAGACCATCACGTATTTCGCGCTGGTCCGCAATCATCACTCCTTCCACGCCACGGCGCCGATCTTGGAAACCACGCAAATCTTTTCGGATGTCTATCGCCATCAAGGCCGGCTCTATATCCATCCCTTGAAGGTCCAGCAGCGCTATTCGCCGACGCTCCATACGCTGCACGTCTGGGAAGGCGCGGATTTTCGCCCGGTCACCGACAGCATCACCATTTCCGAAATCCTCACGTCGGTACCCTGGACGGGCCTGGAATCCACGCGCTATCATTTGAGTATATGGAATCGCGCCTTTCTGGAAGCCGAGCAGGCCGTCCATGCCTCGATAGCCGTGGTCCCGGAAGAGGGAGGCGAAACGGCCCGGCGCAAACACAACATCTACGATCGCGTCCTGCGCATGGTGGTTTCGCGCGACGACCGCGTTCTGGAGCTTGTCCGCCAATACCTGTCGCTCGAAGACATTATCCGCATCCGCAACCGCATGATCGGCACCGGCCTGATCGGCGGCAAAACCGTCGGCATGATCCTGGCGCGCGCCATCCTGCGGGCGGCCGATCCGCGATGGAAGGACTTGCTCGAAATCCACGACTCCTTCTTCATCGGCTCGGATGTCTTCTATACCTACCTCGTGCGCAACGGCTGCTGGTGGGTGCGCCAGAAGCAAAAAGACCCGCGCACTTTCCTCGAAGGGGCCGAAAGCGCCCGCCAGGGCATCCTGCGCGGCACGTTCCCGGACTATATCGAAAAGCAGTTCATTGACATGCTCGACTACTACGGCCAGTCGCCCATCATCGTGCGGTCGAGCAGTCTGCTCGAAGACAATTTCGGCAACGCCTTCGCCGGCAAGTATGAAAGCGTCTTCTGCCCGAACCAGGGACCGCGCGCGGCGCGCCTGCGCGATTTCATCTCCGCCATGCGCGCGATCTATGCCAGCACCATGAGCGAAAAGGCGCTGACCTATCGCGCCAGCCGCGGCATGTTGGACCGCGACGAGCAGATGGCCATCCTCGTTCAGCGCGTTTCGGGAGCGCGCCACGGCAACCTCTTTTATCCGCATATCGCCGGCGTCGGCTTCTCCTTCAATCCGTACGTGTGGAACGAGCGCATAGACCCCAAGGCCGGCGTGTTGCGTCTGGTTTTCGGATTGGGGACGCGCGCCGTGGACCGCTCGGACGACGACTATACGCGCGTCGTGGCCTTGAATGAGCCGCAGCTGCGGCCCGAAGACAGCTTCGACAAAGTCCGGCGCTTCACGCAGCGTCGCGTGGACCTGCTGGACTTCGAGGCGAACATCAAGACCGACTATGACTTCGAGGAAGCCCTGCAGCATAGCCCCGACGTGCAGGCTAATCTTTTCGCCTCGCCCGACGAAGAGGCTGTGCGCACGGCGCGCGAACGGACCCACAATAACCCCACGTCCTGGGTCCTGACGTTCGACCGCTTGTTCAGCCATACCAACTTCATCGCCGATATGCGCCAGATGATGCGGATTCTGCACCAGGCCTACGACTACCCCGTGGACGTGGAGTTCACCGCCAATTTCAGGGGCGAACAGGACTACCGGATCAACCTCGTTCAATGCCGTCCGCTGCAAGTGATCGAAGGCGAAATGGCCCGCGAGGCGCCGGAGCAAATCGAACGCGAAGACCTGATCCTCGAAAGCCGCGGACCCATCATCGGCCACAGCCGCGTGCAAACGGTCGGGCGGATGATCTACGTCGTGCCCTCCGTCTATAGCGCGCTGCCCGTCCCGGACCGCCACGCCGTCGCGCGGCTGGTGGGCAAGCTGACGCGCCTGCCCGAACAGCCGGAAAAGGGCGAGATCATATTGATCGGTCCCGGACGCTGGGGAACAACGACGCCGCAATTAGGCGTTCCCGTTTCCTTCGCCGAAATCAGCCACGTCGCCGTCATCTGCGAGATCGTCGCGATGCGCAAGGACCTGGTGCCCGACGTCTCGCTCGGAACGCATTTCTTCAGCGACCTCGTCGAGATGGATATCCTGTATCTGGCGTTGTATCCCGATCGCGAGAACAACTTTCTCAACGAGCGCTTCATCCTCGACCGCCCCAACCAACTCGAAGCGCTCCTGCCATCCGAAGCGCGCTGGGCCAACGCCGTCCGCGTGATTGACCTGAATGGCGGGACCGGCGGCGCCAGTGTGATCCTGAACGCCAATACCTTGAAGCAGAGGGTAGTGAGCTATTTAGAAAGGTAGCGCTTATTGCTTAAAGACAAATTCATGCCGAACAAGCCCTTGTATCCAGACTCTTTCGTTCAACACCCGTGTGTCATGCCGACCGTACACGCCGTAAGGAAGTTCCGTCTTTTGAAGATGGATCTCGTATTCGCCTTCTCTCAAGCCAAAGAAGCTGAAGCCGCCGTTGCCGTTATAGATGATTTCAGGCGGATGACGTCCTTCAGGCTCGCTCGGTGAAATCCGCTTTATGAATACCTGCATGCTGCACACAAGCGAGCTTGCGTCGTCTTTAATGGTTCCCACCAGAGCTCCGGTATAATACGGCGCAACATGAATGTCGCCTAAATCTTGGTCGCTTTGGAAATTGTTGAGAGCAAGCATCTCGGAATGCCGAATCTCGATCCAATTATTCTCGATGAAAGACTTGCTGTGAATACGCAGAGTCCAGGCCCCGTGCAGCGGTTCATCACAAGTAAGAAGCCCTTTATTGTTATCAACATAGGCATAATTATGATAATCTTCGGGAAGTTCGATGGCGGACGGCTGGCAATTAACGAAATTCACATTCGCTTTCTCCAAACTCGGCCAACCCGCCGGAATGCGGTCGAAGATAAGACGGGCTTTAATGAGTCTTGACGACAAGTCATAGCTGCGCACAACTCCGCCTTTGACCTCTATCGTATCTCTCCTGAAAACTTGGCGATGATTCGGTAATCCAATAGAGATTTCAATAATGTGTTGTCCCTCCTGCAAGCCAGCAAAACGGTAAGACGGCAAGGCATCTCCTGGTCCTTTGATCGAATAACTCCACTCGCCATATCTTAATCCGATATTTACGTCGGACTTGGGTGGCAGCGGCTGATGATCCATGAATAATTGCCCGGACAGCTTGCAGGAACCTGAGCCTGCGACATCTAAATTAAATATGTTCGCAACGCCCGGCATGATCTCTATTGGCCGCTCGATTCCGTGGACGATCGCTTCGCGCTGGACAATAGCATAGATGACATGGGCATCGGGGTAGATGTCGTCAATGAAGAAATCCCCTTTCTTATCCGTTACGGTCCGGGTAACCCCATATTTTTTAGACACGGCCATCAAGTGGACCTCGGCGCCGGCGATGGGTACGCCCTCGAAGGCAATGGTTCCCCGTAGCGCCGCTTTTTTCCGCGCAAGCAGCGTCACGGATTCTAGCACGCCGTCTGCGGTCTTGGAAAAAAACTCTTTTGCGTCAGGTGAATACCCAGGCGCCTCGACGGTGAATTCCGAAGTGCATGGGCCATCAAAAACCTGGAAGCGGCCGTCTTCTCCGGTCGTTACTGTTTGATTGTTACAATCGCAGAAAGGGTCCACGGGGCCGTGAGGAGGATCCCAATTATGATAGCTCACCTTCGCCCCCGCGATTGGGCGGCTCGTTTGCGAATCGCACAGCAGTCCGCGAATGACCTTCGCTTTTTTCAATTCAATCAGCGTTTCACTGGTATGGCTGGAGGTGGATGGCCGCATGGGATCATGAATATGCGGGCTGAAGGATGGCGCCTTGACACAGAAAATATAAAGCGCATCCTTGTCCAAATTATCAAACTCCAGCAACCCCTCCGCCGATTGGAATAATTTATCGTCCGATGGCTCTTCATAGTCCCGTGATAAACGCAGGATAGAGACGGTGAATGATGTGACGGGATTCCGCCCAGGAGTTTCAATGACGTGGCCTTTGATAATGCCTGGAGTATTTTTGCCTCTGCTTTCGGCGGCGGCAGCGGCGGATGTGGCAATTGCGAAATAAATGAAAAATGTTGTGAGGCGCATCAGAAGCGAATCACGCAAGATATCGTTTGAGGCTTTCATGGCTTTCCTGCTCCTATTAAAGCGCTAAATCACATTGTGCATGAAAAAGGCGACGACGCAGCCAGAAGGAAACACTGACAAGGCCGATCAGGACCGGAACTTCGACCAGCGGGCCGATGACGGCGGCGAAGGCGGCGCCGTGATGGATCGTGAAGACCGCCACGGCCACGGCAATCGCCAACTCGAAGTTGTTGCTCGCCGCCGTGAACGACAGCGTCGCCGTTTGCGCATAGGTGGCGCCCGCCCAGCGTCCCATCAGGAAACTGACAAAAAACATGACGACGAAATAGATCAGCAGCGGAATGGCGATCCGCACCACGTCCAGCGGAATCGTGACGATGAGATTGCCTTTGAGGCTGAACATCACCACGATGGTGAAGAGCAGGGCGATCAGCGTGATCGGGCTGATCTTTGGGATGAAGCGGCGATGATACCATTCCTTGCCGCGCGCCTTGACCAAAACGAGCCTCGTCAGCGCGCCGGCCAGAAAGGGAATGCCGAGATAAATGAAAACGCTCTTGGCGATCTGCCCGATGCTGACGTTCACTTCGCTGCCCTTCAGCCCGAACAGCGGCGGCAGCAGCGTGATGAACAGCCAGGCATAGACGCTGAAAAACAAAACCTGAAAGATGCTGTTGAAGGCCACCAGCCCGGCGCAATATTCCGTATCGCCTTCGGCCAGATCATTCCAGACAATGACCATCGCGATGCACCGCGCCAGCCCGATCATGATCAGCCCGATCATATATTCGGGTTTGTCGTGGAGAAAGATCACCGCCAGCGCAAACATCAAAATCGGCCCCACATCGCACCTTGGCCAGCGGCGGATACATCATCAGAATCAGACCGATGGCGATGGGGATGTTGGTCGTACCCACCTGGAAGAGATTGATGAATCCTTCAATACGGGGAAAGAAATACCCCGCGCCGACGCCGATGGCCATGGCGACAAAAATCCAGAGCGTCAGAAAACGGTCCAGGAATGACAATCGGGATACAACGGAGGCTTGAGACATCGAATGGCATCTCCTTGCATTTATAATGATTCAAAAGGTAACGAGAAAATAAAAGCCCGCAACCAGCAGAACGCATCCCGAAACCCATCGGATAACGGTATCGGCGCCTTTGGCCGCAAGGCTGACTTTGCTGAGTGAAACGCCCAGCAAGACGGCGCCCAGCGGTATGCTGAAACCAATGGCGAACATTGCCAGCATGAGTATCGCCCAAAAAACTTTCCCTTGAAGAATGGCCGCTCCAATCACAATGAATATACCGGGATTGCACGGGAGCGAACTGGCGGCGACGATCCCCCCGAGAACAAGGCCAGCCAACACCGCTCCGGATTTCCCCAGCTTGTTTTTGACGCTCTCGAACTTGCCCAAGGATAGTTTGAAGGGCAACAGGTTCAGCGCAGCCAGGCCCAGAAACACCGCGACAACACCGGCAAAGACTTTCCAGTACCGCCCCAAGGCGCTCTGGGCAACTTGACCGACAAACCCGGCGATTCCGCCCAGGATCATCAGGGAGACAATCATCCCCAAGGTGAAGAACAATGCGGATTTGACAGCCGATTTCCGATTGTCATTCGCCTGAGCGCCGGAATAGCCGAGCAGTATCCCCAAGGCCGGGAGCGTGCAACAGGCGCTCGTGGCGGCGCTTACAACGCCAAGGATCAGAGCAAACAAAAGCCCCAGGGGTTGTGATGCGACTTGCTGCAGCGTTTCAGTAACATATTGGAGCATGAGTGTTTTTCCCTTGATTGTTTTTTCCCTTATTTGCAGCCTGCGCTCGCGGGTCCGCAACCCGACGGCCCGCAGCCTCCGGCGCTTGATAGCGATACAAAAGTCTGCAATAGCTTTGAATCGGTCACATCCCCGGAGACCGCCGCCATGCCTTTGCCTTTCATTGCGACCAGAACGGCGGGCGGCTGAACTTGCTTGGAGATCGCGGAGTAATCGGATGAATTGACCGCCAGAGTGTACAATCCGAGCGTGATTTTATTGGTCTTCAATGCCTTTTGCGCGGCAAGAACAGCGTCGTTTGTTTTGCTGGATACAGGTTCATCATTTTTTGCAGGGATAAAGATGAAGACTCCATCCTGGTTCAAGGCCACCTTATTGAGTGCGGCGAGCGATTCCAGATATTCGCCCATTTTGGGGCTGGCTTTGGGCGGTTCCGGCGCCAACTGCACAACGGCAGGTGTCGCGGCATTTTTCGCCGTCGGCTTGTTTTCCGGGACCGCGCTCTTCGTGGTCTTGCTTGGCTCCGCAACGCTCGATGCTTGAGCCGCAACTACCGGCTTTGCATTCGGCGCCGCCGGCGTTACGGCAAAGCCCGCATCGTTCTTGGCTGCGACGTTGTTCGAGGCATTTCCCTTTGCGACCGACGCTTTGTAGGCGAAAATACCAACGACCGCCAACACCACAATCAGGCTCACGGCTGCCTTCATTCTCTTACCGCTGCCCGAAGGCGTTCCGCAATTGCATCCAGGCCCGCAGGCGGCTGTCTCTTTTTTCGATTCCACAGAAGATGCCACCGGCATGGCTTGCGCTCCTGCCTTTCCACTGTTGCTTTGAGAGAATTTCATAAGACCGCTCCTTATAGGGTAAATTTTCTTGCTGACAATCGAGCCGCTCACAACAATCAAAGGGCGCCAATTGGCGCCCTCGTTCTTCCGCTGATTGCATCACTTGCAGTTTCAATTTGTTTATTCTCGGTCTCCTTTCTATCAGCCGCAGCATTTAGAGTTGCTGCCGGAGCAGCAGGACCCGCTTTGCGATTGGGCTTGGTTGATGACCAGGCCCACATACTTCTTCATGGCCGACGAGGCGCCTTTCTCCATCAGGTAACCAACCTCGATGGACATTCGGATGTCTTCCTCGCTAACGCCCAATTCCCTGGCTTTGCCCAGGTGGTAATCGAGGCAGGGTTGGCAATGAGCGCTCACCGACGCGCCGATTGCAACCAGTTCTTTTGTTCGTTCGTCCATGAGGATTCTCTCCCACGTTTGTTGGCTAACCGCTCATTCGGCTAAAGCGAGAACGGGATCTGTCCGCGTTGGAGGCTGACAGCTTTTGTACGGCTGCGGGCGCGCCCACAGCAGCAGCGTCGAGCTCAGCACCACCGAGATGCAGCCGGCCTCCTGGAAGATCACTGCCACAACCGGAGTCAGCAGACCCAGCGTCCCCAGCGCAAGGCCGATCGCGTTGTAGATCATGGACAAGAAGATGTTCAGTTTGATGCGGCGCAGAACCTTGCGGGACATCTGAACGAATTCGGCGACGCGGCCAAGATCGTCGTTCATCAGCGTCACATCCGCCGCCTCGATGGCCACATCCGTACCCGCCGCGCCCATCACGATCCCGACGTGCGCGAGGGCAAGCGCCGGAGCGTCGTTGATGCCGTCGCCCA
>JAPLSP010000492.1 GCA_026398575.1 Candidatus Sumerlaeota bacterium | reverse complement strand
CCTTACTCCAAAAGCTGGCGCCGCTTCCGACTGCATTGCGCTAATCCCTTAAGCAAGAATATGTCATTGAATTTTTTACTCAGAACACTAAGCTAGCGGGCGGGGACGCCCGCGCTCCCAGGGAACGGCTTGCCCGCCGCGTCGAGCGGATCGCTGATGGCAACCATCTCCCGGGGCAACGTGGACAATAGATCGGGCAGATCATAAACGCGCAGGGCGCCGTGAACGACGTTGATCAATTGATTATCGGACATTGGCGTTCGGACTACGTTGGACCAGGACGCGATGCAACGGCGCAGCGTGAGCGAGGAGAAGAGCTGCGGCTCCAATGCCGCCGCGTGCAGCGCGGCAGGACCGACCAGACCGACGCTTACCAGATGAAGTTTCTGAGGTTTCTTTGCGTCCTCGGATTTCATCAGGTATCGGGCGCATACCAGAATGTCCTCCGCCCGCTTGGCCGGATATGAAGTCCCAAGTAGATAGGCCATGAAAATTTCCCTCCACTCGCGCCCGAGGCGGCTGGGTTTGCCGCCGCTCTGCGTTTCGCCGATTCCGCGCAGATCCACCGCCAGAACCGCCTGGCCTTTTGCGACAAGGCTTTCGATCGCGCCGCCGGGAGCGGCGTCTTCCTGCTTGCCGGCTTCATGCAAATACAGCGTCGCTTCGCCGTTGGGCTGCGCGGGGATGAACGCCAGCGCCGGCAACCAGATGCCCGCCTCGGGCCGCAGGATCAGTTTTTCGATCCGGTATCCATTACGCGGAATCGTCCCAACCTTCTCGCATTGCGGCTCGGGCAGATCGGCGAGTTTCCGAATGCCCGTGATGCGGCGGACTTCGGCCAGCGCTTTTTCTTTGCCGTTGGCGCGCCAGAACTCTTTTCTCGCGTCCGCCAGTTTTTCATCCAGATCGCGGTTCAAGTCATAGACGTTCCGCGCGCCGGGCATCAGCATGACCTGCATGCTCGTGGCGCAACAGAGCTCCGATACCTTGAGCGCCGGCGGCTCTACTTCATTGAACGCGCCTTCTTCCTTCAGCAGCCACCGCCACATCCACCGCGCCGCTCCCGCGCGCAGCTGCGGCGTAAAGCCGTGTTCGCGTTCCGTCTCGACTTTCTCCATGCGCTCGGCAAATCCCAGGAGAGCATAGCATGCCTTTGCCTTTCGGAAGGTCTCACGGGCGCCGCCGATGTCAAAGTAATCCTTGGTGGCCAAGCCCATCAGCGTTGGCTTGGGAGCGCGCATGATGACGTATTCGGCATGATCCATCCCATAGGCGATCTGGCCGTAAATGTCCTGCTCGGCGTCCTGCGGCCCGATCTTTTCCGTCACGCGCCGCAGGTCGGTGAGGTAGCAACATGGCGCGGCGCACTGGATGCGGTCATCCAGCGCCATGAGATAGCTGGTCAGCGTTCCGCCTCCGGAATTGCCCGTGCAGCCGATACGCTTGGGATCAACCTCCGGGCGGCTTTGAAGATAATCAATCGCCCGCATTCCATCCCATATCCTGAACGTGGCCGTGTTGCGCCCCAGGAGAATGCTGCCAACTCCAATTTGCGAATGCGCCTCCGTGCTCGAGATTCTGGCCTTGCCTTTCTCATCCAGCAATTGCATGCGTTCGCCCTGGTCAATCGGATCATAGCACAACACCGCCATGCGGTTGTTGACTAGCAGCGTGCATATTAGCTGATAGGTCTCCATCGCCTTCCCCTCGGCGCTGTGCCCGCAGGGAACCAGCACGCCGGGGTAAGGCGGTTTGGCATTCGGCAGATAAAGCAATGCGGTGACGTAGTGTTTGGGCTGGCTTTCGAAAATGATCTTTTCAATGTGATAGCCCTCGCGCTCGATCCGCCCGGTGACTTGCGGATTGAGCGGCGTTCGCTCGGGGAAGCCGCCGAGCTGCGCCACGAAGAACTCGCGCATCCGTTTTTGATAAGCGGCCAGTTGCTCGGGCGTTTTTAGATTTGCATACTCGGCATCGTGACGATCGAACGCCTCACGCGCCACTCGCAGCCAGTAAGAGTGCATCATCGCTGTGGGGCTGGTCGGCCCAAGTTTCTCCGGCAAGACCTTCAAATCCTCCGCCCTGCCCGCCGGGGAAAGATTGAAGAGACATCCTGCAAAGCAGCACAAACACAGCGAATGAAGCAGTGAGCATTTCATGGCGGCCTCCTTGATTTTTTTTCGGCTTCTGCGCAATGGCATCAATGCTCCAATAGCATCCTGTGGGTAAAATACATCGGAGCCGCCCGCCCGCGCAACCGTTTCAATTCCTGATGAATGGAAGAGATACGCTTGACGCCGCCCGATGACAAGGGATAATGAAACCAGAAAAGAATGTGAGGAATCTTGAATGGGAGGTTGTCTCCGTGAAGCATCTTTTCATCCGCAAGAGCATTGAACGCCTTCATGCGGAGATGGAAGGCGACAACCGGCTCCGGCGCGTGCTCGGCCCGGTCCGGCTGACCTGCCTGGGCATCGGCTGCATCATCGGGGCGGGAATCTTCGTCCTGACCGGAAAAGCGGCGCACGACCTGGCCGGTCCCGCCATCATGTTGTCGTTCGTTGCGGCGGGCACGGCTTGCGTTTTCGCGGCTCTTTGTTACGCCGAGTTCGCCTCGCTGACGCCGGTGGCCGGCTCGGCTTATACCTACGCGTATGCGACCCTTGGCGAGTTTGCCGCCTGGATCATCGGATGGGATTTGATTCTGGAATACACGATCGCCTCCTCGGCCGTGGCGCATGGCTGGTCGCATTATTTTCAGCAATTTCTTGGCGCTGTCTGCCGGGGCCTCGCTCCCAGCGGAATGAATCTGCCTCTCGATTTTAATCCGATCCCTTTAATTCTTTCCAAGGCGCCTTTCGATTATAATCTAAAGCTGGGAGAATTTTTCGCCACAGGCGCCGTCTTGGATTTGCCGGCGATCATTATCGTCTTCCTGCTGACGATTATCCTGGTGTTGGGCATTCGTGAAAGCGCGGGATTCAATGTCGTCATGGTGATCATCAAGCTCGCAGTCGTGCTCTTCGTAATCGCTGTGGGCGCTTTTTATGTAGACCCCGCCAACTGGAAACCCTTCGCGCCTTTTGGGTACACGGGCGTGAGCTTTTTCGGCCAGACGATTCACGGCCTGACAGCCAAGGGCGGGGAGCCGTTAGGCATGCTGGCCGGCGCGGCCATTATCTTTTTCGCCTACATCGGATTCGACTCGGTTTCCACGCACGCCGAGGAAGCGAAAAATCCGCGCCGCGACGTCCCCATTGGGATACTGACCTCGTTGGCGATCTGCACGATTCTTTATGTTGCCGTCGCCGCCGTATTGACCGGGATGATCCCCTATCAGGAAATCAATATTGACGCGCCGATCGCCGACGCCTTCCGCCAGAAGGGTCTCCCCTGGGCGCATCTCATCATTTCCTTCGGCGCGGTCGTGGGACTCACCTCTGTCATGCTCGTACTGATGCTCAGCCAGCCGCGCATCTTTCTGGCGATGGCGCGCGATGGGCTGGTTCCGAAAAGCATCTTCGGCGCCGTGCATCCGAAATTCCGCACGCCCTGGATTTCCCAGATGATCATGGGAGGCATGGTGGCGGTTTTTGCAGCCACATTGCCGCTGCGCGTCCTGGCTGAGCTCGTCAATATCGGAACGCTGCTAGCCTTTATGGTGGTCTGCGCTGCTGTGCTGATCTTGCGCTATACGCATCCCCATGCGCGGCGGCCCTTCCGCGTTCCATTTTCGCCCGTGGTTCCCATCCTGGGAATGCTGTCTTCGTTTTTGTTGATGTGCTCTCTCCCCAAGGAAAACTGGTGGCGGTTGCTGGGCTGGCTGGGCGCCGGACTTTTGATCTACTTCATTTATGGCCGCACCCATAGCGCGCTGCGCGCCGAGCTGCGGCAGCCGGAATTCCCGGGCGAGAAAAATGGACAGTAAGGAAAGTGAACGAGAACTATTCGCGTTACCCTTTAGCGATACGCAGTGTTCTGGTTCAGAATTACGATCACGTATTTTGCTCAAGCGATTGAAGGCTATGCGCTCAGGAGCGCATGAATCAACTCTTCCTGCATGTGAATTTGCGAGGAGTTTATGCGACCGCAATTTCGAATATGAGTACCAAGGTGTTGCTTATTCGCGCAGGGCGACGTTCCAGTACGCGGTGTCAATGAACTTCTGCCACAGCGGCGCCTGCTCGTCCGTGCTGGGCAGCTTGCCGCCGGCGCACATGAGCCAATGCGGTTCGATCGGCTCGGTCAGCAGCGCCATGCCTGATTCCCTCGGCGAGCGGCTGCCTTTGCGCGTGTTGCAGCTCGAACAAGCCAGCACGACGTTGGTCCACATGGTCTTGCCGCCCTGGCTGCGCGGAATGACATGGTCAATGGTCAATTCTTCGATCACGGGATACGTGCCGCAATACTGGCATTGCATCCGGTCGCGAAGATAGATATTGCGCCGCGAGAACTTGACGACGCGGGGCGGGAAGCCCTTGTAGCGCAGCAGTTTGATTACTTCGGGAATCGCCACGCGCCGCGTCGGCGTATGAATGATATTGGTCTGGGCGTATTGGGAGACTTCCAGCCACGACTCGAAATCATGCGTCTCGTAGTCTTCCGTGACCACTTCGGCCAGATTTTCGCACAGCAATCCCAACGCGCGCCGGACCGTGCACAAATGCACGGCGATCCAGTTGCGGTTGAGCACCAGGACGCGACGCGATAGCAAGGGATGAGCTGTGGTGTGAGTGTAAGTCATGACAATTTTATGCCGGCAAAGCCGAAATTTAACTCCCCGGTTTAGGATTTAATCATATCCCTTGTCCGGAAGTCCAGCAAATCTTTCTAAAAAAAGGCAAAAAGGCGCCAATGGACACGGGAGAGGACTTCCCGGCGCATTCTGGCCTGCTTGATATGGAACGAATTTATTCCGCCTTGGCGCCGGGCTCTGTTTCGGCGGGGGGCTTCTCGCGGGAAAACACGCGCACCTGGCGCGGGCTGGCATAGACGGTGGCGCCGGCGGCCAGGTTTAAACTCTGCCGTTGCTCGTGTGAAATTTCGGCCCAGAAAATCGCGCCTTCGGCGTTCGCCAATTCCACTTTCACCCGCGACCCGGCGGCGTTGATGCGCAGAACGGTTGCCGGAAAGCTGGTCTCGCCTTCCGGCGCCAGACTCAGATTCAAATCATGCGGCCGGACGAACACCCGTATGGTCTCGCTCGCTTCCGTGGCCGGTTCTCTCGCTTCCATGGCCGGCTCGCGCTCTCCCAGCGGCGTTCCCAATCCCAACCCCGGCGCCAGGAATACCTGGCCGTCGTGAATGCGCCCGCGGAACAGATTGACGTTGCCGAGGAAGTTCATGACGAATTCCGATGCGGGATGATGAAAGACTTCTTCAGGCGGGCCGATCTGCTCGATGCGCCCCTCGTTCATCACGACAACGCGATCGGCCAGCTCCAGCGCCTCTTCGTGGTCGTGCGTGACGAAGACGCTGGTCAGGTGAATGCGGTCATGCAGCCGCCGGAGCCAGCGGCGCAATTCCTGGCGCACGCGCGCGTCCAGGGCGCCGAATGGCTCATCCAACAGCAGCACGCGCGGCTCGACGGCCAGCGTCCGCGCCAGAGCGACGCGCTGGCGCTGGCCGCCCGACAGCTGCGAGGGATAGCGTCCGGCCAGGCCTTCGAGCTGAATCAGCTCCAGCAACTCATTGACGCGCCGGCGGATTGCTTCCTTCGACAGGCGGTCTTTGCGGGGACGCACGCGCAAACCGAATGCGATATTTTCGAAAACCGTGAGATGGCGGAAGAGCGCGTAATGCTGAAAAACAAACCCCACCCGGCGGTCTTCCGGTTTGTTTTTATCCGCGTCCGGATCCGAAAAATCCACGCGCCCGTTCGCATCGGGCCGCTCCAGACCGGCGATGATGCGCAGCAGCGTCGTCTTGCCCGAGCCGCTCGGCCCGAGCAGCGCCATCAATTCGCCGGCGCGAATCTCGAGATTGACGTTCCGCAGAGCGCCAAAGTTGCCGAAAGTCTTCGAGACGTTGGCCACGGTTATGTTCATCCGATGGCTCCTTGCGGCGCGATTTCAGCGCTGCCGATCCTGCGCCGGCGCAGGACCGTCCAATCAATGATGCTCTTGAGCGCCAGCGTCGCCACGGCCACGAGCGTCAGGAGCGACGCCACTGCGAATGCGGCGGCCCAATGATACTCATTATAAAGAATCTCGACGTGCAGGGTCAAGGTATTGGTGGCGCCGCGCACCAGCCCCGAGACCACCCAAACCGCGCCGTATTCGCCGAGAGCGCGCGCGTTGCAGAGGATCACGCCATAGAGCAATCCCCACTTGATGTTGGGCAGGGTCACGCGCCGGAAAATCTGCCAGCCGCTGGCGCCGAGCAGCACGGCGGTTTCCTCCTCTTCGCGCCCCTGCGATTGCATGAGGGGAATCAGTTCGCGCGCCACAAATGGGAACGTCACGAAGATCGTCGCCAGCACAATGCCCGGCACGGCATAGATGATCTTGAGATGATGCGCGTCGAGCCACGGCCCCAGCCAGCCTTGAAGCCCGAACATCAGCACATAGATCAAACCGGAAATCACCGGCGAGATGGCGAACGGCAAATCAATCAAACTGATGAGAACGCTTTTGCCGATGAAATCGAACTTGGCGATGCACCATGAAGCCGCGACGCCAAAGACGAGATTGAGCGGAACCGCGATGGCCGCCGCCAGCAACGTCAGCCGGATCGCAGCCAGCGCATCGGGTTCGATGATCGCCGCGAAGTACTCGCGCCAGCCTTTGGCAAAAGCCTGGGCAAAAACGACGATGAGCGGAAGCACCAGGAAAAGCCCCAAAAACAGAAGCGCGACCGCGATCAGAATCAAACGCGCGAGCGGACTCTCCGTAGGAGAATGAAAATGCCTATATGTGGATGCTTCCTGTGTCATCTCATTTGCTCCGCTACCGCTCCGCATCATTCGGGAAATTCACTCTCCCCCATCCGCTATTTCCAAAATGCTAACCGTACTTCAGGACTGACAATGCCAAATCTGAAATCTGAAATCTGAAATCTCAAATCCTCACGCCATTGCCTGCCGGCGGCGCCGCCACCATTGAAGCATGTTGATCATCAATAGTAATAGAAAAGAAGCCACCAGCAACGTCACGGCGATGGCCGCGGCGCCGGCGTAATCGAATTGCTCGAGTTTGATCGTGATGAGGAGCGGTGTGATCTCCGTTTGCATCGGCTTGTTGCCCGCGATGAAGATGACGGAACCGAACTCGCCCAACGCGCGCGCAAAAGCCAGCGTGAAGCCGGTAACCAACGCGGGAAATACCGACGGCGCGATCACGCGCAAAAACGTCTGCCAACGGCTCGCGCCCAACAGGGCGGCGGCTTCCTCGACTTCCAAGTCCAACTCCTCAAACGCCGGCTGCAGGATGCGCACGGCATACGGCAAACCGATAAACACCAGCGCCACCAACACGCCCAGCCGGGTATATGCCACCTTGACGCCCATCGGCGCCACCAGCCCGCCCAGCCAGCCATTGGGCGCATATAGCGCCGTCAGCGCGATGCCCGAGACGGCCGTCGGCAACGCAAACGGCAAATCAACAATGGCGTCTATCAGCCGGCGTCCCGGAAAGCGATAGCGCGCCAGAACCCACGCCACCACGCATCCAAAGATGGAATTGATCACCGCCGCCAGCAATGAAGCGCCGAAAGTCAGCCGGTAAGAGGCCATCACGCGTGGCTCGGTTACCTTGCGAATGAACTCACCGGGACTGAGCGACATGGATTTAAGAAACAATCCCGCCAGCGGAATCAGCACGATCAGGCTGAGATACATCAGCGTAAAGCCCAAGGTTATGCCAAATCCGGGAAGAACGCTGTGTTGTTTGAGACGAAGCATGCTAAAATAGAATATCCAGTATCCAATATCCAACATCCAACACCCAAGTAACCCCGTCCGACGGGTCTGACCGGTCCGACGGGTCTGACTTCCAAGCGCCCCGAACCCCGCCCCCCAAGAACCGAAAAACGAAAACTGAAAACCGAAAACCGATTTCCGAGCCTTTGCTACTTCGCGCCGGCCATGAAAATCTGATCGAAGATGCCGCCGTCGTCGAAGTGGGTTTTCTGGGCGTTTTTCCAACTGCCGAAGACTTCGGCGATTCGGAACATTTCCAGCTTGGGAAACTGCTCGCGATTTTTTTGCGCCACGCTTTCAAGGCAAGGACGATAGTGATGCCGCGCTGCGATCTCTTGCGCCTCAGGCGAATAAAGGTATTCCAGATACGCCTTGGCCAGCTCCGTCGTGCCGCGCTTCACGCATACTTTGTCCACCCATGCCACCGTCGGCTCGGCGCGGATGCTGACGGAAGGGATCACCATTTCGAGTTTGTCTTTGCCCAATTCCTGGATCGCCAAAAAGGCTTCGTTTTCCCACGCCAGCAGGACGTCGCCGATCTCGCGCTGCACAAACGTGCTCGTGGCG
This sequence comes from Candidatus Sumerlaeota bacterium, assembly GCA_026398575.1. The sequence continues at coordinate 17,879 of JAPLSP010000492.1, read as the reverse complement.
CCGCGCGCGCCGGAATCCAGCACCGGAACGTTTTTGAAAAGCGCGCTCACGAACGCGCGCGCCTTGGCCTCGTCGCCGCCCGGACGCTTCAGGGCATAGCCCCACGCAGCCAGGTAATTCCATCGCGCGCCGCCGGAAGTTTTGGGATTCGGGGTGATGACCTGAATGCCGGGCTTGATCAGATCGTCCCAGTCTTTGATCTTTTTCGGATTGCCCTTGCGCACGAGGAAGATGATCGTCGAGTAGTAAGGCGCGCTATCTTGCGGCAGACGCTTTTGCCAATCCGCCGGAAGCAGCTTCGAGCGTTCGCTAATAGCGTCAATATCATAAGCCAGCGCCAGCGTCACCACGTCCGCCTCCTGCCCGTCAATCACCGACCGCGCCTGCTTGCCCGATCCGCCATGCGACTGGTTGATCTTTACCTTCTCGCCTTTGACCTGCTGCCAATTGGCTGCAAAAGCCTTATTAAAATCCTGATACAACTCCCGCGTCGGATCATAAGACACATTCAGCAGAGTCTGCTCCGCTGGGAGCGCCACTGGGAGCGCCAGCATCCTGCTGGCGAGTATCCCAATCCACAGTACCCGGTTAGCATATCTCAACCATGATCCCATCGGCCAAGCCCTCCCCCCAAAGCCAGATGTTTTGGCCGCGAAGGATAGTCATTTGCGGCGAGATGGCAAGGGTTGTTTTTAGGTTTGAATGGTTTTTCTCACGGCGGCATTAGATGCCGCTTTGCCTTAATGCTTTGCCTGGATTCCAATCTTGCGAGGATGATGTATTTCAGGAGATGCATCTTCGCCCAGGATGCTCAAAAGGGCAGAGAGTCAAGGGGCTATGAGATCAGGGGGCAAAAACACCGCGCGCCGCTCGGAATCCCCAACCAGAAGTAGAAGGTGCCGCCCCAATAGCCGGCACGGGAAACACGCGCGCCTGATGATGAGTCTCCACAAATCGGATTAATTTGCTCGTTGGGAGAATAGGCGCCATACCAGTCCTGACACCATTGCAAAACATTTCCACTCATGTCATAGCAGCCTACCGGACTTGGACTGTCAGTTGTATGGATACTACCATTCGGGCTGATATTGACACCATTGAACCATCCAACCGGGGAAGTATATGAACCGCTCTTCAAACCAAGCGGATTCACATAAAAAATAGGATCCCAGATAATACAGTTGCAGCGATCCTTGCCGGTTAAAGTGTCGCTCTGAAAACTATAAATCCAGTGCTTGCTGCCGTCCCAGGCCGCAGCGCGTTCCCATTCGGCTTCGGTCGGCAGCCTGTACCCGTTATTTCCCTGTATCAAACTCCAATCCGATAAATCATAGCACGCCGCTAATCCTTCCTTTTCACTGAGCCAATTGCAGAAGACCACCGCGCCATACCATGTCACATATTCCACCGGATGATCGCGCATGGAATACATGCCGCCTGTTCCTGCTCGCGATATCCAAGAAAAAGTCCCGCTCGAATAAGCAATCTGACAATAGGTGTTTGTAGTTTGAAGTAACGCCTGTCCCGCTGCATAGACGGTGCCGTTGCTATACGCGGCGCCGGCCGCATCGCCTTTCACATATCCTCGCGCAAGCGCCCAATTGAGCACGTCGCAGTATTGCCCATTGGTGACATCATATTTGCCAATTTGATATGCAGAAAGCATCACGGTGTGCGTCGGCAATTCATCTGAATTGCCGTGAGTTTTATCATCCCCATCACTCCGCCGCCCCATCGTGAACGTTCCCGTCGGGACAGAAACCATCTCAATCAAACTGCCAGGCGTTGGACTGGGCGTAGGCAGTGACGAAGGATGTGGCGTTGGGGAAGGCGTCGGACACGGAATCGGAGAAGGTGATTGATACGGAGTTGGTGAAGGCGTGGGATGAAGTGTTGGTGAAGGTGTGGGATACGGGGTTGGGAATGGAGCAAAAACGCCGCGCGCTACACGGAAACCGACATAGTTGCTCCCGTGGCCTGGGCCCCAACCGTCGCGATCCGCCGTGCGGCAAAGGTTGAAGCCAAGGTTCCAATAGCCACCACGAGTGACACGCTCCCCCGAAGATGAGTTGGCGCCCAAAGGATTGGTTTGGGTACCCGAAGTATAAGCGCCATGCCAGTCATGGCACCATTGCCACAGGTTCCCGTTCATATCGTAGCATCCCACTGGGCTGGGGCTATTCACCGTTTGAATACCTCCATTCGGGCTGATATTGGCGCCATTGAACCAGCCGACAGGAGAGGTATAGGGATAGCTAGTCAAACCTAGCGGATTCACACAATCAGGATTGTTGTCACGATAATTGCAGCGGTCTTTTCCCGTTAAGGTATCGCTCTGGAATCCATATATCCAATGCTTGGTTCCATCCCACGCCGCGGCGCGTTCCCACTCGGCCTCGGTAGGCAGGCGATAGCCGTTATTCCCTTGAATCAGACTCCAATCCGTCAGGTTGTAACAGGGCGTCAGTCCTTCCTTCTCACTCAGCCAATTACAGAACGCAACTGAGCCATACCATGTTACACAAACCGCCGGATGATCGCGCATGGAATAATTCGTTCCGACGGCGCCTGTGCGTGACTTGCAGGTGAACGCGCCGCCAGAATACTGAATCTGACAATAGGAGTCTGAGACATAGAGCAGCCCTTGTCCGGCCGCATAGACGTTCCCACCGCTATAGGCAGAGCCACTCGCGTTCCCCTTCACATATCCCCGCGCCAATGCCCAATTCAGCACATCGCAATATTGCCCGTTGGTCACGTCGTATTTGCCAATCTGATAGGCAGAAAGCGTTACCTGATGCCGAGGCAATTCATCAGAATAGCCATAGGTTCCATCATCCCCATCATCACGCCGCCCCATTGTGAAGGTTCCGGCGGGAACGGAAACCATTTCGATAAAGCTTTGACCTCGCGCCAGTATCACGTCCGCGACATCTACCTTTTCGTCGTTGTTGCCATCGGCTTGAGAGAGTTGCCCAGAGGTGAGAGACATGCGGCCTGTGAGATAGGATTGCATCGTGGCGGTATCAAGCGGCGCGCTCGTTGCGGTAACAGCCCAGATCCCGCGGTCATCCGGAACCAGAGTTTGCTGGATGAATTCGTCGGCGTGGCAGAGGACGCCCAATCCAGCGAAAACCGTAAGCATTGGTAACAGCAGCCGGTTTGAATTCTGTGTTCTTGGCTCGCCTTGGCGGAGGCGGATGCGTCTGTAGGAGATATTAAGCGCCGGAACAGAAGTGCCGCCTTTGGAGCAATCAACGGAAACGCCACTCAAGCCTGTCATATTGGACTCCCTCCGCGAATTCTGAGACTCCTCTGGCTTTTGCTCTGGATAGGAAACAGAGAGAATAGGGCAGGATTACCATCCTGCAAATAAAAGTAGCTTACTCTTATGCATTATCCAAATGGCGGTGCTGATAGCGCAAGCGCATTCTTTGTACATTAAGTGCCTGTTCCTACTTGGGATTCGGCACGAATTCGCCGCCCCGGCAGCGCTTCAGGTAGTTCAGCCCATGAACCTGCCCTGTCATCTCCAGCGCTTCGCGATAGACCGGGTCGTGCCAGCCTTCGATGTCTATCGCGCCTTTGAAGCCACCGAGGCGCAGTTCGGTGATGATGTCGGTCCAGTTGCTGTCGCCGAAGCCAGGGGTGCGGTGGAAGACGAACGGCTTGGCGCCGTGGATGCCGTATTCGTGGAGGTAGTCCCAGCGGATCGTGGCGTCTTTGCCGTGGACGTGGACGATGCGCGCAACCCATCGCCGCAGCTGCGCCATCGGATCAATCAACTGGCACATCTGGTGGCACGGCTCCCACTCCAGTCCCAACGCAGGCGACGGCACGGCGTCGAACATCATCTCCCAGACCGCCGGGTTGTGCGCGATGTTCCAGTCGCCGCTTTGCCACGTCCCGCCCATCGGACAGTTCTCGAACGCCAGCCGCACGCCTTTGTCCTCGGCGCGCTTGGCCAGATCGCCGAATACCTGCTTGAAGCGCGGGAGTGAATCCTCGATGGGCTTGCCGCGCAGGCGCCCCGTGAACCCGGCGACAATATCCGCGCCGAAAAGATGCGCGTGATCAATGCACGCCTTCCAGCCTTCGAGCGACTCCTTGTCCTTGTCGAGGTTTTCCAGCGGATTGCCGAAGACGGCCAAACTGCTGATGACGACGTCGCGCTTGCCGAGCGCCTTTTTCACATCGCGCGCCAGCTTCTTCAGGTCCGTTCCGCCCAGCGTCTGCCAGAACGTGAGCGAGAAACTCTCGAAGCCGTGCCCGATGATCTGCGGAATGTACTTTGCCGCGCCCGGCGCATTTACCAGCGTGCCGATGCGGATGTCTTGTTGCGGATTTGATGAAGCCATTTACGAAATCCTTTCTCCGTTGATTTGACAATCTTGCATTAGTCCGTGCCAGTCCGTGTTAGTCCGTGCCAGTCCGTGCCAGTCCGCGCCTGCCGAAAAACAAGGCCCAGATCAATGGAAAGCCCCGGCAACGTCGCCACTGCCAGACTCCCGGCGCCGTCATAAATGCGGGGAGGATCAAATCGCCCTTTGGCATTCAAGAGGCGTACAATCACGCGCTTTGTCGCCGGGTCCACGATCCAATATTCCCTAACCCCACGCTTCTCATAGAGTTTCAGCTTGCGGACCTGATCATGCTGGGCGCTGGCGGGAGAGAGAATCTCAATCACAAAATCCGGCCCGCCCCGGCAACCTTTCTCGTCCAGTTTTTTCTGATCGCACACGACGACGATATCCGGCTGTACAACATCTCGAATCTGTTCATCGGGTTCGTCAGCTTTCGGCAGCCGCACGTCAAACGGCGCAGCAAAAACTTCGCAGGATTTGTCCAGAAGGAAATTGCTGATCTGGCGAAGCAATTCCCCGGAGATACTTTGATGCATTCGCGACGGCGAGGGAGGCATGGCATACATCCGCGTTTCAGCAGGGAACATCGCGTAAGGCATGCCGTCAATCAGCTCCCACCGCTCGCCGTCGTTCCATTGCAGGTAGTCACCGTAAGTGAAACGAGGTTCGATGTCCTTTTTCCTGAGCGCGACTTCCATGTGCCCCTCTTCTACCGCTTTATCTAATGGGTAAGAATCCGTGATGATCCGCCCGATCCGCCCTATCCGTGTTCTATTCGGGGATTTTATCATATCCAGCGCGAGGCTCAATCCAAAACGCTTGAATCCAAAACATCCTCAATCTCCACGCGCTTTCCCTCGACTGCGCTTTCAATCGCGCCAAACACCATCGCCAGACTCTTGATATTATCCGTGCAGACCGTTTCCGGGCCACCTTTGCCGGTTTTAATTGCTTCCAGGAATTCCGCCAAAATCTGCGTTCGGCCATCCTCCGTGCAGGGGCCGGTATATGGCGGCAATTCCACGTCGCGCTTGGGATATATGAAACCCTTCTCTTCGGCGACGACGCGCGCTTTGTAGTCCGAGGCGCCGTCCCACATCACCATGCCCTTTTGGCCGATGATCCTCCAGTCGCACTCCCATTTCGTATCCATCCCTTCGCCGCACCACGAGCCCCGATAGTTGTAGATGACGCCGTTTGTCATCTCAAAAATCGCCATCGCCGACGCGCCATGCCGGTACCATGATCCGTCCGGATTCCATTCGCGGCAGTAAACGGCGACCGGATCGCTGCCGGTGATATAACGCGCCGCGTCGAAGGTATGGATCGCCATATCGAGCAGGAGAACGTGTTCCATCACGTCGCGGAATCCGCCGAAATGCGCGCCGATATAGAAATCGCAATTCACCGTCGTCAGCGCGCCGATGGCGCCGCTCTCGATGAACTGCCGTAGCCGCCGGATGCGCGCGTCGTAGCGGCGTTGCTGCGAGACGGCATAAATCCGCCCCGCCTCCTTGGCCGCCGCCACCATCTGGCGCGCGTTCTCCATCGAATCGGCCAGCGGCTTTTCGCCGAGGACGTGGCAACCGCGCTTCAGCGCTTCGAGCGTGACGCGGACGTGCGCCTCCGGTACCGTACAGTCCATGACGAAATCCGGTTTGACCTTGTCGAGCACCGCGCACAAATCCGTTCCCGTGACGGCCTTTTCCAAGCCGAATTCCTTCACCTTTTGTTGAATCGCCTCTGCGCGGATATCCACCAGCCCCGCCACCTCAATCTCCGGATAATTTTTATATAGTTTCAGCCACCACCCCGCAATCCCCCCGCATCCGGCAAGAACCATTTTATACGTCATGACGCACTCCCTCCGCGATGAATCGCCCGCTCAAGCATAACAGAGCCGATAAAAGTCTGAAACTCTCGCATCCGCGATTTCAAGCAGGAAAACCACTGGGAGCGCCACTGGGAGCGCCATTGGGAGCGCCACTGGGAGCGCCAGCATCTCTGCTGGCGCGTGTCTCCCATTCCCCTTCCGCTCCATTCACCTTCCCCTCCCCCCAAAATATGCCTAGCCCCTATCATCAAAAATGTTTTATAAAGAGCCTTCTACGTCATTCACGATCAGACGATCAAAGGAGAACATCACGATGCGCCCCATTTCGAAGAGAAACATCCTAACCGCATCATTCCTCTTCATGCCGCAAGTCCAAACACCCATCGCCGCACTGGCGTTCTTGACATTTGCCTTCTGCTCTGTCTCCCTTGCCCAGGACGCCAAGACCGCGGACCTGGGGATGGACGCGCCCGAGCTGTCCATCGCGGAATGGATCAAGGGCGGCCCCGTAAAACTTTCCGAAGGCAAAGGCAAGACCATTTATGTCGTCGAGTTTTGGGCCACGTGGTGCATGCCCTGCCGCACAAGCATTCCGCATCTGACCGAACTCCAGAAAAAATTCAAAGACAAGAACGTCGTGATCATCGGCGTCTCGAATGAAAAACCGGATACCGTCAAACCATTCGTCGAAAAGATGGCAGAGAAGATGGACTACGCCGTCGCCGTGGACAAGGATGGCGACACAAACAAGTCCTACATGAAAGCCTTCGACCAGAACGGCATCCCTCATGCCTTTCTCATCAACAAAGAAGGCAAGATCGTCTGGCAGGGCCATCCCATGGCCGGCTTGGATGACACGTTGGAGCAGGTCATTGCCGGAACCTACGACATCGAAGCGGCAAAGAAAAAAAACCGCGAAGACGAAGCGCGCTCCAAAGCATTCATGTCCGTCATGAAAAACGTTCAACAGTATTTCGAGATTGTCACGGACGCCAAAGGCGACAAGGCGGAAGCGAAAAAAATCGGGCAGCAAATTCTCTCAAACGCCTCCAAGATTCCCGAAGAACTGCTGAACCGGATCGCCTGGGACATCCTCGTCAGCAAGCGGGTGGTCGAACGCGACAAAGACCTTGCAATGCGGCTGGCCAAAGCCGCGGTCGAAGCCTCCAAAGGCGCCCTGCCGCATATCCGCGACACCTACGCGCGCGCCCTGTGGGCCATCGGCAAGAAAGCCGAAGCCATCAAGGAACAGGCCGAAGCGCTCGCGCAGGCCAAGACCGAAGCCGCGCGCGAGGAATTGCGGAAGGCGCTGGAATTGATGAAAGAAGGCAAAGACCCGCTGGCGGACATCAAAGCCACCCCCGAAGAGCAAAGAGCCGAACAGATGGATAAGATCCAGGCTCTGGCGGATAGCTATTTCGCGCTCGTCAAAAACAAAAACGCCGACGCGGCAAAGGTCAAACAGTTGGGAGAGCAAATCCTCAAAGCCTCCGCCGGCGCCCCGCTGCTGCAAAATGAAATCGCGTGGAAAATCATGACTGACGATGACGTCGCCCGGCGCGACACCGACCTGGCGCTGAGCCTGGCCCAAGCCGCCGCCGAAGCCACCCGCCGCTCAGCCCCGGAAATCCTGGACACATACGCGCGCGCGCGCTTCATGACGGGCAAGATAGATGAAGCCATTAAAGCGCAAAAAGAAGCCATCAAACTCTGCAAAGACGAAGCGATGCGCGATGAGCTCAAAAAGTCATTGGACGAATACCAAGCCAAAGCGGAACAGAAGAAATAAATATTTTGTCACAAATTGCTTTGTCAGCGCGTGAACGGCAGATTCCAGTCGCTGTCTTTGTATGCATCTGCCTTTTCACATTTTCACTTTTAGACCTTGACAGCGCTCGCCCCTGATCCATAGATTTCCGTCCGCCATACGGCGCTGGCGTAGCTCAGTTGGCAGAGCAGCGCATTCGTAATGCGCAGGTCGTGGGTTCGACTCCCCCCGCCAGCTCCAGATAAAGCAAGCCAATAAGAAGGAAATTTTAAACCGCCTGAACCGCAAGGTTCGGGCGGTTTTTTTGTGCTTTCAATACGTAAGCATGCAGATGAACCACAAGGAACGCAGAGAACGCAAAGAAATCGGCCTGCACTGTGAAAAATGCAGGCCGAAATATTTATGATGATGGAAGCGCCGTAATGGGGTCTTTATGCTTCGCTTTTTCCGGAAGGCCGACGCTTTTTCAGACGCCTGCGGCTTTTTTCAGCATGGCGACTTTGTCGGTCTTTTCCCATGTGAAGTCCGGATCGTTGCGGCCGAAGTGGCCGTAGGCGGCCGTTTTTTTATAGATGGGCCGGCGCAGTTTGAGCGATGAAATGATAGCTTTTGGCGACAGGTCAAAGTGCTCGCGGATGAGCTGTGTCAGCTGCGAGTTGGGCAGTATGCCGGTGCCGAAGGTGTCGCAGTAGATCGAAACCGGCTGCGCCACGCCGATGGCGTAGGCCAGCTGTACTTCGAAGCGCGAGGCCAGGCCCGCCGCGACGACGTTCTTGGCCACCCAGCGCGCCGCATAAGCGGCCGAGCGGTCCACTTTGCTCGGGTCTTTGCCCGAGAAGGCGCCGCCGCCGTGCCGTCCGACGCCGCCGTAGGTGTCCACGATAATCTTGCGGCCGGTCAAGCCGGAATCGCCGTGCGGCCCGCCGATGACGAAGCTGCCCGTGGGGTTGACGTGATAGATGGTGTCTTTGTCCAGCAGACGCGCCGGGATGACTTTCTTGATGAGTTTTTCGATCATGTCCTGACGGATGACTTTGAGCGGAACGTCGGGATCGTGCTGCGTGGAGATGACGACGGTGTGCACGCGCTTGGGCTTGCCGTCGGCGGTGTATTCGATCGTAACTTGCGATTTGGAATCGGGACGTACGTAACGGATGGCCTTCTTGCGGCGCATGTCCGCCAGGCGGTGAACCAGTTTGTGCGCCATTATGATCGGCATGGGCATCAGTTCGGGAGTCTCGGTGCAGGCGAAGCCGTACATCATTCCCTGGTCGCCGGCGCCCTGTTCGTGCCCATCCGACTCGTTCACGCCCAGGGCGATGTCGGGCGACTGCGGATGCAGGCTCTGGAGGATGCCGCAGGATTCGGCCTCGAATTTATAGGCGCCGTGCGTGTAGCCGATTTCCTTGATGGTATCGCGAATGACGTTCGGGATATCCACATGCGCGCGGGTCGTCACTTCGCCGGCCACGACGACCAGACCGGTGGTGACCATGGTCTCGCAGGCCACACGGCTCATAGGGTCTTGGGCGATCATCGCGTCGAGAATCGCGTCGGAAATTTTATCGCATACTTTGTCGGGATGCCCTTCGGAAACCGACTCCGAGGTAATCAAATAGCCACTTTCCGCCATGTCTTTTTTTCCCTTCATGAGTTATTTGTCGCCCGGCGGCTTCTCATTTCCGAGGCGCCGTCTTGCGGATGTCGCGCAAAAGGTCAAAGAGATTAACAGATCGGCTTTTGCGAAGCAAGCGCTGATTGCGCGATTTCGGAGGCGATTTTGGGCGCCTCATTTTCCGTCGGGAAATACGCCCGGAGCGACGTTCCCTGGCCCGGCCTGCGCGACTCCCTTATGAGATGACTACGCGCTTATAGCCACGGATGCGAACCGGTCCATGCAATCCCGAAGGCAGGGGCTCTTCCTTTTTGACGCCGCGCACCGCGCGCGTCTGGCCGTAGCTTTTGCGGGGAACCATCCCGCCGCCCGGCTCATCCAGCAGATGCGCGTTATGGCCGAGATTGCAGACGTCAATATCCAGCACATTGGTTCCCAGTTTGATGACGCCGTCGGGAACCATCAAATCATGCGGCGGTTTCCAGGCCACGCCGACCGGCTTGCCATTGATATTGACGGCGGCGATCTCATAAACCCGTCCCAGGTCAACCCCGAAGCGGATGTCATCGAGCGGCCCTTCACATTCAAACGAGCATTGGTAGCGAGCGGTTCCCGAGAAGTGCCGCGTCTTGGCTGACTTGGTCCAGCATTTCAGTTTGATTTCCTCGATTGCCAGGTTGAGCGGAGCGGGAAACGTCACCTTCCACGGGCCGGGCGCGCGGAAGTGGCCGGGCGCATCCGGAACGAAAACTTCCCTGCGTGCCACGCCGTCGAATTCGATCCAGTTGCGCGACTTCGATGTCCAGCCGATCAGCCGGCCATCCTCCACTTGCAGACGGTCGAGATCATGGGCGCGGACGCGGAACGAGGGCTTGCGCGCCGGATCGGCCACGACGATGAAGGAGTCGTAGGAGCCAAAGTCCAACGACACCCACAGCCGCCCATTCTCATAGTAGGTCAACGGCCATTCTTCGGCTGTCCCCGTGATCGGATTCCAAAGCTCGACGTAGGCGTCGGCCAGACGCAGCCCCAGATGGAGCAGGCGCGTTTTCTGCGAGCAGTTGACCATGAAGTAAATGTGCTTGCCGTCCGCGACCTGATGGCAGAATCCAAAGTTGGGATCGAACGGCTGGACGACCACGTCCGGCGTGATCAGCACATTGAGCAGTTTCACCAAATCCACGGGCGTTTCGACTTCGTACACCATTCCCTTGCCGGACTTGCGCAATTTGTTTTTCTCCTCGCCCTTGGGATACAGCTGATCAATGATTCCGTTGAACTCCCCCTGGTTGGCCTCGGTCTCGGCCTTGCCGAACAATCCCATCGGGGTGCGCCCGACGGCCACCAGCGAACAGCCTTCCTGGATCAATGTGCGCAAGTGGCGCAGAATTTCAATCGGCAGATACCCCACGCGATGGAACACCATGATTCGATAGCTGTGATTGCCGATCACATAATTGCCGTTCACGCATTTGGCCTGCTTCAAGAGCGTCGCGCCGTTGATGTAGTCGAAGCGATAGCCGGCCTCGTCTATGGGATCGGCGCACGGCAACGTATGGCGTCCCATGGCCGCGCCGGTATCAATGCCCGGTTCGCCCGTCAGCTCCTGGCCCCAGGTGTTGTCCAGTCCGCGCTTGAGCGGGATGGATTCGAGCGTTCGGGCGAAGGAATCGGACATGGGCGCGTACATCAGCACGTCGGCCGCCGGTTCGCTGTTTTGAAAGACCGCGCTCAGCCGCGCCACGTATCGCGCCAGATGCGGATAATGCTCCCACCACGTCTGCGACGGGTCCACCGGCGTCGGCTCGCAATAAATCCAGCGCTCCTTCAGTCCGGAGGGCGAGTAGGTGAAGCCGTGATTGACGATGTGGTTCAGGCCGCCGAGATAAACGGTGTCGCCCGAGGCCTTCATCAGCTCCATCGAAACGCAATAGCGCGATTGATGGAGACGCGTGTAGGTTTCGCCGGGAATGACGTGACGCCCCTGGTGGTGCGCCACGGACGAAATGAACCGCCGCCCGCGCGCGTCAATGTATTTCTCGTAGGTGCGCGGGCCGATGGTTTCGCCCATCGGGTGCGAGGCGCGCGTGGCCAGCGTCATGACGTTGGCCGTGGCGCCTTGCGGCTGCAGCATGAACTTCAATCCCTGGCGCTCGATGGCCTCGAAGAGCGGCGTATAGAACCGTTCCTCCTGCAACTCGGCCAGCGTGCGCAGCATATCCTGGCGCACGCCTTCGCTGTCCTTGTCCAGATTGTCCCACAAGTCCGGAAGCCGGCGCTGCAGTTGATAGCCGCGCCGCTGCCGGAATTGCTCATACAGGCCGGGCGTAAAGTTGGCGCCGGGCGCCTCGAAGCCTTCCAGATACCATCCCATGAAAACGGACTTGGCGTAAGCCCGGCCCGCGTCGCCAAAGGCTTCGACGGTCCGGGCAATGAATTCCCGGCTGATGTCCGCATTGTAGGGATCGAGCACAAAACCCTCCCATCCGGGCGACGGATGTTCGACGCGCTGCCCGGTAGGATAGCGGAAGCAGACGATCAGATCGAAAATTCCCTTTTCCAGCGACCATATCCAGCGCACGCCGCGCTGCGGCGGATTGTCAATGACGATCCGCTCGCGCACGCGGTTGCGTTCGTCGCGGTGCAGGAGGTGGATGGAATCCAGCTTGACGTACGGCGCCACGGCCTTGCCCAACTGCGATTGATGCGTCTTGGCCGCATACAGCCAGATATCGGCGTCAATGCGCTTGGGCCCCCGCAATCGCTGAGCGCGCGCCGCCAGCCGGTGGCAGGCTGTTTCCTCGGTCACGAACGGGCCGCCGGGAAGGCGCGCGCCGCCGATATTGAGCCAGATCAGGAAATCGCGCTTTTTCGCCTCGGCCATTGCGGACAGGATGATTTCATTCCATGCGGGCGTATAGGCCTCGAGCGTGGGGCGGATTGGATCTATGGCATAGATCGGAACAATGACCGCGCCGCCGATGCCGTGGGCGATCATCACATCCATCTGTTCGCTCAAGTCTTTTTTAGTGACGGAATTGCCAGGCCACCACCAGTAAGTCCACGGGCGATGGCATTTGTCCGGCGTCTTGAAAAGATTTTTCAATGGGTTCATGTGCAAACGTATCCTGAGTGCTTTGAGTAACGGCCTTGCGTTTTGCTAGGACGCAAATCGGTTGTGTTCTCCGAATATAGACGCGCAGACCCGGTGAGTCAAGATTGATTTTCAAGAACTAGCCGCAGCCGGGATTTGACATGTTTTGGGCTTGCTTGCGCCTTTGGAACGAGACTAGCCTTGGCGCGCTGAGCACGCCGCTGGGAGATTGTCGGAGAACCGCGTGTCGCCGCCATGAAAACGCCCAAATGCCGGCGCTTTTCATGGCGAAGGCGCCTTGGATATCTGATTCTTCGACAATCTCCTGGCTGTTATCGCGACCGCCTTTTATGAGGCGTCATATTTCCGATGAGGCGGAAGCCCAATCTATGATTAAGGACAAAGAGTCTAGCCGCCAGATCAAGCATGACACCAATTATCATCTCCTCCTGGAGCGCGGGCGGCGATTTAAGATCAATTTTGGCGACCATTCCTGGGAGGCGGTGTATTGGGGGTCCGATGAAACAGCCGCCCTCGTCGCCTATCAGGCCGGCAAACACTGGCAATTCACCCATTACGATCTGAATCACATGACCGGCAAGCTGATCGTCGGCGAAATGCTTTCCCTCTCGGAGATCCAGGCCATCGAGCGGGACTATATCGCGGGTCACCCGATTGTCGAATGAACGGCGCGCCTACAGTCACGGTCGTTGTCCCCGTCTTTAATCGCGCGGCGGAATTGGCGCTTTGCCTGGAGGCGCTGGCCCGCCAATCCTGGCCCGGGACGCAAATGGAACTTATCGTGGTGGACAACGGATCCAGCGACGGCAGCGCGGAGGCGGCCCGTCGCGGAGGCGCGCGGGTCTTTATCGAGCCTCGGCGCGGCGCCCCGTATGCGCGCAACCGGGGCATCGCCGAAAGCGCCGGAGAATGGGTCGCGTTTATTGATTCGGATTGCGTGGCGGATTCCGGATGGCTCGAAGCGCTGATCGCGCCGTTGCTGGCCGACGGGAAGATCGGATATTGCGGTGGCGCGGTGACGCCGTATTCACTCGAATCCCCGCTCGAACAATTCATCCACCGTTCCGAGATTCTGAATCAGGAGAAATTCAGCCGGCGGACGCGCTTCAGTCTGCCATTCTTCATGACGGCCAACGCCGCATTCCGGCGCGAGGCGCTGCTGCAGGCGGCTTCCGCGGCCGGCGGCGGCGGGCAAGGGCCTTTCGATCCGGCGATGGCTCCGGCTGAAGACGCGGATCTATGCTGGCGCATCTCCGACGCCGGATGGGAGAGCCGGTACGTTCCCGAAGCCATCGTCCGGCACAAGCATCGCTCCACGCTCGGGTCCTTCGCGCGCCAGGTTTTCGGCTATGGCGCCGGAACGGTTCATCTGTTTCGCAAACACCGCCAGCGCTTTGACGCGCGCGCGCACATCGAATGGCGGCGCTATGAGCTGACGTTGCGCGCCACGGCTCGCTTGATGATCAAAGGATGGTTCCTGCGCGGAGGCGAAAGGGAGTGGCTGATGTATTCCCTGGTCAGCCATTGGGCCTTTGCCGCCGGACGTCTTTATGGCAGCCTGAAAAACAGGACACTGTTTTTATGACAGGGGTGGTTGTTTGAAAATGCCTGTTTTCGAAACCCGGAAGGCGGGAGTTTGGCGATCCCAACGAGAGTCGAACTCGTGTTACAGGCGTGAAAGGCCTGTGTCCTAACCACTGGACGATGGGATCGCAGCGCGAACGAACTTTTCCGTCCGCAAAGGCGGAGTTATTATTGAGAGGAAAGGCGCGGGGTCAAGGAGTTTTTTCGAAAAATCTTGATGACACCGCGGCCATGAGGCCTTACAAACCCAGCATGCTTCTTGACTATGAAGCGCGGCGCCCGATGCAGGTCGAGGCGATTCACGGCAAGGCGGTCCGCCTCGCGCGGCGCCTCGGGGTTTCAGCGCCGCATCTGGAATCTTTTTACGCGCTCCTGAATCTCATGAACACGAATAATCTCAAAGGCAAATAACGCAATGACCGAGTTAAAGCTAGTTTTGCAGCAGTTTGCAGGCAGAATCATTGAGGGCAGAATCATAATGATTCTGCCCTCAATGATTCTGCCTATTAAGAGCCAATTGCCACCGGTTGATCTGGAACTTCTGCGAAAGGATTGACATTTCATGACGGAAATTCGGGAAACCCTCGCCCGGCTGAGCGCGCCGGTGAATCCGCAGGCGCGCGACGTCGCCGTGATCCTGGCGGCGGGACACGGCAAGCGCATCAAATCTTCGACATCGAAGATGCTGCATGAAATCTGGGGCAAACCGTCGGTCGTTCGCGTGGCCGAGGCATGCGAGATCGGACTGGACAACCCCTGCAACGTCATCGTCGTCGGCATCAAAGCCGCCGAGGTGGCCGCCGCCGTGGCCGCTCGCCTGAAGGCCATCTTCGCATTTCAGCCCGAGCAAAACGGAACCGGGCACGCCGTCGCCTGCGCGCTCGATGCGCTGGCCAAGCTCACGGATGGCGCTGGAATCTATGTTTTTCCGGGCGACATGGGGCTGCTCAACGCGGGCGCCGTGCGCGAATTCAAAAATGCCTTCGAGCACTCGGGATGCGACATGATGGTCATGACCGGAGTCCATGAAGGGCCGGTTGAGGAGAACTATTATGGCCGCATCATCCGGGTTCCCGAGAAAGACGAAACCGGCGCTCCGGCCGGCGCGGACAAAGGCAAAGTGATCGAGATCAAGGAACACAAGGATATCCTGGCGGCGCGCGACGGCATTCGGACGCGATACCAAGGGCGGTGGTATCGCTTCACACAGGCGCAATTGCTCGCCATCCGCGAGTTCAACACCAGCGTTTATGCCTTCAAAGGCGATTTGTTGCGGCAGTACATCGGCGACCTCGGCGCCGACAACGTCCAGGGCGAAGTCTATCTGACGGACTTGATTGCGATCTTCAACCGGCATGGCTGCTCCATTGGCGCGGTCAGCCCCTCGGACAATGCGGTGGTATTGGGATTCAACAATAAATCGGTCCTGCGCCAAATGGAGGCGCTTGCGCGGCAGCGCGTATATGACCGCCTGAAGGACATCATCGCGTTCGAAGCGCCGGACGATTTTTTCATTGCCGATGAGGTGGTTGAGGATTTAATCCGACTGGACCGCGAGAAAGGCGCTCTCGATATTTTTATCGGCGCGGGAGCGCGCATCGAGCCGGGCGTTCAGCTCAACGTCGGCGCCACCATCATCCGCCAGGCCAGCCTTTCGGGCCATATCGTGCTGGGGAAAAACGTGAAGATCGGCCGCAACGCGCAACTCAGCGTCTATCCCAATCAGACGATGAAGATCGGCGACAACGTCGAGATCATGAATGGCGACATCCTCAAAGGCGCCGTCGAAATCGGCGATGGCGTGCGCATCGAGACGCCCGTCACCATCACGGGTTCCGATGAGTTTCCGGTTCGCATCGGCGCCAATGTCCTGATCAAAGGAACGACTTACATCTTCGGCTCGATCATTGAAAATGATGTGACCATTCATTATAGCGTCCTTCTGCGCAAGCATATCCGCCGCATCGAGCGCCGCGACGGCAGCATCCAGGCCATCCGGTTCTACATGCCCTATCCCGAAGGCATCGAATGCGTCATCGAGCGCAGCAGTTCGTAGTTCCACGTTTGTAGTTCCACGTTTGTAGTTCCACGTTTGTAGTTCCACCTTTAGGTGGTGTTTGTAGTTCCACCTTCAGGTGGCGCTCGTAGTTCCACCTTTAGGTGGCACTCGTAGTTCCATCTTCAGCTGGCGCCGCCGAATTGTTCGCTTGCGCCCTCCGGGATCAGAGCGCATAATCCCTTTCATCATAGAGCGCCAAGATACCAACGAATTCGTCCTTTAAAGGTAATGTTTATCAGCGCGCGAAGCTAAATAAAAATGCCCTCAAATGAAATCATAGGAACCATCAAGCGCGTGCGCCGATACGCAACCTGTCTTGCGCTCGCGGAAGGCTTGGCGCTCGGATCCGCCGCCGCCGCTGCCGCCGGTGTGATATTCGTCTTTTCAGACCGCCTCCTGTCGCTCGGGCTTCCTCCTGCCGCCTCCATCGCTGCCCTGAGCCTGATTTTACTGGCAGCGCTTCTCATGCGGCTTCATGTGCGGCGATGGACGCTGCTCCAGGCGGCGCTGGCTATTGACGCACGCTACGGACTGAAGGAACGCGTCACGTCGGCATACCTGATGCGCGCGGAGGATTCGGAATTTTCGCGGCTGATTCATGCGGACGCCGCGCGCCATGCCGTTCGCGTGCGCCCGCGCGAAGTCGCCCGCTTCCAGCTGAGCCGATCCTGGATATTGTTGATTCCCTTCGCGCTGCTAGCGGGCGCATGGTTTCTTCCGAATCTGGACGCCTTCGGAATCCGGGCGCGCGGCCTGCGCAAAGCAGTCGAAAAACGCGCCATCGCCGAGCAGGCCAAACGCATCGAGCGCGAAGCGCAGCGGTTGGACGAGCAGATCAACCGCCCCACAGCCACCGAACTGACCAGCCTGACGCAGGAAATGCAGCGTTTGCAGCGCGACTTGGTGGCGCAGAAAAAAACAGCCCGGCAGGCGGCGATGGACGTGGCGGAACTGGGTGAAAAATTCAAACAAGTCCAGGACAAGATGCGCGAGCAGGCGCAGCAGCCCAAAGTCACCCGCCCCCGGCCTCAAACATCGCGCTATACGGATCGCATGGAAAAAGCGCTGAAGGCCGGCGACCTAACAGGCGCCGCCAAGGAAATGGAGCAGATCAAGCAGAATATTCAAAGCGGCAATCTGACGCCCGAGCAGCAACAGGCGGCGGGGGAAGAACTGAAAAACCTCGGCGGCGCCATCGAAGGCAGCAACGCCATGGCCAAGGCAATGGAGGGAGCGGGCGACGCCCTGAAGCAGGGAAACACCGCCAAAGCCGCCGAGCAACTCACGCAGGCCAGCCAGCAAGCCAAGAGCCTTCTGGACGCGGCCAACGAACTGGCAGTGATGGAAAGTTCGATGGCGGTGCTGCGATCCGCCGGACAGCAGCTGGCCAACGCCGACAGCTCCCGCGCCGGCAATAGCGCCTGCCAATCGAGCAAAAGCTCAAGCGGCCAGCAAGGCGGTCAGAAGGAAGGGCAAAAAGGCGATAAACAAAGCAGCCAAGGCGGCCAGCAAAGCAGCCAACAGGGAGGCCAGCAAGGCG
>JAPLSP010000591.1 GCA_026398575.1 Candidatus Sumerlaeota bacterium | reverse complement strand
CGGACGGCCTACCATACGGCGCCCGCTCTAATGGATACGCTGATTATTTTAAGAGGCTTGGCGCCTGGCCATAAGTCGGGATGCGCCTTCGATCCTTCCCGCGCGATCAATCCTCCGGTTTCGGCTCTTCCGGCGTCGGCTCTTCCGGAGTCTTCTCTTCGAGGGCGGCCGTCGCCTCGGCTTTGGCGATGCGCCGCTCCATGATCACGGAAATCCAGATGGAGATCTCGTAGAGCAGACACAGCGGCAGCGCCATCAGGAAAATCGTGAAGGGATCGGGCGGCGTGACAATGGCAGCGCCGACGAAGATCAGCAGGATCGCATATTTGCGCGTGGAGCGCAGCAGCTTGGTCGAGATGACGCCCATGCGCACGAGCAGGATGATGACCAACGGCATCTCGAATACCAATCCCAGGATTAGCATGGCCATCAGGACGAACGACAAATAATCGGCCGCGTTGAGCCAGGGCGTCAGGCCGGGGAGGTAAAAGCTGCGGAAGATCATGTCAAAGGCGAAACTCAAGCTGAAGTAGGCAAACGCCGCCCCCGTCGGGAATAAAAGCATTGCCGACCAGAAAACCGGCTTGACCACACTTGCCTCTTTGGGTTTGAACGCCGGCGCTATAAAGGCCCACAAGTGCCAGAGCCAGATGGGCACCGCCAGCGTGATGCCCAGAATCAACGCGGCCTTGATATAGAGGAAGAAGGGATCGAACGGCGCGGAGTAATAAAGCTCGTTCGTCACGCGCGGACCGAACTTGAAAACAGCCGGTCCGGCGGCTTCGGCCACGCCGGCAAATTCAAAATCAATGCGCGAATGCGAGTACTGCTTCATCTCCTCGAACGAGACCGGCTCCTTGAAACGCAGGCCGCCGTCCGGGCTTACGGTGATTTTGATGATCTTTTCCCGCTCGGGCATGGTGGTCTTCTGCAATGGCCGCATCAGAAACTCGATGAAGGTTTTCGACAAGGGCAGGCCGATAAGAACCGTCGTTACCGCGATCGCCAGGAAGCAGACAATCAGGCGATAGCGCAATTCATCCAGATGATCCACCAGGGACATTTCGGTGTCATGGCTCACCTTTTTAATACGGCTCATGAGAATCCATCCAAATCAAGGGGATGAAACAAGACTTCGGGAGCATTGCGAAATCAGCAACCAGGTACTCATATTCGCAAATACGATATCATAAAATCATCGCGAATATTAATGCCGGAGGAGAAGATTCATGCGGATAGGAGCGGCGCCAGCATTGTTTTCGTCCCTTAGGCAAAAATACGTCTGTGAATTTATGATCCACAGCACTAATGCGCCGCGCCAGGATCACGCTGCGTTGGACGCGGAAGACTCGCCGCTCTCAAGACTTTGCGGAACACTCTCAACCACGGGTTTGTCGCTGATGACGGGTTGATTGATATCCAGCTCCGGATGCGATTCCACGCTCTTCGCCGGATGCGATTCCGCAATGGCCGGCGCCTGGCTTTGTGGCGCTGAGGGCGGTTGCTCGCAAATCGCCGGCTGGTCGGCTGCCATTACGGGCGGCTGCTCGCAAGCGGCTGGAGGCAAAGCGCTTTCAGTGGAAGGTTGCGCAATCTCGGCGCCTTGCGGCGCCTCGCTCGCAGCCGACGGAACGGCTTCCGCCGTTTGTGGAACGCCGCTCACCTCAGTCTGATTCGCAATGGCGCCCGCCGTGCCCGCTGCGATTGCAGCGCCTTCGGTCATGGCGCCTGTGCTGGCTTCCCCGGCCGCGCCCGCTGCGGCTTCGCCCGCCGCGATGGTTGCGGTTGCCCCCTCCGCGGGAGGCTGAGCGTCTGGCGACGGGATTGAGTCCGTGGTCGCGACCGCCGTCTGGTCCTCGGCCGGCGATTGTGCGCCATATTCTGCGGAGTAATCATATTCGGATGAATATCCGCTCTCGGACGAATAAGACGAACTATCCGCGGTGGATGTTTCCGTGTTCGTCGCCGGCGGAACGCTGCTCGCCGGAGGCTCGTTGACAGTTTTCGCCGCCTCCTGCAATTCGTGCGAGATGCCTTCGGCGGCTTTCTTGAATTCGCGCATCGCGTCGCCAATCGCCTTGCCGATCTGGGGAAGTTTCTTCGGCCCGAAGACGATCAACGCAATCACGATGATAACCAGCCAATGGAAAGGACTTAACGCGCCCATATTAGTTTACCTCTCAAGTCTCAAGTCTCAGATCTCAAAATCTCAAATCTCAAATCC
>JAPLSP010000456.1 GCA_026398575.1 Candidatus Sumerlaeota bacterium | reverse complement strand
GCTGGCGCCGCTCCTATCCGCATGAATCTACTCTTCCTGCATGAGAATTTGCGATAAATTTATGGGATCGTAATTTCGAATATGAGTACTAAGGCGCCTGGGCCAGGCTTTTATTCCTGATCTGGCCGGGATGGAGTCTTGCAGGTGATGGCCGGACCACAAAGAAATGAGGCTTCGTTATGAATCGAATCATCGCAATTCTGGCAAGTGCCCTTTGCTTGTGGACCGGCGCCTTGTGGGCGGCGGAGACGAGCAAGACTGCGGCGCCGGTGGCGCCGGCGGAAACAGACGCGCGGCTGCGCTCGGACGGCAAAGGCTGGCGGCTGGATCAGGCGAAAATCGGCGATCCGACGCGGCCACGCGTGTTGCTGATGGGCGACTCGATCCTCAATGGCTATCTGCCGACTGTTGTCAAAGCGCTCGACGGCAAAGCCTATGTTGACGCGTGGGTCAATCCTTATTGCCAAGCGTCTTTCCAGCTCGACCGGATGATTGCCGAGGTTCTCGCGAAAGGCCCTTATGATGTGATCCATTTCAACATGGGGCTGCACGGCTGGCAGAAGGGGCGCATCCCCGAAGGCCAGTTCGAGCCGCTGACGCGGCAACTCGTCGAGAACCTCCGCAAAGGCGCGCCGAAGGCAAAACTGATCTGGGCCAGCAGCACGCCGGTGACGGTGAAAGGCAAGCCCACCGAACTCGATCCCGAGATCAACCCCGTCATCATTGAACACAACCGGATGGCCGCGAAGGTCATGAAGGAAATGGACGTGCCAGTGAATGACTTCTATGCGCTGCTTGCGCCAAAACTCGAACTGGCGCGCGGCGATCAGTTCCACTGGACCGCGCCGGGCTATAAGATTCTGGCGGATGCTTTGGTTGCGCAAATCGTCAAGGAGCTGCCTGCCGCTGGCAAGGCGACGGCTAATGCCACCGCTGCCAATGCCGCCACCACGACCGCAGCGGCGATCGAGCCGAGCAACGCGAAGGAACTCGCGGAGAAGAAGGCCGCTGAGGACAAGGCGGTTGACGAAAAATTCCAGCAGTGGAAAGCCGCGTTGCCCCCCGAGCAGCAGGCGTGGGAGACAACGCTGGAACAAAACCTTGGCTCATTCTATCTGCCACTTTACAAACGCGAGAAAGTCCGCGGAAGCGTGTCGGCATGGGATTATGTGAAGGACGATCCGAAGCTGCCGCGCGTGCTGCTGATTGGCGATTCGGTGTCGCGCGGATACACGCTCGCCGCGCGCCAGGCGCTCGCGGGCAAGGCCAACGTTCATCGCGCGCCGGAAAATTGCGGCCCGACGGCGAACGGATTGAAGAAACTCGATGTATGGCTTGGGCAAGGCAAATGGGACGTCATTCATTTCAACTTCGGTATCCACGACCGCGCCACGAAGCCCGCCGACTATGAGCAGCGTATGGAGCAGATCCTAATGCGCCTCCAAAAGACCGGCGCAAAACTTATCTGGGCCAGCACCACACCCATCCCGCCGGACACGAAAGACGGCGCCGCCGCTGCCGAAGCGATTGTCGAAAAGAACCGCATCGCCGCCCGCGTCATGGAAAAACACAGCATCGCGACGGACGACCTTTTCGCTTTCATCACGCCGCACGTCGCAAAAGTGCAGAACCCCAAAGACGTTCATTTCAACGGCGAAGGCTATGAACTGCTGGGCAAACAGGTTGCCACTTCCATCGAAGCCGCGCTGAAGTGAATGGCCAATCTTATGGCATAGAACAAATGGCGCCTAAACCCATCTCTCTGGCGTCTTGCGATGGCTCTCTCATTTCGTATTTCCCACCGAGGGGCCTCTTCGCCCGGGGCCAGGTCCGGCAGGAGCGCCAGGACCGCCGGGACCAGGGCGCGGTCGGGCGCGAACTTCCGGCAGGTCTTTCTTTACTTCGTCCAGCTTGGTACCGAGGCGCTGGGCGATATCGGCGTGCTGGGCGAGGAGGTCCGTTGTTTCTCCGGGGTCTTTAACGATCTGATAAAGCGACCGCTTGCCATCGGCGGTTTCGATGAGTTTCCAATCGCCGTCGAACAACGCGAAGTCGGTTCCGGCGATGACGAAGGCGCCGCGGTCCTGCACGTTGCCGGAGCGCAGCGGCGCCCAGAGATTTTTCCCGTCGAGTTTTTGTTCATCCTTCACGGGCACGCCTGCGGCGGCGGCAAGCGTGGGATAAACATCCTGCACGGACATGAGCTGCTGACAGATGGCGCCCGCTTCGATTTGGCCGGGCCAGCGCATCAGGCACGGCACGCGAATGCCGCCTTCGGACACCGTGCCTTTGCCGCTGCTGAAGGGGCCGTTGCTTCCGTTCTCGCCGGCGCCGTTGTCGGAGCAAAAGAGAACGAGCGTGTTGTCGCGCAGACCCAGTTTATCCAGCGCATCGAGGATGCGGCCAATCGAAGCGTCCAAGGCGTCCACTACCGCGGCATAGGTGGCTCGCCGCGGAGGCAGATTCCTGTGTTTGGCGAGATACTCGTCGGGAGCGCTCAGGGGGAAGTGTGGCGCGTTGAAAGCTACCTCAAGGAAAAAAGGGCGCTCCACGTCGCGCTTCTCCATCAGGCGAATAGCCTCGTCAGCCAGGAGAAAGGTGGAATAGCCCGCCTCCTCGACAGGTTGTCCATCGCGCTGCCAGTCCAAACCTTCTCCGCGCAATCCCGTATGCTTGAAGTAATCTATCTCCGCGCCCAAGAAACCATAGAAATGATCGAATCCATTTTGCTGCGGCGGGCATTGGGCGCCGAGATGCCATTTGCCGGCGAGAAACGTCTGATAACCGGCTGACTGGAGCGTCCGGGGGAAAGTTGACAAGCCTGCCGGCAGCGACTGGCGCGGGCCCATGATCGTCGTGATTCCCAATCGGCGCGGCATTTGCCCGGTGAGGAGCGCGGCACGTGACGGACTGCAGACCGGATATCCGTAGAACCGCTGGAGGTCCGCGCTTTCTTTGGCGAGGCGATCGAGTGTCGGCGTGTGTTCGGCGCCGCCGTGAAAGCCGGGGTCTCCCCAGCCAAGGTCATCGGCCACCATTAGGAGAATGTTCGGGGATGATTTTTGCTTTGAGTCCAGGGGATTGACTGCGCTGGTGGGCGCGTCGCTGGCCAAAGGAATTGCTGAAAGATTGGCCAACATGCCGGCCGCCATCGCCGATCCACCGGCCGCTTTGAGAAACTCGCGGCGGTTGAAAGAACCTGCTTGTTCCAGATCGGGAGATTTCATGATTGCGCCTCAAACTTGCCCAAAACGATAAGAAATCTGCTCATGTAGTACGGCCTTGCTGGAATTAGCCGGCTCTGGAGTTTGGACATTTTTTCCCCGAAGGGGAACCACAATCATAGCCGTGGGTGAAGCGAAGCGAACCCACGGTGGCGGTACGCGGAATTATCGGTCCCCGAAGGGGGCCAACGCCGCCACGGAAACAATCCCAATGAAGCGCGCAAACGAAATGCAGTCGGCTGTTCGATCCATGTTGGCCCCCTCCGAGGACCCGTTTTTGCACTCATCGTTTCCGTGGGTTCGCTTCGCTTCACCCACGGCTATGATAGTTCACCTCCTTCGGAGGATTCAAACGTCCAAACTCCAGAGCCGGCTTTTAGCCGGCTCCTTATTGCCCCCTGCTTCAGCGCGGCTTATCGAAATGCTTCAGCGCACTCAACCCCAAGCCACCAAGACCGGCGTTCGCTTTTCGGTCGAGACTGTGATGGCTTGCTTCGGGCAATAAACGCAGCAAAGATGGCAAAGCTGGCAATCATCCGGATACGTGATCGCCGACTTTTCCGTCTTTGTATCCAGCCGGAAGACATCCATGGGACAGGTGGCCACGCATGTGCCGCAGCCAATGCATTTCTGTGAATCTATGGATTGGATTGCCATGGCGCAAGGCTCCTTTCACGCTTTTTTCTTTTGGATGAATTCCATCTCGCCCGGGAAACGGCTGCGATACCGCTGTTCATAAGGAATGTTTGCGCTGGGTTTCCATGCAGCAGGAATCTCCTGCTTGGTCGCGAGCATCTTGCCGTCCGCGCCTCGTTGCAGCTTTACCCAAGCGAGCCAGTTGGCGTCATCGCGGGCCGGATAGTCTTCGCGGTAGTGCGAACCGCGGCTTTCCGTGCGCATCAATCCCGCCCGCAGCTTCATCTCGGCGTTGAGGATCATGTTCATCGTCTCATGCGCCAGGCGCAGTTCATGCGCGTCCTTCGCCATCAACAGCGGCGCGAGGCGATCCCGCAGGAACTCAATGGTCGTGAGGGCGCCCTCCAACCGCTCCTTCTTCTTTAGCCCAACTTTGACATCGCGCTACTTATTTTGACGAAATTTCAGCCCCTAATCGGTCCTAAGTTCAATATTCTCAATAGGTGTCTCTTCATAATTTTCAAAATAGTGACGAATGGATTGCATTTTTCCCTTGACGGAAA
>JAPLSP010000126.1 GCA_026398575.1 Candidatus Sumerlaeota bacterium | reverse complement strand
AAGCGGCAGCAAGCAACCGCACTCCAAATGCTGGCGCCCTTCCTATCCGCATTAATTCTCCGTTCTGCGCGGAAATAATTGCGACCAATATTTGTCATCGCGCTTGAGAATATCGGCGCTTGGGGGGTTTTCCCTTGCCGCCCCGCGCGGCGGCGCCCTACCTTTGGAAGCCATGATTCTGGACGAAATTATCGCTCATAAGCGCCAGGAAGTAGCTCTCGCCAGGCAGCGGACGCCGTTGCGAGAGGTGGAGGAGCAGGCTCTGCGCCAGGCGCCGGCGCGTGGATTCGCGCGCGCAATCCGGCGGCTAAATAAAGAAAAAGGTAATGAAGGCGATAGCGGTTGCGGCGGCGCTGGCGGCGGCGGCGGCGCCTGCAGCGATGGCGGCGGCAGCGGCAAAGAAACGCCGGGCCGGATTCGCGTCATCGCCGAGATCAAGAAGGCTTCGCCCTCCAAGGGCGTGATTCGCGCGGATTTCCGTCCCGAAGACTTCGCCCGCAGTTACGAAGCGCATGGCGCGGCGGCAATCTCCGTGCTCACGGATGAGATATTTTTCCAGGGCGGTTTGGATATTCTGCGGCGCGTGCGCGGGCAGGTCGCCTTGCCGTTGCTGCGCAAGGAATTCATCTTTGATCCGTATCAAATCGCCGAGGCGCGCGCCGCGGGCGCGGATGGGATCCTCCTGATCGCGGGTGTGCTGGACGCGAAGACATTGCGCGATTTCCGCGAGCGGGCCGAGGCGATGGGGATGGATTGCCTCGTGGAAATTCATACGCAAGACGAAGCCCGGCTGGCGGTGGATTCGGGCGCGCGGATCGTCGGCGTCAACAATCGCGACCTGAAAACTTTCAAAAGCGACCTGCGCCAGACCGAGAGGATGCTGCCATTTCTTCCGAAGGACGCGATTGTTGTAAGCGAAAGCGGCATCGCCGGCGCCGGGGACGTCCGCTATCTTGCGTCGCTCGGGATTGACGCCATCCTCGTCGGAGAAACCCTCATGCGCCATGATGATCCGGGAAAAGGATTGGCGAGCTTGTTGTCTTACTGGCCATTGCGTTGCTGACTCTTTCTATCAGGCCGAATTTTGAGATGGACGAGAATGAAACAATCATAGCAATCAAGCATGCCCGTAAGCTTGTTGAATTCGAGCGGCTAATTTGCGGGCTAAACACGGAATGGGCCGGATTCTTTTCCGCTAGTGGCATTATATTGTATCATAAAAAAGGAGCGCCGAATGAAGTAGAGTTTTCTTTCAATGAAATCTCAATGATCGAAAACAAAATTGTGACGCATAATCATACACGAGGAGGGTCCTTATCTACGGCGGACGTCCAATGCGCTGTTGATTATAATCTATTGGAGATGCGAACAGTTGGCCTGGGCCCTGATGGAAACGCATGGGTTCATAGATTGAGACGTCCGTCGCATGGCTGGCCCTCTCCGATTATTGTCAATGAATGGATTGAGGAAGAATGGGAAATAGCATGGCGGTTAGCTTACAATGAATGCCTGGAACTCCATCTAATGGAAAAAATACCGCTTAATCAGGTCAATTATTTGCAGGATCATGTTGCGATGATATCTCTTGCGCTATCGCTGAATATGAATTATTCTCGCGTCGCTTTTGAAAGGTGACGGCCATGCCCCCTAAAAAATGGATATGCAAAGACAGAAATAATTCAGGCGATCCTGCGAGTACGCAAGCTGCGCTCCAGCCTCTGTCCGATTGGATCGCGTGTGGGATGCCGGACCCAATTCCCAATGAATTGGTCACGGCGACAATGAAAAATTGCCAGACAAACCGCGCGGCTGCGCTGGAATCCTGGCGGCAATATCGGGAGAAAAAACGTAGTCTTGTCGCTATCGAGGAAAACGAACCAGCAGAATGGCAAAAAGGATTTGCAGTGGAGCTTTCGAGCAAATCCAATAAGAACACAGATAAGAACAATCTTTCCAAAGCCAATGCGGCATAAATAACTACTCTCCAAAGATTTGCAGCCGATTCTCAATCATTCGAGAGTCGGTTTTTTAATATGAACAAAGCAGGTTGCCGTATGTTTGCTGCCAGGTTGAAATTCCAAATATTGTAAGCCTTTGTCTTCCTTCGGCAAGGAAGGATAGTATTATGGATGAGTCTCAGAAATCGCTCGGACCGCGCCTGGACAGGATCGAAGCGCATCTGGCTGAATTGCGGAAGCGCATGGCGCGAGTCGAAGAAGCGCAGGAAGCATTGAAGCGCGACAAGGCTGTAACCCATCTCACCCCGCCTCCGCTGCCCTCCTCTCCCTTCACAACCCCGATCCATATTCCCGAGCAACCTGCGCCATCGGCGCCGGCCAGGCAACCAGCGCCTGCAACCTCATTCATCAAGGCGCCCTCGGCCCATACGCCTGCGCAACATGTCGCAAGCCCCATATCCAAGCCCCCGGCGACATCCGAGCCAGCCAAGCAACCAACGCCTGCGACTCCATTCATCCAGGCGCCATCAGCGCCATCGGCGCCAGCCGAACAACCAGCTCTCGTATCCCCCTCCCCGCAGGCGCCGCCGGCTGAAATACCCGAATCGCAAATCGAAGAAACCATATCCGATCTTCTCGTGCTTGACGCCTTTCCCGACTCACCCGCGTCCACGGCGCCGCCAGCGCCTCCCATTCATTTTATCGAAGAGCCTGTTCCCGCTCCGGGCGCCGCGCCATCTTCGAAAGAGGAATCCGACATAGCCAAACTGGATAAAAGCATCCAGACCATTCTTCAGGGGCGCCGTGATCAGGGCGGCGGACAAGAAGAAAAAGAATGGGTGGAAGGGGCGGAAATGGCGGGCGATTCCACGCCTCCGAAATCGGCCGCTCCCTCGGCGCCGCTCACGGCCTTCGCCTACCCTCCACCCATCCCCGAAGCAGCGCCGTCGTTCGATTTCAAGGAATTCATGCGCAAGCTCAACCTGCTCCCCCCCACGGGCGAAGGCAGTCTGGAGATTCAGGTGGGAACCTGGTGGGCCACGCGCATCGGGGCGCTGATGGCCATCATCGGCGTTGTTTTCTTCGGCGTCTATGCGTCGCAATACACGACCCCTCTTGTCCGATTCATGGAACTGCTGGGAATCTCAGCCGGCGTGACGGCGCTGGGACTCTGGCTCGAACGCAAGGTTCAGAGATTCGGCGCCGTGCTGTTTGGCGCGGGATTGGCGATGCTCTATTTTTGCGCGTTCGCAGGCTATGCGGTTCCGGCGGTGAAAGTCATTGCGGCGCCCTCCACTGGGGCCATGGCGCAATTCGCCGCCATCGCCTTGATCATTGTTTGCGCGCTCTGGCGCGGGTCGCCCGTGATCGCCACGATGGGAGTTTTCCTCGGCTACGTCGCCTGCTTCTTTGCGTTCATCGAAGGGCTCAACGACCATGCGCTCGTGGCGTCGGTCATGCTGGGCGCCGGCGCGGTGTATTTCTACCTGGTCAAAGGCTGGACCGTGCCGTTTCAGATCAGCATCCCATCGCATTATTTTATTTACTTCCTTATCCTCGTCCTGCGCTGGGGCGTGACGTGGAGCCGGACTGCCCGATCCGCCGGCGGCGGGGGCGCCATTGCGGATGCGGCGCCCGACTACTGGATCGCCCAGGCCTGGCTGATCGGCCCCATGGTTCTTTATGGCGCCGCCGATTTCATGGCGGCGTTGAAGGAACGCCTGTTGTCTCCCTGGCCGCGCCGGCTGGTCCAAACCTGCAACACGGCATGCGCCATCGGGCTGGGATTCATCGTCACATACTTCTTCTTCCGCGTCCATCTGTCGCCCTATTATTTTGCTTTTGGCGCGATTCTCCTCGCCGCTTCGCTGCTCTACTATTTCGTTCTTCAGCATAACAGCGCTTTCCTGATGCACGCCTATTTCATCAAAGGCACGGCGCTGATCACGCTTGGGCTTATATGCGCCCTCGACGCGCGAACCCGCTGGACAGCGCTGGCGATTGAAAGCCTGGTGCTGCTTTTCAGCGCCAAACGCTCGCGCCTCCTGGTAGTCGAAATTTTCATGATCCTTGTGTGGTTCTGCTCGTTCGGATTCTTCACATACGAACTCATGCGGCTGCATTATCTGGAAAAGCCGCCGCTGGACTGGAATTTATACGGCTACTCCGGCATGACTTATTTGCTGCTGTCGGCGTTCTTCTTCTGCCTACAGGCGCGCTGGCTGGCGCCGGCGAAATTCGAGCCGGAGCGGGAATGGCGCGACAGGATTGTCGCGCGCAACTTGCTGAATGTCATCTATTCGCTTTTCATCGGCGTAGTGGCGCTGATGGTCGCGCGCGTCAGCCTGGCGCGGGAATATTTCCCGCTCGGCACGATTCTGATCGGGGTGGCGTTGGCGCTCGTGACGCTGGCGGGGCGGCACTGGATTCCCCTCGTCGCCGCCGCGCTGCCGCTGATCTGGGGTCAAGCGGTTTATTGGAACGTTCCCATGCTGCCCCCCGAATCGCTTTGGCTTTGGATCAATGGCGGCGCGGTGGCGGCGTTGAGCGCTGCAATCGCCGCCGCCGCGTGTCTTTACAACAAGCGCCGGCTTGAGCTGGACCGCAGGAGCAAAGCATTCGAGGTCCCTGTGCTCCTGGCATGGATCGTTTCCTATGCCGCGTTCGCCTGTGGATTATTGCATCTATCTATGGCGAAAGACGGCATGCGAACCATGAACGGATACACCTTCTCCGCGATGGCTTATCTGCTGATCTCGGCGTTCTTTTTCTGCGCGCAGTCGCGATGGCTGTCTTTCCTGGCGGGCGGAGAAGAGGGCGAGGCGAAGGCTTCAGTGAAAGGATTCCTTCATGTAATTTTTACGCTGGCATTGGGCGGCGCCGCGCTGATGATCGCGCGATTGAGCCTGCAAACCGAATACTACCCGCTGGGGACAATCCTGATCGGCGCCATCGTGGCGCTGGTGGCGTTGGCGGGACGGCACTGGATTCCCGTCGCAGGGGCGGCGGCGCCGCTGATCTGCGGCCAGGCGGCGTATTGGATCGTTCCCGCCATGCCGCCCGAATCGCGCTGGCTTTGGATCAATGGCGGCACGGTGACGGCCTTGAGCTTGGGAATCGCCGCCGCCGCCTATCTTTACAATAAGCGTGGATTTGAGGCGGGGCGCAGAAACAAAGCCTTCGAAGCGTCGCTGATCGCGATATGGACAATCTCTTTCGCCGCCTTCGCTTATGGATTGCAGAATTTATGCTGGGTCCCCAACGCCTCGCGGGTCATGGGGCCGTATATATACGCCGCGATGGCCTATCTGCTGATCTCCGCGTATTTCTTCTGCGCCCAGGCGCGCTGGAGGCTGGCCGCGTCCGCATCGGACAACCTGTCGGCGGCGCGAAACGCGCTCGAAGGCGATGGCGATATCACGCTGAAGGATTGTTATAACTTTGTCGCCGCGGTGGCGCTAGGAGGCGTTGCGCTGGTGATCGCGCGGCTGAGCCTGCGGATCGAATATTTCCCGCTCGGGACGATTCTGATCGGCGTGGCATTGGCGCTCGTGACGCTGGCCGGGCGGCATTGGATTCCGCTCGCTGCCGCCGCGTTGCCGCTGGTGGTGTCTCATCTGGCATTCTGGCGAATGAACGCTCCGGACGAGCTGGAGCATTGGCTGTGGATCAACGGAATCGGCGCCGGCGCCATCACGCTGGCCACATCCATGATCCTGAACCTTTATCAGGAACGGAAGCATGGATCGCGCGAGGACGGCCCCGCGATCCTGACGACGTCGCAAACGTGCATCAATCTTTTGTGGATGATGACGCTGCAGATTCTCTTCTATAAGGTCTTCAGCGTCGAGCGGCAGATGCTGGCGGGCGTCGTGACGGCGCTGGCGCTGGCGGCGCTGTGTGGCGTCCTGCCCGTGCGGCGGCTGGCGGATTGGAGCGCGCTGCCGGCAGCGCTGGCCTTCGGCGCCGCATGCCTGACCTGGGCCAAATCCGGAATGCCGCTGACGCAGACGGAGCATTCTCCAGAGCTATGGATGGCGGCAGCGGGAGCGATTATTTTTGTATGCGGCTTTGCCTCGCTTCCCTACCTCAAGGAGCGGATCCATTTCGGAAAGGAAGGCGATGACTATCAATGCGCGCACATCCTTCTGGCGGCGCTCTTTGTTTTTTATCTCCTGCTGCGGGTGTTTGGCGCCGAGGAGCTGTTGCTGGCGCTCACGGCGGCGGCGCTGTTCTTCATGATGCTGGCGCGCTGGCCGGGATTGAAAGGATCGGTCGTGACGGCCATCGTTTTCCTCGCGTCGGCGCATGTCGTCTTCTATCAAATCCTGTGGAATTCAGCGCAGGCGCGCACGGGGAAATTGCTGCTGCTTGGCGCCCGCAAGTGCGACGTGATAGATCCCGACGGTTCCGCGTACTGCTATTACGCCATCGCGCTCGGCGCGGCAACCATCGTCATGCCCCTGTTGACGCGATTGCTGGCGCGAGGCATTCATGCCACGGAGCGTCGCGCGTTCGAATGGCTTAACGGCGCGCTGGCGATAAGTCTGCTGTTCCTCCTTGCGCGTGAACACAGCGACACTATGCATACGTACGTCACCGTGTGCTGGGGCGTCTCGGCCTTTGCGGTGATCTTCGTGGGCTTTCTGGCGCATAGCAAACCCATGCGCCTCGAGGGACTGGCCGCGCTGGCATTATGCATTGTGCGCGCGTTCGTCGTTGACATTGACACCATGCTCGCCCGCATCTTCGCCTTCATGACGCTGGGCGCAGCCCTGCTCATCGTCGGCTTCATCTACAGCCGCTACCGCGCCGCCATCGAAAAGTGGGATAATGAAGCATGATGAAAATGTCTGGCCAATCGCGTGAGTTTGGGCTTTTGCGATCTTTGCGGAATAGCAGAGGAAAAATATACACAACATAATCGCCGCTCAGAATATTGCCTTCAATCACGGCGAGGAATTTTAGCCGGTCTTTAGCCGGCTCCTCATTGCCCCCGGCTTTAGCCGGCGGGTCAAGGTTTGTCAGTTTTCATCATGAGCGCGCTTTAGCGCGGCTTCTCGAAGTGCTTTAGCGATTGTGCGCTCCAGTCTATTCTTGCTAAAGCATGTCGAGAAGCCGCGCTAAAGCGCGCTCAAAAATAAGTAGCCCCTTGATCCCGCCGGCTGAAACCGAGGGCAAGGAGGAGCCTGCTGAAGCAGGCTAAATTGGCACGCCGCGAAACGTTGCTTGTTTGTATCAGGCGGGCATGAAAAACAGAATGATTCTGTTTTTCATTAATCTGTCAAAAGGCGCGTGCATTACTTATGGGGAACAAGCAGGGATTTAAACTTTTTCTAGTGTGACAAAAATGCGGAAGCCGATCAGGGGCATGAGGAAGCCGAGAAAATCGTCGAGGCGGACGGCGCGGCGGAAGAAGCCGTGGGGGACGTAGGCGCGCGGCTTGAAGCCGGCGGCCAGTTGGAAATCCAGGAAACTCATCTTTTCTTTTTTGATGATTCGCAGCGAAGGCTGGCGGCGCGACCATTGCGCGGTCTCGCGCCCGAAGACCAGATTCGGCAGCGCCAGGTTGCCCTGCCAGGGATCGCTCTTGGCGCCGTCGGGGCCGATGTCTTTATGATAGCCGCCGAAATAGACGTCTTCGTGGTGCAGCAGTTTATAGCCGAAAAAAGAAACGGGCGTGATGTAAGGCTCGATCAGAAGGACGCGTCCGCCGGGCCGGAGCGTGCGCGCGGCCTCGTCGAAAAATTCATGCGGATCGGCGACGTGATGCAGGAAGTCGAACGCGAGAATGCCGCCGAGCGCGCCGTTGGCGAATGGCAGTTTCATGCCGTCCGTCACGAGATCGAGCCATGGCGCCGGGACAATATCGCAAATCCATGCCTGTGGCAGCAGGTCCTTCGTCAATCCCGATCCGCTGCCCACCTCCAGCAGCGGTCCGGCGGGGAGGTAGGGGCGCATGCGCGCGATCCAGCGCTCATAAACGAGGCGGATTTGCGGCTTTTCGCGCCAGATTCGCCGCCGGTCTTCTAGTTCCTGAAGCGCCGGATCGGCTGCGGGTTTGGTGTTTTCCATAGCATTCATCATAATCGGCGCGGATTGTCGCGTTGGCTGCGGCGCCAAGTCAAACGCTTTGTACAACAGGATATTCATTGGGACAGGATAGATTAGGGACAGGATGGATTAGGGACAGGATGGATTAGGGACAGGATGGATTAGGGACAGGATGGATTAGAGAAAGGATAAATTAGAGACAGGATGGATTAGGGACAGGATGGATTAGGGACAGGATGGATTAGAGAAAGGATGGATTAGAGACAGGATGGATTAGAGAAAGGACGAAATTGGCATCAGAGATAATTTATCCTGTCTCTAATCCATCCTGTCTCAAATTTATCCTGTCTCAAATTCATCCTGTCTTCAAGGAATCATTCTGACTCACAAAATTAGGGCAAGGAAATTTCAGCATGCACACTCCGGAATGCGCCATCCGCCTTATCTGTTGTGCGCCCTGAGCAGGAAGAGTAATACTGCTTCCGGTGAGTTGAATCTTGTACGGGCGGCAGCAAAAAAATGCGCAAAAAGGTCGTATGGCGGATTTGTGCAGTGGCGCTCATAGCAGCAGTCATCGGATTTTTCGACGCTCATGCCGCCACGCCCGCCGCTGCGCCGGCCACCGCGCCCGCCGCTCCGCCGGCCGTTTCATCCTCCGCGCCGAGCTCAGCCTTGCCGGCCGCCACGTCGGCGCCGCTTTTTATCTTTGAAGGCGTTCCCAATCGAACGCTGGAAAACACGCTGCAGCAGGCGGCCACGCGGGCACGCGAAGCGCTGCAAAAGCGATGGCCGCAGCCGCTTCCCGACAAGCCCCTGGGCATGATCTGGCTCGATACGCAGACGGACTTCGAACGCGTCGCCGGACGCAGAAGCGACGGCGTCCTGGCGCTAACCATCAAG
Organism: Candidatus Sumerlaeota bacterium; assembly: GCA_026398575.1. Next base: position 24,188 of record JAPLSP010000126.1, on the reverse strand, counting down.
GATAAGGATCTGGTGCTGCTCAACGGACCGCTCCTGCGCCAGTCCGGCCTGGCTTCGATCACCGAAACCCTGCGTCACGAAATGGTCCATATCAATTTCGAGCGCGCAGGCGTTACGCGCCTGCCGCGCTGGCTCGAGGAGGGGCTGGCTATGCGCCTGTCGGAACAAATCCGATGGTCCGACGGCTGGCAGCTGGCCGCCGACCGTTTGTTTGGGAACGTGGACGAATCCGGCGCGTTGTGGGGCGGCTGGGCCGGCTCGGCCGAATTCGAGGCGCGCGCTTATCGCCAGGCCGCCTCGATGACCGACTTCCTGATCCGCAAGCGTTTCCCGGTCAATGGCGAAGCGGGTTTGGTCAAATATCTGCTCGATCCCCCGCGGTCGGAAAACTTTCTGGACGAGCTGTGGACGCCGTCCACGCGCATGGTGTTCTATGAGGCATGGCGCGATGAAGGCGGCAAACTGGGCCCGATCATTTCGCTGCTCTTCGATCCCAACACGCTGTTCGGCGTTGTGTGCGTCGCCCTGCTGCTGCTGGCCTGGCGCGCCCGGCGCCTTCGCATGGCGGCGGTCAACGCCCAATGGGAAGAGGATGGTCCCTACTACAGCGCGCCCGGCGATGACATCGAGAGTCCGGATGATTGGGACGAGGATGCAGATCGTTGGGAAAAGGATGAGGATGAATGGGACGACAAGCCGCCCGCGCCGCCGCCCCACCATCCCAAAGCGCCAACCGTCTCCGCGCTTCATGACACAGAGACTACAACCACAACGACACTGGAAAAGAATTCCCCGGAAAAAGACAACGCCACGGTCTGAGAGCCTCCCACCATTGGCGGTCTATCAGTTTTGGCTTGACGGGCATTCCATCCCCGACAGTTTTCAGGATCGGCCTGGATTTCTGCAATACCGGATTTTGCAATGGCAAGATACCCCCGGCCAGTGTATGATGTCCCTGTCAAGAGTCATGTATCCGCTTTTGATTTTTCCCAGCTGATGCAGGTTTTTCCCCCTCCAGGAGGCAGCGGATGACAAGCGATTCGGAAAAGAGCAAGGAGCAGCTACTCCAGGCGCTTCGCGACAGCGAAGCGCAGTATCGCCGCATTGTGGAAACGGCGCTGGAAGGAATCTGGACCGTGGACAAGGATTTCCGGATTACCTTCGTCAATCAGCGCATGGCGCAATTGCTGGGCTATGGGACCGAAGAAATTGTCGGCCAACCGGTGGCGTCCTTTATGGCGCCCGAAGAGATTCCGGATCATGAGAAGCGCATCCGGATGCGGATGGACGGCGTCTCCGAACAATATGAGCGGCGTTTTCTGCGCAAGGATGGCCGCATCGTCACGCTGCTGGTCTCTGCCAGCGTCTTGAGCAATGAGCAAGGCCGCTTCAATGGGGCCTTCGGCATGTTCACGGACATCACGGCGCGCAAACAGGCGGAAGAGGCGCTCCGGCGCTGCATCGCATTTCAGGAATTGGTCACGCGAATATCCACCCGGTTTTCCCTGTACTCGAGCGCCGAGATTGACAAAGGCATTGAAAAAGCCCTGGAAGAAATCGCCAACTTCATCCGCATCGAGCGCGCATTTGTTACCTTGGCTGCGCCGGACCATAAAAAGTGGAGCATGACGCATGAGTGGCATCAGCCGGAGATCGCCGGCGTGATGCAGCGCTATCAGGATTTCTCAGGGGCAACGTTCGCCTGGAGCGCGCAAAAAATCCGGAATGGCCAGCCGATCGTCATCCATACGCTGAGCGATTACCCGGAAGACGCGGCGCCGGAACGCGAAACCAGCATCCAGCAGGGCGTCAAATCCATGTTGTGCCTGCCTCTGCACGGGCAGGGCGGCTTCCTCACGGGATGCCTCGGATTCGACGCGTTCTCGCGCGAGCATCATTGGGAAGATGATGACGTCCAACTGCTGCAGATGGTCAGCGATTTGTTCGCCAACGCGCTCGATCGCAAACGCATCGCAGGGGAAAGGCGCAATCTGGAACGCCAGGTGCAGCAGGCGCAAAAACTGGAAAGCCTGGGCGTGCTGGCCGGCGGCATCGCGCATGATTTCAATAACCTCCTGATGACGATCCTGGGAAACGCCGACCTGGCGCTCAGCGAATTGCCGGCCGAATCGCCCGCGCGCGACGGGCTGCGCGAGATCGAAGCGGCATCGCGCCGCGCCGCCGAGCTATGCAAACAGATGCTCGCGTATTCGGGCAAAGGAAACTTCCAGATCGAACCGGTCCATCTGTCGCGGCTGGTCGAGGAGATGGGACACATGCTGGAGGTTTCCATCTCCAAGAAAGCCGTCTTGCGATATCGCTTTGCGGACAACCTGCCCACCGTTGAAGCCGACGCCACGCAAATCCGGCAGATCATCATGAATCTGATCATCAACGCCTCGGAAGCCATCGGCGACAAGAGCGGCATCATCTCCGTCAGCACGGGCGCCATGGAATGCGATTCGGCGTATCTGGGCAGCGCTTACCTCCACGATCAACTGCCCGGAGGCTTGTATGTGTATCTGGAAGTTTCGGACACCGGCTGCGGCATGAATGATGAAACCAAGGCCAAGTTGTTCGATCCATTTTTCACGACGAAATTTTCCGGACGCGGATTGGGATTGGCCGCCGTGCTGGGCATCGTGCGCGGACACCAGGGCGCCATCAAAGTTTATAGCGAACTGGGGCGGGGAACGACCTTCAAGATCCTGTTCCCTGCCTCCCAAATAAGCGCGATTGCGATCCAAGAAGATAAAAAAGCCGCCCCCTGGAAGGGAAGCGGGACGATCCTGATCGTGGATGACGAAGACAGTGTGCGCACGCTGGCCAAGCGGATGGTCGAGCGCTGCGGTTTCAAGGTCCTGACGGCGGCGCATGGACAAGAGGCGCTGCATCTGTATCGCCAGCACGCTCCGGATATCATCTGCGTCCTGATGGACCTTACCATGCCGCACATGGATGGCGAGGAGGCGTTCCGCGAAATGCGGCGCGTCCGGCCCGACGTGCGCGTCGTGCTTTCCAGCGGCTATAATGAACAGGAAATCACCCAACGGTTCGCCGGCAAGGGATTGGCTGGATTCATTCAAAAGCCCTATCAAATGGCGGCGCTCTCGGAAATCCTGCGCAAAGCGCTGACGAAGCAATAGAGGAACTCATGCCTTTCCAAAACCGAAATTCAGAATGCTGTTGGGCGCCATTCCCCGCCGCATGGATTAAGGATATACAGAGTATTCAAAGCGTTCTCATCATCAATCCGCGATCCACGAGATTTGCCATGGCGAGACCAGGAGTTCTGAAATTCTTTCTCCACTACATCACAGTTCTTTTCCTGATGGCCTGTGTTTGCGCGGGAGTGTTCTTACATGCCGCGGAAGGCGACGGTGTGGCATCAGCGGCGGCCGGCGCAACATCAGCGGGCGCGAAGCCGGATGAATCCATCAAAGCCTTCTGCATTGATTTCAATTGGGGGCCGGGCGGCGTCAATGGCTTTGCCGCTCCGGGCCTCTGGGGCGGCGCCTCGCCTGAGGAGCATGTGAAGTGGTACGAGGCGCTCGGCTGCAACGTGATCCAGACGTTCGCCGTCTCGTGCAACGGCTACGCATGGTATAAAGACGGCGCCGCGCCGCCGCAGCCGGGGCTGAAATATGATTTCCTCAAAGATGTGGTCCGCCTCGGGCATGAGCGCAAGATGCGCGTGATGGGATACTTCTGCGTCGGGGCCAATACGCTCTGGGGACAAAAGCATCCGGACCTGAGCTATGGCGCCCCGAGCGCGCCGCACATTCCTTTCACCACGGAATACCTGGATTATCTGTCCGCCTCGATCGAAGACGCCCTCCGGAAAACCGGCATGGACGGCTTCATGATTGACTGGGTCTGGAACCCGGGAGACGGCAATCTGGCGCCGCTGAAGTGGCTCGACTGCGAGCAGCGCATGTATCGCGAACTGATGGGCGAGGCGTTTCCGGGCAAGGACAAGATCTCGAAAGAACGCGATCTGGAATTCCGTCGCAAGGCGATTGACCGTTGCTGGGAGCGCATCCGCAAAGCCGCCAAGGGCGCCAAGGCGGACTGCGTCATCTGGCTCAGCTGCAGCAACGTCAACTCGCTGACGGTGATCAACTCGAAGCTGTTCCGCGAGGTGGACTGGCTGATGAACGAGGCCACCGATCCCAGGGCGCTCGCCAAACTCGAAGAGATGAAAGGCCCGCAAACGCGGCTCGTGCAATGCGTGGTGGGTTGGGGCGACCGGCACGACGCGCGGCGGATTTTGTCCAGCGCCGAGAATCTCAAATTCGGCATCTATGGTTTCGCCAAGCCCAATCCCGATTCCCTGCCGCTGCCCGTGGAACAATATCAAAAGAATCCGATTTCAAGTTTCAAAGGCAATGACCGCAACATCGCCGTGCTGGCGCGATTCTATAATGGTAAAGCCTTGGACGAGGCAATCGAGCAAGACGCGGAGGGACGCATCGCGCTGACGCCGGAGACCGTGATCACCAGCGGCCCGAGCCCAATCGTGATAGAAGGCCAGATCGGCCACTGGGGCGATGGACGGGATTCTGTTTTCTGGGATTTCAACGTGAAGCGCGGCGGAACGTTCGAGATCACGCTGACCTATGCATGCTCCAAGGGCTTCGGCGGCAGCGCGTTCACTGTGGAGATTGATGGAAAAAATTTCGAGTCCATCACCGAAGAAACCGGCCCCACCTGGCGCGAATACAAGCCCCACGCCATTGGAAAAATCCAGCTGGAAGCCGGCCGCCACACGCTCTCAATCCGCCCCTCGGCAAAAACCAAATGGAAAGCGATGAGCGTCAAACTCATCACACTGGCGCCGATTGACAAAGCCCCTCAATAACGGCATGATTTGCGCAATCGCAAAGATCGGTTTATCTAAATGCTTATGCAGGCATTTATACCGCCGTTAAGATGGAAAAGGAGTCAGGCATCTTGAATATCACTGGCTTTAGACGTGAATGTACCAAACAGCGAGGATGCAAATGATGAAACTAGTTGGCAATGGATGCTGGAGAATTCGGTTCGCGACGTTGCTGTTTGCGATGCTGTTGCTGCCGCACGCCGGCGCGCAGGACTACCAATGGGCGGCGATGAAAGGGATATTTTCATTTCCGGAAGTCGCAGCGGTTTACGGGACTCAAGGTCAGCCCGCAGCAGCGAATCAGCCAGGCCAGCGAAGAAGCGCTGTTTCGTGGACGGACAGTACGGGCGCTCAATGGCTGTTCGGAGGATATGGGCATGACATCCAAGGGTGGGAAGGAATGCTCAACGATCTATGGAATTACAATCCGGCGACAAACCAGTGGACATGGATGAAGGGCGCCAACACGGCCGGTACCACCAGCACTTATGGCGCTCAAGGAGTCCCCGCCGATACCAATACGCCCGGAGCGCGTGACGATTATGCGGCTTCATGGACGGATCACTCGGGCAATCTATGGCTCTTGGGCGGATTTGGCATGGATAGTTCGGGGCAATATAGATATCTCAACGACTTATGGAAATATGACCTGGCGGCGAACCAGTGGACGTGGATGAAAGGCTCAAGCGCCGGCAATACAACCGGGACTTACAGCGCGCCAGGGGTTCCCGCTGATATCAATACGCCTGGCGGGCGCCAATCCCCGGTTTCATGGACGGATACCTCGGGCGCCCTATGGCTTTTCGGGGGAGGGGGCATTGACGGCTCAGGCAATTGGGGACGGCTCAACGATTTATGGAAATACAATCCGGCGACGAACCAGTGGACCTGGTTGAAAGGCGCCAACATCAGAGATCAACCTGGAACTTACGGCGCACAAGGAACGTCTGACACCGCCAATACGCCCGGCGGGCGCGATTCCGCAGTTTCATGGATGGATAGTTCGGGCAATCTCTGGCTCTTTGGCGGCTGGGGCCTTGACGGCTCAAGCAGTTGGGGACGGCTCAACGATTTATGGAAATACAACCCAGCCACGAACCAGTGGACATGGGTGAAGGGCGCCAAGACTAAAAATCAAAGCGGAGCTTATGGCGCGCAAGGAACGCCTGACGCCGCCAATACGCCGGGCGCGCGCAACTACGATGTTTCATGGACGGACGGCGCCGGCAATTTCTGGCTCTTCGGGGGCGGGGGCTATGACGGCTCAGGCGATTGGGGACGGCTCAACGATTTATGGAAATATGATCCGTCAACGAACCAGTGGACATGGATGAAGGGCGCCAGCGCCGGAAATCAAAGCGGAGTTTATGGCGCGCAGGGAACGCCGGACGCCGCCAATACGCCGGGCGCGCGCCAATACGCAGTTTCGTGGACGGATGGCTCAGGCAATCTCTGGCTGATGGGAGGAGGCGGCTATGACGCCGATGGAATTGATACGATTTTGAATGATTTGTGGAAATATAATCCAACGGCGAACCAATGGACCTGGATTCGGGGCGCGGCTATTTGCGGGCAGATTGGCGTCTATGGCGCGCAAGGAGCGCCTGCCGGCGCCAATACACCGGGGGGACGCGATTCCGCGGTATCGTGGATGGACGGCTCTGGCAATCTCTGGCTTTTTGGCGGTTTGGGTTATGATGGCTTTGGCGATGACGATATCCTCAATGACTTATGGAAATATAATCCCACAGCGAACCAGTGGACCTGGATGAAGGGCGCCAACGCAGCTGCTACTACGGGTACTTATGGCACGCAAGGGGCGCCTGCCGACGCCAATACGCCCGGAGCGCGTTCAGGATCGGTTTCGTGGACGGACGGCGCAGGCAATCTCTGGCTTTTGGGGGGGAATGGATTGGATGATTCAGGCGATTGGGGATATCTCAACGACTTGTGGAAATACGATTTCACAACGAACCGATGGGCGTGGATGAAGGGCGCCAACACGGCCGATACGACCGGCACTTATGGCGCGCCAGGGATTCCCGCCGGCGCCAATACGCCCGGAGGGCGCGACTCCGCAGCTTCATGGACGGATACCGCGGGGAATCTCTGGCTCTTCGGTGGCAATGGCGTTGATAGCCGGCGCTTATATGGAAATCTCAACGACTTGTGGAAATACAACACCGCAACGAACCAGTGGACGTGGATGACGGGCGCTGACACGGGCGATACAACCGGGACTTATGGCGAGCAGGGAGTCCCTGACAGCGCCAATACGCCCGGGGCGCGCTACGGCGCGGTTTCCTGGACGGACGGCGCCGGCAATCTGTGGCTCTTTGGGGGAGGATTGGGAGAGGATGAGTCGGGCCTCCTCCGTGACTTCAATGACTTGTGGAAATATAATATTGCGGCGAATCAATGGACATGGATGAAAGGCCCCAAAACACTCAATGCAACCGGGACGTACGGCGCGCAAGGAGTTCCTGCCAGCGCCAACACGCCCGGAGCGCGCGAAACCGCGATGGCATGGACGGACGGCGCAGGCAATCTGTGGCTCTTGGGCGGCTATGGCATGGACAGCTTGGGCAATCAAGGCCGCCTCAACGACTTCTGGAAATATGATCCGACGGCAAACCAGTGGACCTGGATGAAGGGCGCAAACACAATAGACCAGGCTGGGACCTGCGGCACGCCCGGAACGCCCGCCGCCGCCAACATACCCGGCGCGCGCTTCGGAGCGGTTTCATGGGCGGACCCATCAGGCAATCTCTGGCTTTTCGGTGGTTGGGGCAAGGATGGTGGAAATTATTGGACTGAACTGGGCGATCTGTGGCGCGCATCAATACCGACGCCGACACCGCATCCGACGGCGACGCCCATTGTATCGCCGACGCCGAGTCCAACGCCAATCCCGACGCCGGGTCCAACGCCAATCCCGACGCCGGGTCCAACGCCAATCCCAACGCCGGGTCCAACGCCAATCCCAACGCCGGGGACGCCGACACCGCATCCAACAGCGACCCCGCGTCCAACGCCTGTTCCAACCTCTGGAACCGCAGCGATTGCGCTGTATGACGGCGCGACGCTCATCCCGAATGGCGGGGAAGTGATTGTGGGAACAGCCAAGGTGGGCGGCGAATCGCTGGTCAGGAATCTGACCATCGTCAATCCAGGCGCCTCGCCGCTGACGGTCAGCAATCTGGTCCTGCCTGACGGCTTTACAGGAACGCTGCCGACAGCGGCCATTGCCGCAGGATCGAGCGCCACGATCACGATCACGCTTGCGACAACAAACAAGGTGCTCTTTGGCGGCGGCGCCAGTTTCGCGACCAATGTGGCCACGGCCAATCCGTTCAAGCTCAACTTGATTGCCACCGTCAGCGAGGCGGTCGTTGTCAAAGTCCAGGCGTTCCGGTGCACGGCGACGGCCACCAGCGGCGGCGCCATTGGACTGAGGGTGACAGGCGGCGGCGCGACTTCCGATCTCAAACTCACCACGCTCAAAGGCCGCGCTGCGACCAATGCGAAGGATGACGCCGCAAAGGGTATCACGATTCTGCGTGACTGCGCGGGCATCACAACCGTCACGGTTGATGGTTCGCTGCGCAACATCAACACCGCTGTGCCGATCGTCCGCGTGGATGTTGCGGGCGATCTCGGTTCGCTCACGGCGGCCAGGACGGCGGTGGGCGAGCTGTTCGTGGGCGGCATGCTGAAGAAGGTAACGATGACGCTGACCAACGAAGCCAACGTCGCTGAGACGCCGCAGCAAGCCGTCATCGTTTCGACCGGCGCACTGATCAGGGGCAGTGTGAAAATCGCCCTGGCAGGCGTGGGCGCGCGTCGGATTGAATTTCCGAACAGCCCCGTCATAGCGACGCTGAGCGGAAAGAAGAAGAAAGGCGGCGTTGTGATCGCGAGCGCCGTGGGCCTGGTCAAAGCCGGTTCGGCGCTGACGCTGTCCGCGACGGGCAGCGACGTGGTGGGCCCGATCCTGGTTGGAGGCGAGATCAAGAAGGTCAAGGCCAGTATGTTGGGCACGCACGGCGGCAATATCGCAGCGCCCGCAACTACCGAGACAACGGACGTCACATCATCCGCTGTTACGCTGGCGCTGATTGTTTCAGGCATGAACAGCAGCGCTGCGAAGAAAGACATCGCCCTCGTGCAGGGCGCGAATTCAATCAAGGCGGCGGTGGTGGCCGGCGTGGATAGCGTGGCGACCTCGGCAGGCCTGACGGTGATCACGCCGAATTCGGCGAACGTCATCAAGAAATTTGTGACGGTCACCAGCAAGGTTTCCGCCAGCGCCGGCCTGTTCTGGAGCTCAAAGGGTCCCAGCGGGAAGATGCCGGTATTCGCTCCGAAGACCCTCAGCGCCAATATCAAGGTCGGCGGCGCCGCGATTATTGTCGAGGGAGATTACGAAGTGCTTGGCAAGTAAGGCCCCTCGAAAATAGCGGCGGCTTGCGATGAATGAAGGCCGGCTGTCCGCTGATAAATGAAAGCCATGAAAGGCCCAAGGAGAAATCCTTGGACCTTTTTCTTTGTATCCTCTGTGATCCTTGTGGCTTATCTATAAAATCATACTTGTCCGCAAATTTCCTACTTGCCATGCAAAGTATTACTTTCTAAAATCAATTCCTACTTGGTTGTGAAAGGAAAGATTAATGCCTGTTGCTACGATTTCGGAAAAAGGTCAAATCACATTGCCCATTGCATTCCGCAGGAAGCTTGGCATGAATCCCCATGATCGCGTGACGATCGAATCCTCGGACGCCGCCATCATCATCAAACCCGTTGGCGATTTTTTTGAGTTGGCCGGTTTTCTGGGCAAAGCGCTCCCGCCAGATGTAGAAAGCGAAGCCATGCGGCGATATATCGCCGAACGCCAGAGTCCACGGAGGAAATCATGAAAGTGATCTTTGTGGATTCCAACATATTTCTCCGGTTCTTCACGAAGGATGGCAAAGAGCAGCATGATCAGGCGGTGACATTGTTTCGAAAGGCTGCAGCAGGGAAAGTGGAACTTATCTCCGGACCGCCAGTATTATTCGATCTCGCTTGGAGGTTGCGTGATCATTATCATTTGCCCAAAGATAAGATATTGGACGTACTATCACGAATTGCCACAATGTCCGGGCTTCACCTGCTTGACGCTGCTCTGGTAGAGTCGGCGATCACGATTGCTGCAAGCAGTAAACAAGAATTTGCGGATGCTTATATTCACGTCAGCGCGCAAAATGCTTGCGCCTCTGAAATCGCCACTTTCAACCGAAAGCATTTCCAGCGGCTGGGATCGTCCCTGTTTGACTTGGGATAGAATTCATGGCCTCCCGCATGTTGAACGGTTCACTTGTCAGGCGGATTACCTGCCTGCGTTTCCCCTTTTTCTCCTCTGCTTCGCGCGGTATTCGGTGGGCGTCATGCCGGTCTTTTCCTTAAAGTACTTCGAGAAGTAGAACACCGATTCGAAGCCGGATTCTTCGGCCACCAGATAGACCGGCGTCTCGGCGCGCGCCAGCAAATCCCGCGCCCGGTTCAGTTTCACTTGCAGCGCGAACTGACGCGGCGAAAAACCCGTTTGCGCTTTGAACAAGCGGCGGAACGATGAATAACTCAATCCGAGTTGCGCGGCTAATTCCTCCAGCTGCAGTTCCTTGCCGCTCTGGCTCGCAAGGATCTGCCGGGCTTGGCGGATGGCATCTTCAACCGGGCGGCCTTCATATTGTTTGACCTTTAAGGCCGAAAGCGTGTGCGCGACGATCTGCGCCGCCAGCGCGCCCAGCAGGAATTGATAATCCGGCGGCTCGCGGCGCAGAATGTCCATCGCGTCGAGGAAGAGCTGGAGGAGCGCCTGATGAAAACCGATGCGCAGGATGGGCCGCTCGGGCGTGAACTCCTCGCGCTGCATCAGGCGCCGGGCGTAGTCGCCGTCGAACTCGACCCAATACTCATCCCAGCCGGTTTCTTCGGAGGGACGATAGCGGTGCCAGACTTCGGGATAAATGACGAATAGATCGCCAGCTTTGATCTCCTGCGGACCGCCGGATTCGGACTCGAACAGCCCCTGCCCGCGCGTGATATAGATGAACTGAAACGCGTGGAGCGTGCGCCCCTTCTCCCATGTGAATTGATGACCGGCGGGATGCTTGTAAGGCGGGTAAGGCGATCCCGGCGCAACCATCGTGTAGCCGGCATCCAGCATGTATGCGCCCCACGAGCGTTCGCGCGCGCTGATCGGCAGGTAGCGGAAGAATGTTTTCTTGTCTTTCATGCTGATCAAAAACTACAAATTAAAGATCATTTCCTACAGTGGAAAAACGCCTGAATTCTTAATAAAATGCAGAGCTATGTAAAAGCAACTGCAAAAATATGCATTAGATACACAAATTTTATCTTTATTCAAATTCATTAAAAAGGAGCGGGAACATGAAAAGACAAACCGCGCGAAGATCGGCGGGATTCACGCTGATCGAATTGCTGATCGTGATCGCGATCATCGCCATCCTGGCTCTGATCGCCATCCCGAACTTTCTGGAAGCCCAAACCCGGGCTAAGATTACCCGCGTCAAAGCGGACATGCGCTCGGCCGCCATCGCCGTCGAAGCTTATTTCGTGGATAATAACAAATATCCATGCACACTCACTTACGGCACAAACTGGTCGGATTATTGCACATGGTTTCAATATCTTGGCCCTCTTACGACCCCGGTTGCATATATAACGACCACATGGTTTCTCGATCCGTTCGCGCCAGCGAATCCTTACAATGACGCCAATTTCAAGGGCACAATACGATGGATTGACTATAGCGAGGCAAATGGCAAGCTTTCCTGGGGCGGCTCTTATGGAAGCGCTGCCGGCTTATACGGCGCCTTCACGGGTTTCTGCTTTACCAGCTATGGTCCCACCCGCCAGCAAAGAACCGACAAGAAGAGCGGAGAATACGGCATTTTTGACATCACAAAACCCATACCTTATCCCATGGGCCCATTCAAGAATCCGGACGCGTATTACGATCCTACGAATGGCACCATCAGCACGGGCTATATTTCCCGTTACGGCGGCGGCGCGCCGGATGGGCAGCGGCAATGACAGGAGCTTCAATCAGCGTTTTATGCCCGGCAAAGATAGAAAGAACCGCAGCGAAAATTGGTTTGACAATTTGAATTTGGTCAGGTAAAAAAATAGATTGTGTTTGGTTAATATTTTATTATTCCAGGAGGTAAGTATCATGCTCAACACAAGAAAGCGGTATGTGGGCGGCTTCACGCTCATCGAACTACTCATCGTCATCGCGATCATCGCCATCCTGGCCCTGATCGCCATCCCCAACTTCCTCGAAGCGCAAACGCGCTCGAAATGCGCCCGCGTCTATGCGGATCTGAGGACGCTCAGACTTGGCTTAGAGGCTTATTATGTGGATTGGAATTGCTATCCTAGTGACAAGGTAAACGTGGAAATTAACAGCTGGCTGCAGCTAACTACGCCGGTAGCTTACCTTACCTCTGTTCCTTCGGATACTTTCTGTGAAAAAAAATACTGGCTGGATAGGTCGCAATTGGAATGCGCTCGCATGAAAGCTTTTGTATATGGCGCTGATACAGATCCTGCAACTAACTGGCCGAATAATATTTTTGATCCTGTCGGTATTTATTATTATATCTTTTCGGCTGGGCCGGACATCAAGATGGAACCCCCTGCGCATGCAGCAATTGCCGGAGGACCAGGAGCCTGCGCAAATTGGCTTTATGATCCTACAAATGGAACTATCTCTTATGGCGACATTATGATGACAAATAGGGCATTCTATAATATTAAATAGCAAGAGTCGAAACTTTTTATGCAGACATCTCGCGAACGTTTATTGACGGCGCTGGATCATCGCCAGCCGGACCGCGTGCCGATTGACTTGGGTGGCAATCAAACCGGCATTCACAAATTCGCCTACCAAAAACTGATTGACCTCCTGGGATTGAAGGAAGACATCGTCATCATGGACATGGTGCAGCAGCTGGCGCGCCCTTCGGAGGCCGTGCTGGAGCGGCTGCGCGTGGATACGCGCTATGTTTCGGCGGGCGGCCCCGACGGTTTCAAGGGCGCGGTCGTCCAGCGGACGCGCAAGGACCGCCTCTGGAACGATCTGACCGACGAATTCGGCGTCACATGGTCCATGCCCGAAGATCACCCCTATTATTTCGATATCTCGCATCATCCGCTGGCGGGGCTGACGCTCGCGCAGATCAAGGAATATCCCTTCCCCGACGGCGGCGATCCCAGCCGCTTCAAAAACGTTCGCGAACAGGCGCTGCGGCTGAAGCGCGAAACGCCCTACGCCGTCATCAGCGGCATCTCGGGCGTCGTTTATGAAATCTGCTGGTATATGCGCGGCCTCGAAAACCTTTTCATGGATATGATGGCGGAGCCCGAAATCCTCGAAGCCATCATTGATCGCACGCTGAAGTTCTGGCTGGACTGGTTCGGCGGATTCCTGAAGGAAGCGGGCGACGTGGTGGATGTGATCATGATCGGCGACGACCTGGCGGGACAGACCGGGCCGCTCTTTCCGCCGCGGATTTATCGCGGAATCGTCAAGCCGCGCCAGAAGCAGCTCGTGCAGTTCATCAAGTCGCGCACGAAGGCAAAAATCTGGTATCACTCGTGCGGCTCGGTGATCGAATACATTCCCGATCTGCTGGATAACGGCATTGATATCCTGAATCCCGTGCAGATCGCGGCCAGGGACATGGCGCCGGAACGGTTGAAAGCCGACTTCGGCGCCCGGCTGGTTTTTTGGGGCGGAGGGATTGACTCGCAGCACATCCTGCCGCGCGCCAAGCCGGATGAAGTCCGCGAGCACGTCCGGCGCAACCTCCAGGCCTTCAAGCCCGGCGGCGCTTACGTCTTCAACAGCGTGCACAACATCCAGGCCGACGTGCCTCCCGAAAATATCCTGGCGCTTTACGACGCCGCCCATGAATTCGGCGGGTATTGATCGCTCGCGAAGATTAACCGCTAATAACCGCTAATGGACACTGATCGCCTTTTCCTCGCATGGAGTCCGGTTCCAAGGTATTACCCTTTATCGGCGCTGTTTGCCTGGGCTATCATACATACAGAATGCTTTTTCATGATTGTGCAATATAAGCCCGCTTATGACTCGGCCGATTGTGATTTTAGCCTGCTTTAGCAGGCTCTTCTTTGCACCCGCCTTTAGGCGGGTGAAGGCAGCAGCGCTTTCCTGCAAGCGCGCTTCAGCGCGGCTTCTCGACATGCTTCAGCAAGAGAATCTCCCGCCTTTGTCTTTTGCTAAAGCATGTCGAGAAGCCGCGCTGAAGCGCGCTCAGAGCTAGATGCTGCCTGCGGACACCCCTGCTAAAGCAGGGTGCAAAGAAGAGCCGGCTGAAGCCGGCTAAAACCGCCGTCGTGGCGCCGCAAGAGAAATTGTTCTGTTATTTTAGACCGCAATGATCATGCATAATCATATCTGATTTGGAAGGATGGCGCGATGATGAACAAATACGCGATGATGAGAGCGCTGACGCTGATGGCAGGCGCATGTTGGATGATGAGCGCCTGCTGGTTGAGCGGCGCCGAGACGGGCGAAAAAAACATCGCGGAAATCGAGAAGCAATTCCGTGAATTGCCAATGGAGGCGCGGCGGCTGACCGGGCCGCTCTTTTGGCTGCACGGCGATGAGAGCAAAGAGCGGCTCGAAATGTATCTCGAAAAAGTGGCGGAGAGCGGCAACGGCACATTCACCGCCGAATCGCGCCCGCATAGCGACTGGCTGGGCGAGGGATGGTACCGCGACCTTGCCATCTGCCTCCAGGCCGCCAAGAAGCTCAATATGACGATGTGGATCTTTGATGAGAAGTGGTGGCCGAGCCAGATGCTCGGCGGCAAGGTGCCGCCCGAATATGGCAGCAAAACGATGGAAGCGGCGGCCATCAGCGTGGAAGGCCCCAAGAAAATCACGGATGGCGGATACGGCGGCAAGCAGTTCATCGGCGCAGTGGCCGGCAAGGAAGTCGAGGGCGGCGTTGACGGAGCGAGCCTCGTGGATTTGGCCGCCAATATCAAGGAGGGGACGCTCGCGTGGGACGCGCCCGCAGGAAAATGGAAGGTGATGAAATTCACATGGGCATTCACCGGCCCCAAAGGCATGCAGAAGAAAATGATCGCCGTGGACGGCGCGGACAAGGATTGCGTGGACTGGTTCATCAAGACCGTTTATCAGCCGCACTACGACCGCTTCAAAGAGGACTTCGGCAAGACGATCCAGGGCTATTTTTATGACGAGCCGGAGACGCTGGGCGACTGGGGCGCCGACGCGATGAAGGTCCTGTCCGAGCGCAAGGTGGATTGGAAGAAGGCGCTGGTGGCGTGGAAGTTTGCGCTGGCGGGCGAAGAGCAGATCGCGGCGAAGTATCAATACAGCGATGCCTTTGCGGAAGCGTGGGGGCGGACGATGTACGGCGGGATGTCGAAGTGGTGCCGCGAACACAACGTCGTCTCGATGGGCCACTTCATGGAACACGGTTCGGAGTTGTTCAGCTACAGGCTGTGCGCGGGCAATATGTTCCAGCTGCAAAAATACAGCGACATGGGTGGCATTGACCTTGTCGTCCGGCAGTTCTATCCCGGACAGAAGAAAACCGGCTTGTGGCAGATGGCCAAGCTGGGCAGTTCCATCACGCATGTTTATAACAAAGCCGATGACGTCACCATGTGCGAGATGTTCGGCGCTTATGGGCAGAACATCACCTACCCCGAGATGAAGTGGCTCACCGATCAGATGCAGGTTCGCGGTGTGAATTATATGATCCCGCATTCCTTCAATCCGCGTTCGCCGCGCGATACCGATTGCCCTCCGTACTTCTACAATGGCGGCTACGAACCGCGCTATCCGCTCTATCGGGTTTACGCCGACTATACCAACCGGCTGAGCGTGATGCTGGCGGGCGGGCGGCACGTGGCGCCCGTGGCCGTGCTCTTCCCGGGGCAGAGCATGCACGCGGGCAAAGCCGTCCGGATTGACGAGATGACGAACACGCTCGACGATGCGCTTTTCGATTCCGACTGGATGCCTTACGACGCGTTTGAGGACGATGCGAAGATCGAAGGGAAAGAAATCAAACTGCACAAGGAAACGCATCAGGTCCTTGTCGTGCCGCCGGTGGAGGCGATTCCTTATGGCGCGCTCGCAAAGGCCAAAGAGTTCTTTGACAAGGGCGGCGTGGTCGTCGGTTATGGATTCCTGCCGTCCAAATCCGCGACGCTGGGCAAGACGGGCGCCGATATCGCAGCGCTGACCGAAGCGATCTGGGGCAAGCCCGATAAGCCCTCGATGGCATTGGTGAAGACGAGCGCGGGCGGCGGCAAATCCTATTTCCTCACCGAAAAGCCGACGACGGAGGAGATTCAAGCCGCATTGACCGGAGACGCGAAAATTCATCCGGCGCTGGAAGTATTGACGGGGAAGACGGACAACTGGCTGCATGTGCTGCATCGCATGAAGAGCGGGCGCGACGTCTTCCTTGTCTGCAATCAGAACCACCTGGGCGAGGCGAGGCAATTCCGCTTCCGCGTAACGGCCAACGGCGAGCCGGAATGCTGGGATCCGATGCGCAACGAAATCACCGCGATCCCATTCAAGCGCGTCGGCGATGCCGTTGTTGAAATGGATATCACGCTAGAGCCATCGGAGAGCGTCCTGCTGGTCTTTCAGGAAAAGAAGCGCGACCTCCCCGCCCGCCTCGAAATCGCTTCCCTTAGTCCACTCAGTCCACCCAGTCCACAATCAAAGTCCTCCCACCCAGAAATCACCATCACGCGCGACACATCCATCAAGGACCCCGAGCCACCGCCTTTGGATGCGCCGGCGTCGAAAACTGTGGCGGCAGCTGCGCCGGCCACGCCAGCCGCGGCGTCATTTGCGGGATGCTCGTGGGTTTGGTTTCCCGAGGGCAATCCCGCCACGGCGGCGCCTCCCGGAGAACGTTTCTTCCGCGGCCTGGTTACGATTGCGCAAGACCGCAAGATCGCAAAGGCCACCTTCTTCATCACGTGCGACAATGATTTCGAACTCAGTGTCAACGGCCAGAAAGCCGGCACGAGCGATGGCGACGTGGAAGGCTGGCGCGTCGCGAAAAAGGTGGACATCGCAAAGCAGCTCAAGCCCGGCGCGAATCAATTTGCCATCAAGGCCGTCAATGCCACGGATCAACCCAGTCCCGCCGGCCTCATCGGGCAATACGTGATCGAATTCGAAAACGGCGCGCCGCTCAAAGGCCGGATTGACGCCTCGTGGAAAGCCTCGAAGGAATCGCCCGCCGGATGGGACAAGCCCGGCTTCGACGACAAGAAATGGGCGCAAGCCCTGGAAGTGGCGAAGTATGGAAGCGGTCCGTGGAAAGCCCTGGGTGGCAGTGGCGGCGCTGGCGGCGGTGGGCGGTTAACCCTCAGCCCTGTGAAGGCCGACATCTTCCACGGCAAATGCGAAATTCCCTCGGACGTGAATCTTGCGAAGTCGCGTATCTATCTTGAGGCCGATACGCTCGCGCCGGAAGCCGCAGCGCATGTGACCGTCAATGGCCAATATGCGGGCGGCTTCATCGGTAAGCCCTTCCGGCTCGAGGTTTCAAAGCATCTGAAAGCCGGCGCGAACACGATTGACATCAAGCCCTTCGCGCCGAAGACCGCACGGTTGGTTGTATATTAGGACATGGCGTCACGAATTAATTTCGCATCACGCCAGCAATTATTCAATCCAAAATGGCGCCGAAAGGTAGGCCGCTCGCTCCGTCGAGCGGCCTTGGCGCGCTATGGCCGTCCGGCGGAGCGGAACGGCCTACCATCCGGCGCTGCCGCTAAATGGCATTGCATCCTGCCTTCGTTTAGCTATGATGATTTTACCGTCAGCTAATGGCGGCTTGGGCGAGATCATTTAAGCGCGCAACGCGAATGAAATTAATAAAAAGGTTGGGACGCCATGCAATCATCCAATGAGCGGCCTTCAGAGGTTTTTCACGGCACGACGATCCTGGCCGTGCGGCGCAAGGGCGTTACGGCGGTGGCCGGCGACGGACAGGTCACGTTCCAGAATACGATCATGAAGCGTTCGGCGCGCAAGGTGCGGCGCATCCATGACGACAAGATTGTCGTCGGCTTCGCCGGCGCCACGGCCGACGCCATGTCACTGTTTGAAAAACTCGAAGAAAAGCTGAAAGAGTATAACGGCAGTTTGGCGCGCGCGGCGGTCGAACTGGCCAAGCTGTGGCGCACGGATAAATATTTGCGCCACCTGGAGGCGCTGCTGATCGCCGTTTCGAGCGACCGGATGCTGTTGATTTCGGGAAACGGCGACGTGATTGATCCGGATGACGACGTGGCGGCGATCGGCTCTGGCGGCTCTTGCGCGCTGGCCGCGGCGCGCGCGCTGGTGGAAAACACCGACCTGGACGCCGAATCCATCGCCCGCAAATCCCTCACCATCGCCGCGGCAATTGATGTTTATACCAACGATCAGATCGTGGTCGAGACGATCCATGGCGCCTGATGAACTCACCCACATTGCGCTGGAGTGTCTTGCGCTGGCAGGCGGCATGACGGCGTCGGCGGTCGCGACGGCTGCGGAGATTTCACTGCTGGCGCTTCATACGTCGGATCGTCCGGCCGGCGGCGGCGCGCGGGATAACTCGCTGGCCGCCTCGCTCCTGGACGACCAGGAACAATTTGTCCTGTGCATGCGCGCTTTCAATCTGTGCGCGCGCCTGTGCGCGGCGATCGCCGCCGCGCTGCTCCTTGCCAAACTGCTGGCGCCGGGCGCCATTGGACTGGCCTTCGTCGCCGGAGGCGCGCTGATCCTGCTGGTTTCGATAATTTTCTCGGAATTGGCGCCGCGTTCGCTCCCCGAAGCTTCGGCCCACGCCTTCGCGCATTTTCTCGCGCCGTTTGCCTGGCTTATTGTGCAGGTCATGTCTCCGCTGGTCTGGCCGCATCTCATAATCGGCCGCAAGCTGACGGCGATGTCCGAGACCAAAGACGAATCGGGCGCCAAGGTTTCGGAAAACGAACTGCGGACGATCCTGAGCCTGGGCGAGATCGAAGGCGTGATCGAAGAAGATACGCGCGACATCATCGAAGGGATTTTCACGCTCGGCGATCAGGTGGCTCGCGAACTCATGACGCCCCGCGCCGAGCTCTTCGCGCTGTCAACCGCCGAGCTGGACGATCCTTCGGTCATGGACACGATCCGCCAGGCCTCTCACAATCGGGCGCTGGTGTTTGAAAAGAGCATTGACCGCGTCGTTGGCGTCCTGGATCGCAAGACTGTACTCCTGAATCCGGACAAGCCGCCGTCCTCGCTGATGACGCGCCCCCTGTTCGTTCCCGATACGCGCAAGCTGATAGACCTGCTGGCCGACATGAAGCGGTCGCGCACGCATTTTGCCGTGGTGTTGGACGAATACGGCGGCACGGCGGGCGTGGTGACGCTGCGCGACATGCTCCATGAAATCGTTGGCGAGTTGGAAGAGGACGCGATGCGAGGCGCGCAGATCAAGCCGCTGGATAAATCGGTCTGGCTGGTTTCGGGGCGCATGGAAATCGAGCGGCTGAACGCCGATATCGGCTCGGCTCTGCCGACCGAGCCGGCCACCACGGTTTCCGGCTTCATCATGCGCGAGCTGGGGCGTCTGCCGGAGGCCGGCGACCAAATCAAGGCCGGAGGATTGCGCCTCACGGTCACTCGCGCCGGCGCCCGCCGCGTGGCCCAGGCGCGCATAGAGCTGGAAGAGGGGCAAGAGGGGGAATGAAGATTTGTCATCATAGGCGGCAGAGATAGCTTAGCACGGCAAGCCGCAACCAAATTTAAAATGAAAAATGAGAAATGAGAAATGTAAAATGACAACCCATCCCGGAAACAGGATTACACAGCCCTGCATCCTATGCCTGTCGTGCGCGGTCTCATTTTCAATTTCTCATTTCTCATTTCTCATTTTACATTAATTGTTTCAATATGCCCATTGCCCTTCTCATCATTATCTTCCTCGTCTCCGCAGCCGGAGTGTTCATGTTCGCCGGGTGGGAGGCGGCCATGCTGGCCGTCAACCGCAAGACGCTGGAGGAAAAACTGCGCGATCAGGCCAAAGCCGCCAGCGACGTCTTCCGCCTGATCTCCGAGGCGCAGCATCAGCTGGCCGCGACGCCCGTCGGAATGAACGCCTGCACACTGGCGGGGGGATTGGCGCTCTTCCTGCTGGCGCGCAGGATTATGATTGAATGGACGCCGCTCGACTTCGTTACGGTAACCGCGCTCATCCTGACCGTCGGCCTCGCGGCGCCGGTTTACCTGTTGATTTCCGACGTGCTGGCCCGGCCTCTGGCGCGCTGGCGCGCGGCGGAATTCCTGGTGATGACGCGCTGGCCGCTGCGCCTGAGTCTGGCGCTGACCGAGCCGCTGCTATATGTGTGCGCGGCGGCGGCGGGCTGGCTGCTGCGGCCCTTCGGCATAGACAAGGCCGTGACCAAGCGGCGCATGACCGCCGGCCAGATCAGCGCCATGCTCGGCGAATCGCAGCAAAAAGGATCGCTGCGCTTTTCCGAGCGCGAGATGATCGAAGGCGCCATAGACCTGCAGACCAGCAAGGCGCGCGAGATCATGCGCCCATTGGTGGATGTGATCGCGCTGAAGATTCCGGAGGCCACGGTGGAAACGGCGCTCGAAACCGCGCGCCGTCACGGCTATTCGCGGTATCCCGTATTCCGCAACCGCATCCTCGAAATGACCGAATACGTGAGCGTCCGCGAAATCCTGCGCCAGGGCGTTGCGCACGGGCCGATCATGCCCTACGTCAAGCCGGCGCTGATCGTTCCCGAAACCATGCGAATAGACGTGCTGTTGCGCGCGTTCCTGGACCAGAAGGAATATAGCGCGGTCGTCGTGGATGAGTTCGGCGGCGCCGTCGGGTGGGTGACGCGCGAAGACATCCTGGAGGAAATCGTCGGGGACATCGCCGACAAGCGCGCGGATGAAGAGCCGGGCTGGACGCGCGATGAAGCGGGAGTTTATCACGTCGCAGCCCGCATGGATCTGGACGATCTCAACTGGCAAATCGGCTCGCATCTGCGCAAGGGCGACGACTACGACACTCTGGGCGGCTGGATTTACACGCGCGTCGGGCGCGTGCCGCATGAGGGAGAATCCATGGAAGCCGATGACGCCACGGTCACGGTCGAAAAAATGGACGGCCACCGCATCCTGCTGGCGGCGGTAAAGATCGCGGCGGCGGATGCCCCCCCAAACGCATAAGCGGGAAATCCAACACAGGGAATTCAGTCCGGCAGAGTCTGAATCGTTCAGGTGGAATTTTTGAAAAGCAGGCGGCCTTCAATAATCATGCAAGCGCGCGTAAATGCAGGCAGAATCATTGAGGGCAGAATCATAATGATTCTGCCCTCAATGATTCTGCCTGCAAATCGCCATATAACTAATCCGTTCACTTTTTCTTTTTCGTCTTCTTTTTCGCGGCTGATTTTTCGGCCGGCTTTCTGCCGGGTACTGTTTGAGAAGACATTTCCGGCCGCACAAGCGAAGCGGAGGAGGATAAGGCTTCGGGCGGCTGCGACTGTATCATGCGTTGAATCAGCCGTTGATTGAATTGCGCGGCGATGTGGACGCCCATGTTCTTCATCTTCTGATTCAAGACCGCCGCTTCGATGATGATGCTCAGGTTGCGGCCCGGTTCGATCGGTAGGATATATTCAGGCACCAGAACGCCCAACATGCTCGTAAACCGCTCGTCCAGTCCCGTGCGTTCATAGTTTTTTTCCCGGTCCCAGTGTTCGAGGCGCACGTGAAGGTCCACCTCCGAATCCTCCAGGACCGAGCCAACGCCGAACATGGCCATGATGTCAATAATCCCGACGCCATGGATTTCCATGTGGTGGCGGATGACGTCCGAACCGCGTCCGATCAGTGTGCCCGGCGACACGCGCTTGATGATGACAATATCGTCGGCCACCAGGCAATGGCCGCGCGCGATCAATTCGAGCGAGCATTCGCTTTTGCCCGCGCCGCTCTTGCCTGAGATCAGCACGCCCAAGCCGAAGACGTTGACCAGCGTGCCGTGCGCCGTCACGGTCGGCGCGAACTCGATCATCAGCAGACTGGTCAACTCGCTGCAAAACTGGGAGGAGCGCATCGGCGTGGCCAGCAGCGGCGTGGCGGACGCCTCGCACAGTTGAACCAATCCTTCCGGCGCCCGGCATCCCGACGTCAGGATCAGGCAGGGCGGATCCATTTGGAGCACTTTGCGGATGGCGCCCACGCGCCTGGGCCCCTTCAGGCTTTCGAGATAGGCGACTTCATTGACGCCGAGCACCTGGATGCTCTCAGGCTCGAACTGCTGAAAAAATCCGGCGAACGCCAGGCCCGGATGGCTGAGGTTGCAGGTAATGATGGGGCGCGTCAGGCCCTGGCCGCCTGCCATCGTTTGGAGGCTCAAGACGTCGCTCGTGCGCTTGAGCATGTCGCGAATCGTCATGCGGAGCGGCTGATCGGCCAGATGAATCTGAGACACACTCGGGTCTTGAAACGCCATGGCAATGCCTCACTGGGGCGAATGAATAAATCGCGCAATTTCGCGCTTGAGATTGTCCTGAGCCTCCCGGACGGGATTGCGGTCGCGGGCCAATTCCAGGCAGCCCGCCATCCATTCGGCGGTCAGGAGTTTTCGGGACTTCTTCAGCGCTTCGGGCGAAGGCGCGCCCTGATGCCGGCGGCGCGCAACGCATTGCTGCGGATCGGACAGCGAGGCAATCTCGCGCCTGTTCAGCGGCGCGCCGAGTTTGGATTTTTCAATGAGGGCGTTGAGCGCCGCGAAATCCAGCGCGCCCTGGCTCTGCGACAGGCGCACGGTCTCCGCCAGAATTTGATAGCAGGCGCGAAAAGGCGCATTGCGCGTGCGCGCCAGATGATCCGCCACGTCCACGGCGTTCATGAATCCGCGCGCGATCATCGCGCGGCGGACCGGTTCATTGAAGCGCAGCGTACGGATGGCTTCGGCAAAAACCATCGGCGCGTTCTCGGCTTCATCCGCCAGATCCATGATCCAGTATTTCGTCCATTGCGTGTCGCGGTTATAGCCGGAGCGCGATCCGCGCGCCACTTCAAGGAGCGTGTGGGCGAGCGAAGCGGCGGCGGCGGCCCGGGCGCGCGTGACTTCGGCGAAATCCGGATTGCGCTTTTGCGGCATGATCGAAGAGCCGGTCGTGAAGCGGTCGTCCAGGCGCAGGATGTCGCCGGGAGGCGTCGAAAACGCGATCAGGTCCTGCCCCATCTGGCTCAGATGGGTCATTAGGAATGCGACGGCCTGCCCCAGGTCGGCCTCCATCTCCCAGCGCGAGGAGATGCAGTCGAGCGTATTGTCCTGGACCGAGGCGAAGCCGAGCAAGCGGGCAGCGAGTCGGCGGTCAATCGGCCAGGTGGCGCCGAAGGAAGCCGCGGCGCCGAGCGGCGATTGATTGATGCGCTGATAGGCCTGCGCCAGGCGGGCGGCGTCGCGCGCGAGCGCTTGCGCCCAGCATTGCAGCCAATGGCCCCACGTCGTCAGCGCCGCCGGTTGCGCGTGCGTATAACCGGGGATGACGAGGAGCGCGTCTTCACGCTTCTCGGAGATCAGGGCGCCAATCAGCGTCAGCGTTTGGCCGCGCAATCGCAGGCAGGCTTCGCGCAGCCAGAGGCGCATATCGGTGGCGGATTGATCGTTGCGGCTGCGAGCCGTATGGATGCGCCCGCCTGCCTCCGCGCCGGCGATCCGCGTCACAGCGGCTTCAATGGCGATGTGAACGTCTTCGAGATCGGGATCGAGGGCAAAGGCGCCGCGCGCGGCCTGATTTTCGATCCGGTCGAGCGCCCGGAGGATTTTGGCCGCCAGAGGTTTTGGAATCAGATTGCATTTCGCCAGCATCAGCGTGTGGGCGCGATTGGTCCACAGGTCATAGGGGATCAAGCGCTCATCGGCGGCTGGTTTCGCGACGACGTCGCGCCCGGCGCAATACGCCAGCATCGCTGTATCGGGGCCAGCCGCCATCCGCTGGCGCCAGACGGGCGCTACCTCTCTAGCGAAAGTTTTCAAAGCCATGCTTCAATAGACCTTTGGTATCACCTTGGAATGCTATGCGCTCATACTCGCTAATACGATAAAACAAAACCATCGTGAATACTCATGCGGAGGATTAAATTCATGCGGATAGGAGCGGCGCCAGCTTTTGGAGTAAGGCTGCTTGCTGCCTTCTT
>JAPLSP010000516.1 GCA_026398575.1 Candidatus Sumerlaeota bacterium | reverse complement strand
TCCTATCCGCATGAATCTTTTCTTCCGGCATGAGTATTCGTGATAATTTTATGCTATCGTATTTACGAATATGAGTACTAAGTCCGCCGATTCGACAGAAGCGGAACCAGAGCATGTCCGAGAAAAAATCATGCGCGATTTGCGGATGCGTTCTCGATGGCGAGCGCATCGCCTATCTTTTGAAAATCGAGCTGATGGCCGACCCGGCGCCGCCCGCGATCACCCAGGAGGACCTGGACAAGGATCTGCGGGCGGAAATGGAAGCCTTGATTGCGGCCATGGAGAATATGGACCCGTCGGAGGCCGAGGACGAAGTCTATGAACGCTACGACTACTGGCTCTGCGCCGCCTGCCGCAAGCGCCTCCATCGCCGGCTGAAATTCCCGTTTTTGTCACTGGATTAGAAGAGATAATAGGATTGATGGCCGCTTTTTCTTATTTTGCGGAAAGGCGTTATCGCGAAATAAGGCCCTACGCTATTTCGTTTTGCAAAATAAGGCGGCAAAATAGATTTGAAAAACCGGCGAATATCGGATTGCCGCTTGCTCAGGGAAGGCGCTATATTCACCTCGTTGGCATAAAAGCGTATAATACGAATTATTTCCATTGCAGGGAACGGAGTAAAGTGGCATCTTATTTCGCGATAAAGCCTTAGCGCGAAATAGCAAGCCATTCTATTTCGAGAAGCGAAATAACATAAATGAAACGAATACGGACAGGTGAACATGTCGTAACATCAACTGTAGGTGAAAAAGTATTCGCATTTGTGCCGGATCCTTTGCCTCCTGCCCCACCTTTGGACATAACGTCATCTCTTCGGGATGCCATGGATCAGGCTTGGCTGCAACTGGGACGGCTAGATGGGATTACAACAATTCTGCCGGATGCCTCCCTTTTTCTTTATACCTACGTCCGAAAAGAGGCGGTTCTTTCGTCGCAGATCGAAGGAACTCAATCGTCGCTCTCTGACTTGTTACTTTACGAAATGCAGGGTGCTCCCGGAGTCCCTCTGGATGATGTCCGGGAAGTTTCCAATTACGTGGCGGCCATGGAACATGGCCTCCGCCGTCTGAATGAGGGATTCCCATTATGCAATCGTCTGATTCGCGAGATTCATGAAAGACTGCTTGCCAAAGGACGAGGCGCCGATAAGATTCCGGGGCAGTTTCGGACCAGTCAGAACTGGATCGGGGGTGCGCGCCCCGGTCTGGCTAGATTCGTGCCGCCACCGCCTGAACGCTTGGCGGACTGCATGACCGCCTTTGAGAGATATATCAATGATAGTCCAGAAAAAACATCAACCTTACTTAAGGCGGCGCTGGCCCATGTACAGTTTGAAACAATTCACCCTTTCCTCGATGGCAATGGACGCTTGGGGCGGTTGCTGATAACCTTGCTGCTGTGCCACGAGAAAGTCCTGCAAGAGCCGCTTCTGTATCTTAGCCTCTATTTCAAACAGCAGCGTCAGGAATATTATGATCTGTTGCAGCAGGTTCGTACAGAAGGCGACTGGGAGGCGTGGGTGCAATTCTTTCTTGAGGCAATCTGTCACACGGCTGTGCAGGCTGTTACAACAGCCAACCGTCTCTCAGTGATCATCCGCGAGGATCGCCAGCGTCTCCAGTCGCTTAAGCGGCTGGCTGGTTCGGCTTTGCGGGCGTTGGACGCATTGGCGCGGAAACCTGTGTCTTCGATGAATGCTCTCAGTCAGACAACCGGCGTCGTCCCGAGTTCCATTGCCAAAGCGCTGGCAGCAATGATGGAAATGGGTTTGCTTAAGGAAATTACAGGCCAGAAACGCAATCGAATGTATTGCTATGATCGCTATCTGAAGGTGTTATCGGAAGAAACGGAGCCTCTATCGTGAGCGCGTTTCTCAACAAGCCGGCTTTAGGACCCAAAGACTCTCCGTTCGCATCGAATGATCGGACCACCGGCCTTTGGAAGCTATGGCCTTATCTGTTGCTGTTTCTTTTGTTCTTCCATCCGATCCTCATGGGCGGGCTTTTTGCCGGCGGCGACTTGATCAATCATTATCTGCCCTGGAAAGAGCTCTGGCGGCAATATGTCTGGGCGGGGGATTGGCCGCTGTGGAATCCCATGCTCTTTTGCGGCATGCCGTTTCAGGCTAATATCCAGAGCGGACAATTTTATCCGCCCAACTGGCTGTTCCTGCTTCTCCCCGGCGCCGCCTGCTATACGATTGTCACGCTGCTGCACTGGATTTGGGGCGTTTGGGGAATGACCCGGCTGGCGGGGCGGTTGAGCGAGTCGCGGGGCGCGCGCTTTGCCGCCGCCGCCGTGTTCTTTTTCAGCGGATTTTTCCTCAGCCGCATGCCTTCGGGCGTTGTCCTTTTTTTGTTCGCCGCCGCCTGGATGCCCTGGATATTGGATGCGCTCATTGATCTGACGAACGCCCCCAAGATCAAGGTTGTCCTGCGCCTGGCAATTTTTCTTGCGCTTCAGCTGCTGGCCGGCGCGCCGCAGATTTCCTTCTATACCCTGATCGCCGCGGCGCTGTGGATCCCCTTTGGCATTCGCTCGCGCAAAGCGGGCGCGGCGGCGCGAGGGGCCTTGATTGGGCGCGCAGAACCCATTCGCAAGGGCTATGGCAATCGGGTGCGGTTGGGCTTTATGGCGGCGCTGGCGCTCTTTATCGCGCTGGCATTGGTCCAAATCTGGCCCACGCGGGACTTCGTGCGCGATTCCTTCGCCCGTTCGCGCGGCGCGCGATGGGAGTTTGTCATTGACGGCTCGATGTCGTGGCGCTACGCGCTGACACAGGTTTTCCCCTTTATTTTCTACCAGCCCTTGGATGAAAGATATTATTGGGCTTCGGCGCCTCGCGCCGGCGGCGAGGCGTCCGATGCCGCGGGTCAACACGCCACGGGATTCCATGAAATCAACGTATACTCGGGCTGGATGGCTTATCTGCTCGGGCTGCTTGCGTTCATGGCCGCCAGGCGATGGGCCTTGGGGCGCGACCGCAAAGAACCCTATCCGGTCAATCTGGCGCTGATAAAGTATTCCCAATTCCTCATTGTTTTTTCCGCAATCCTTTCCTTTGGCGGCAATTCCTACGTCTTTAAGTTTTTTTTCGACCATGTTCCCGGATTCAATCTGTTTCGTGATCCGGCGCGAGTGAT
>JAPLSP010000049.1 GCA_026398575.1 Candidatus Sumerlaeota bacterium | reverse complement strand
CTGGAGCGATCAGAGCCAGGGGAGGCTCTATCTGCATCTGGAGAGTTACGGCGATCCCCACGGTGATTTTTCGAGCGACTACCTGATTGACGGCGTGGAAACCAGCGATCAAGACTTGGCGCATCCCGGGCGCTAGAATGGCAAGGACCACAAGGACCACAAGGACCGCAAGGACTGCAAGGACTGCAAGGAACAGCAAAGCCGCAAGGTCCTCGATTTTCAAAGGAATTATGCAATTTTTCACGATCCATTGTCCTTGCGGTCCTTGTTGTCCTTGTTGTCGTTGGCTTGTCAGAGCAAATCGGAAAGCCTGCTAATCCGGATAGGACCTGCAATTTCCATCTAGCTTATGGACCTGCGCGCCAAATTGGAGCGGCTTAAAGCGGCTAAAGCCGCGCGCACGGATCGTCCGCCCGTGTCACGGTCCACTCCTTCGTCCACGCCTTTGTCCACCCCATTGTCCACTCCTTCGTCCACATCCCCTTCCACGCCGGCTCCTGCTACAGCTAATAACTCCGCCGCCAGTCGCCTGATCGAATCGCTGGGAGGCAAGGTTTTCAGGGCTAGCGAATTAATGAACCGCCGCCTTGCCCCCAAACGCTCCGCTACCGGGGATTGCGTCGCGCTCTTCGATAACGCCGAGCGGCTCGAAACGCCGCATGGGCCGCTGATCCGGATCGTGCATCGCCTCAGACTCGATCGCAATCCGGATGAGAATCCTCCCGCAAACTCCGGCGAAGAGAAATATGTTTTGCCGATGCGCGAGATGATCCCCGCGCTGACGGATCGGGACTTTGTCTCAATCGGGCGCGACAACGCATTCGAGGGAATGGCTCTCGGCGATCTGGTCATGCTCGATGTTGAGACAACCGGCCTGTCGGGCGGCGCGGGGACGTACGCCTTTCTCGTCGGGCTGGGATGGATCGAAGACGGCGTCCTGACCGTCGAACAATTTTTCATGGAAGACTACGACCGCGAAGGAGCGGTGATGCACGCGATCGCCGAGCGCCTGGATCGCTTCCGCGCGCTCGTCACCTATAATGGCCGGAACTTCGACGCGCCGCTGCTGCGCACGCGGTTCCTCTTCAACAGCGTGGCCCGCTCGCTGGATGAGCCTAATCTGGATTTGCTTTTTCCGGCGAGGCGCGTCTGGAAAAAGGCGCTGCCCGATTGCAGCCTTTCGACTGTTGAAGGCAAGGTCCTCAACCTGGGCGGACGCCACAGCGACGTGCCGGGAGCGCTCGTGCCTCGCATTTTTTTCGATTTCGTCAACGGCGTGCGGCGCGAACGGATGCGGCCGGTATTGGATCACAACGCGCAAGACATCATCTCGCTGGCTTCGCTGCTGGGGCTGCTGGGACGCCTGACGCGACAGCCCGCGGCCGCGCCTCTGGATCATCCGCTGGCGCTGCTGGGGCTGGCGCATTTGATCGAATGGAGCGGGCGCGTCGGCGAATCGCTCGAATGCATGGAGCGGGCGTTGCTTGTGGCGCGCGATCCGCAGCTGATCTTTCATGTCTCCAGTCATATCGCGCGCCTCTATAAGCGGCAGGCGCGCTACACCGAGGCTGTGGACGTTTGGGCGAGCCACACCGCGACGCCCCAGCCGCATAATGTGGGGGCGTTCATAGAACTAGCCAAACTCCTGGAGCACAAGCAGCGCGATTATGCGCGCGCCGCCGAGGTGGCCGAACGCGCCCGCGCTTATTGCCTGAGCCAATCGCAATTGCTCGAAGACATGGGCCGCGCCGAGGAAGCGCAACGCTTGAGAGTTTTTCTGGAGGATTTGGAAAAACGCGCCCGACGCCTGAGCAGCAAACTGGAAACAGAAATATTGAAATAGACAAAGCGAGGTGGGCGGAGGGAATTGCCATTTACATCACTGGGACGCTGGCGCCATTTTGCATCAGTCCACGTTAGTCCGTGCCAGTCCGTGCCAGTCCGTGTCGGTCCGTGTAATCCCATGCATAATCCAAAGGCTATCGGAATTATGAAAGTCAAAGGCGTATTGTCGGATATCATATTTGGGCCTGTACAGTCGCGGCGTTATGGCGTTTCGCTGGGCGTCAACCTGTTGCCGCCTCAGCGCAAGGTATGCTCGTTCAATTGCGTCTATTGCGAATGCGGACACACAGAGAGGATTGACGATTTTGGATTGACGATTGACGAATGCTTTAGCCAGTGCCCGGCAGCCCAGCCATCATCTGAGATAGTGAAACCCACGCCAAATGAATCGTCAATCGTCAATCGTCAATCGTCAATTCGCATTCCTCAATCGTCAATTCGCATTCCTCAATCGTCAATCGTCAATCGTCAATCGTCAATCCACAGTCCGCAATTTCCATCTCCCGAAGAGGTGATTTCGGCATTGTCCGAAGTCTTGGAGCGGTTTCAGGCGGAAGGGCGAGAACTGGATGCGATCACGCTGGCGGGCAACGGCGAGCCGACGCTTCATCCACAATTTGCCGAAATCATGCGGGGGCTGGCGCAGACGCGGGATCGCTGGGCGGCGCGCGCGCGGCTCGTGGCGCTTTCGAATGCGACCACGCTGGGCGAGACGCGCATTCGCGAAGCGCTCATGATCGCCGACGAGCGCATCCTGAAGTTGGATGCCGCCAACGATGAATTGCTTCAAAAAATCAACGCCCCGCTGATCCTCATTACCGTCGAGCGCCTGATCGAACACATCCGCCTCCTGCCCGCCTGCATCACGCAAACCATGTTCATCCGCGGCAAGGTGGACAACACAACGGATGAGCACGTCGAGCAATGGATTGAAGCCATTGGGCGGATTCGTCCCGCGGGGGCGCAAGTGTATTCCATAGACCGCGTCCCCGCCGATCCGGAAGTACTAGCGGTTGCGCCAGAAAAACTTCAAGAAATCGCCAGCCAGTTAATGCAATACGCCGGCGTTCCGGCGTGGGTATATTGACGCAAGTAGGTCCCGGACGCCGGACGGGACAATGGTGATAATCTCTAATGACTGGGGAAAAGCCGCGCAATTTATGCTGAACAATATCCAGGAAATCCTGAAAAAATATTGGGGGTATGAAAGCTTCCTTCCGTTGCAGCGCGAGGCGATGGCGGCAGTGGCGGCGGGGCGCGATTCGGTTGTCGTGCTGCCGACGGGCGGAGGAAAGTCGCTCTGCTTCCAGGCGCCGGCGGTGGCCATGCCGGGATTCGCCATCGTGGTTTCGCCGCTGATCGCATTGATGAAGGATCAGGTGGACGCGCTGACGGATTGCGGGGTGGCGGCGGGACGGCTGGACAGTTCGCAGACGGGGATGGAACAGAGCGCCGTCCGTGAGGGATTGCGGCAGGGGCGGCTTCACCTGTTGTATGTGTCGCCGGAGCGGCTGCTGACGGATGGCTTTCTGGACTTCCTGCGCGGGCAGCCGGTGTCATTCGTCGCCGTGGATGAGGCGCACTGTGTGAGCATGTGGGGGCATGATTTCAGACCGGAATACCGGCAGTTGCGCGCGCTGAAAACAGCGCTGCCGGGCGCGGCGCTTCATGCCTATACGGCCACGGCGACCGAACACGTGCGCCGCGATATCGCCGAGCAGCTGGGCCTCGAGAATCCCGAAATACTGGTGGGGTCGTTCGACCGCCCGAATCTGGTGTATCGGGTCGAGCGACGGCGCGAGAAGCTGGCGCAGGTGTGCGAAGTGATCGAGCGGCACAAAGGCGAGTCGGGAATTGTTTACTGCATCCGGCGCAAGGACGTGGACGAGATGTGCGCGGCGCTTCAGATGCGCGGCTACCGCGCGGCGCCCTACCACGCCGGGATGGCGGACGGCGCCCGCAAGCGCAATCAGGATGCTTTCATCAGCGAGCAGGCGGACATCATGGTGGCGACGGTGGCTTTCGGGATGGGGATTGATAAGTCGAACGTGCGCTATGTGGTTCACGCGGGGGCGCCGAAGTCGCTGGAGCATTATCAGCAGGAAAGCGGAAGGGCCGGGCGCGATGGATTGGAGGCCGAGTGTGTGCTGCTGTTTGGAGGGGATGACTTTGTCACATGGCGATACATCCTGCAGGCAGGCGAACCGGTAGGGCAGGAGATCAGTCTCGCAAAATTGCGGAGCATTCAGGACTACTGCGGCGGGGTGGGCTGCCGCCATGCGGCGCTGGTGGGCTATTTCGGGCAAACGCTTGAGAAGGACAACTGCCAGGCGTGCGACGTTTGTCTGGACAGCCTTCGTCCGCTGGACGATTCACTGGTGACGGCGCAAAAAATTCTTTCGTGCGTCGTAAGGCTGGGAGAGCGGTTTGGCGGGGATTATACGGCGTCCGTGCTGACCGGTTCGCAGGAACAACGGATTCTGACCAACGGCCATCAGACGCTGAGCACTTATGGTCTGCTCAAGGCGTCGCCGAAAGGGGACGTGCGGGCGTGGATCGAGCAGCTGGTCTCGCAGGGATGCATGGCGAAGGATGGGGAATTCCAGACATTGAGCGTGACACCGAAGGGATGGCGCGCGCTGAAGGGGCAGGAGACGCCGCTGTTGCTGGCCCCAGAAAAGCGCCGTCCGACCCGTCCGACCCGTCTGACCAGTCCGACGGCGGCGGATTCATGGGAGGGGGTGGATCGCGGCTTGTTCGAGAGCCTGCGAACACTGCGGAGAGAAATCGCTGAAGCAAAACAACTGCCGGCCTATATCGTCTTTGGCGACGCCGCGCTGCGGGACATGGCGCGCCGCCGCCCCTCGTCGCGCGAAGGCTTCCTCCAGGTGACGGGGGTAGGCGAGGCGAAATGCCAGCAGTATGGAAAGCTGTTCCTTGAAAAAATTCGCGATTATTGCGAAACAAATTCTCTGGCGATGGATGTGGCGCCGGCGGGTAGGCTTTTTGGAGAAGCTGGGTGGAGTCGGACTGGTCGGACCGGTCAGACGAGTCAGACTGGTCCGACGGCGCCAGACCTTTTAGAAGCGCTTCCGACGGCAGGGCTTCCCGCGTCCAAGCGTCAGGATCTTTCGCTGGCCAAGGAAATGGCTTTCGATCTATTCGACCGTGGAGTAGGTGTGGATGAAGCAGCCGCCACCGTAGGGCGCGCCCGCTCGACCACCGGAAGTTATTTGCAGGACTATATCGAACGCCGGGGCTTGATTCATCCGGCGCCTTGGGTCAACGACGAGACTTTCGAGCGGGTGGCAAAGGCGGCGGAGAAAGCGGGCATGCAAACCCTCGCGCCGATTTTCGAGCTGCTGCAAGGATCGGTCGCCTATGAGGAAATCAGGATTTGCCTGGCGTGTTTAAAGAATGCAAAAGGAGAAGAGTTGGGTCCCGCTTCTGAAAGCTAAATAATCCACGCATTTATCCGTGCTCAAGCGCAACTTCAAGTTTGGGCTTACCTAACACCGTTGTTTAGGTACGATTTTTTTTCTTCGGGTTCGCCGCCAGTCTTGACCCATTCCAGGGCTCTGAAGCGCCAGGCATAAATGAACCCGATCAGCAGGATGCCGATGAAGAAAAAGATTTCCAGCAGCCCCATGACGCCGAGTTCGCGGATGACAACCGCCACGGGCAGCAGCACGGCGACTTCGACGTCGAACACCAGGAAGACCAGCGTCACGGCGTAGAACCGCATGTTGTAGCGGATCCAGGAAGAGCCGATGGTCGGCTCGCCGCATTCGTAAATGCGCGTCTTGTCTTTTTCGTAGCGAGCCGGGCGGAAGAGAACACCCACGAACATCGCGGCCAATACGAACGCCACGCCTGCAATGGCGAACAGCCAGACATTGGAGAATTGAAATAGAATATCCAAAAGTGGGCGTCCTTCTTATCTCTGCGCGCACGGGTATGCGGAACGCGCCAGCAGGATGCTGGCGCTCCCAGTCCCTGCGCGCGCGGGTCTGCGCGAACAGACAGGGTAAAATAGTGAGTTTTTCCAAAGGGGTCAACCGCAAAAAAGCCGATGACGTTGGCGCCGCATGGTAGGCCGTTCCGCTCCGTCGGACGGCCTTGGCGCGCGATGGCCGTCCGACGGAGCGGAACGGCCTACCATTCGGCGCCAGCCCTAATAGACACGCTTCAGCATTTTATCCCGCCAGCGCGCGCATCACGCCCTCGCCAATTAATTGCGGCAGATTCCACAGGCGCGCGAGGACAAAAAACGCCGTCCATCCCAAGCCATAGGCCCAATCGGTCCATCGCGATTTCAGCGGCTTGCTCAGGTGAAAGCGCCCGTCGAAACCGCGCCCCAGCATCGCCCAATGAATACGCTGCGCGCGATCCAGGGTCCGCAGCAA
The DNA here is from genome assembly GCA_026398575.1 of Candidatus Sumerlaeota bacterium. The sequence continues at coordinate 24,870 of JAPLSP010000049.1, read as the reverse complement.
GAGCTGCCCGGTCAGCGAGGCGAAGACGTTTATCGCGATGCGGCTGGCGCCGGGCGCGCGCAGGGACCAGGCGCGATGGATCCGCGCGAATTCCTCGAGCAGCGCGAAGATGTAGCGATAGAGAAAAAGCATTTGGATCACTAGCGCGCGCGGAACCCACAACCGCTCGAGCGCGAGGGCGATGGAATAGACGCCCGTCGTGGCAATGAGAATCAGCGCGGCGCTCAGGCAAAGAATAAACCGAATTGCGATCGAGCAGAATGAAACCCATCCGCCGGAGATGGCGACGGGACCCAGTCGCGTGAATGCCTCACGGTCGAAGATTGGATTGAAGACGCCGATCAACAAAGCCAGCGGCGCGACCAGAAGCAATTTTTTGAAAAGGTATCCGGCAGGCACGGCGCCGGCGGCCATCAGCGCCACCGGGAATATGACGAAAGGCAACAGCGCCAATATCGCATATTTATGAAATGATGCGACGCAGAAAATGAACAGCAGCGTTACGATGACCTTGGCGCGCGGGTCCAGGCGATGAACGGGCGTGTCCTGCGCAGCCAGCGCGTCCATCCGCCCAAAATCAACCAATGCTGCGAATAGATTGCTCATGCGTTTTCTTTCTCAATCCAAATCCTATGAGTCCCGCCACCGCCAGTGTAATCAAACCTCCGACGAAACCAGACACGGATGTCCCCCAATCCGCCCAAAGCAATTCCTGCCTTGCTTCCCCCGCCTCCAGCTTTCTGCCTGCGGTTCTCTGGCCCCCGACCCCTGACCCCTGCCCCCTGAACTGATAGTCTGGCAGCATCGCGGTTCTTTCCTGCACCTTAGCCAGCCATGCATAGACGCCTTTTGCCGGCGCGGTCAGTTCCTCTTGTCCCGTTGTGCGCGCCGCCGCCCATTCCAGTCCGTCCGGGTTCTTCGAAGCGAATAATGCCAACACGCCTCCCGTCAGCATCGCCACCGCCAGGAATCCAATAAGAACCGGATTCCGAAGCACGCCAAAGCCTCCCGAACTCGTAACTCGTAACTCGGAACTCGGAACTGAGCTTCCGGAACTCGGAGCTAATAGCAATCCGGGCCGCGCCTTCAGGACAAAGATCATCATCGAAGCGGTCACTGCGCCCTCAACGGCGCCGATGGCCAGATGAATCGGAAACATGAGCAGGGCGAATTTGCCGAAAGGCAGCGCGGAGACGCCTGAAAAGAGCGTCTCGCAAACAACGCCCATCGCGCCCATCTGCAGTCCCGCGATGCAGGCGATCATCGAAGCGGTCCAGATTCTTTTGGTATTAAGCCGGGTCCCTGCGATGGTTCGATAGAGCAGCGGATAAGCGATGAAGCATGGAAAAAAACCAAGGTTGAAGATATTGCAGCCCAGCGCCAGCAATCCGCCATCGGCAAAAAACAAGGCTTGAATCGCCAGCACGGAGACAATCGTGAGGAAGGCGGCGTGTGGCCCCAGCAAAATCGCCAGCAGCATTCCGCCGCCGAGGTGCCCGCTCGAACCCGTCAAGGGGATTGAAAAATTGACCATCTGCGCGCAGAAGACAAACGCCCCCAGCGCGCCCATCAGCGGAACTTTGCGCTCTTCAAGCGAGAGCCGCACCTGGCGCGCGCAATAGATCGTCATCGCGCCCGCCCCGGCCCACATCGCTCCGCCCACGGCTGGCGAAACCAGCGCATCGGCCATGTGCATGATTATTTCTCTCCAAAAATTTTTCTTGGTGGAAAACTCTCGGTATGAATTTTACAAAGATCGTATTACTGAGAATGCAGGGCGTCAATCATGAAAGTTCAGCAGAATCAAGTTTTCTTCCAGCACAATTATTTTACAATTCTTTTGCTTCTTTCTGACCACTGCCCGCGCGGGAAGATTCATAGTTTTTCCCGAAGCCAATGACTTGAGCCACAAAGCCTTGCCTTGGTTTAGAGAGTGACAAGCCCCTGACCGAAGGTTTATTCTCGCAACGCAGGGATGGGGCTCGCGTCCCAGGGCGCAGAAGGAGCGATGTTCATGATATCACTTCGTATGATCGCGGCAATCGCTGTCACTTTATTGATCGGCGAATGGGCGTTGGCGGTAGATGACAATCCGTCTTCCGCCGCGCTGACGCAATCGGCACAGACGCCATCCGCGCAGAAGAAGCGCGCACTGACGCCGTCCGAGCCGGCGCCCTGGCAGCGCGCCCAAGCTCTGGAGCAGGAAGGCAAAGACAAAGAGGCCTTCGCGCTTTATCTTGAAATCCCCGGTTGCGAATTCAAGGCTGCGCGATTGGCCCGTCCCAAAGCCGCCGAATATCTCAAGATTGTGGAAAAAATCCAAAGCGAGGCGAAGCCATGGAATCCGCGCGCCGAGGTCGTAAGGGGCGATCTGCTGCTGGCGCTCGGGCGCAAGGACGAAGCGTTGGCGTCGTATCGGGCCGTCGCAGCATCAGCTGCAGCTATCACCTCCTCAGCGTCCACCGCGTCCACCGTGTCCACAGCGTCCACCCCCACGTCCGCCCCGACTGCGACCGCATGGGACAAGGGCCTCATGCCCTGGGATTATTATCCCTGCGAGCCGCCGCAGGACAAACAGCCGGAGGGATACGGCTTCGGCTGGGATCGCTGGTCCGAGCCGCTCTTGCCGATGATGGCCGGCCCTGGAAGCCATCGCGATAACTGGCTCATCCGCCGCTTCATCGCGCTCGAAGCGACGGCGGACGCGGAGAAAGAATTCGCGCGCATCTGGAAAATCCATCAAGCCGACGCAAGCCCTTTTGTCATTGTTCAAGGCGCTCCCTGGCCGGCGCCCGGCTTCGAAGGTCTTCCGCCAGGCATTGATTTCATTGCTCCGTCCACTCCGTCCACCTCGTTCACCGTGTCCACCCCGTCCACCCATCCCATTCCACAAAAAACCGTCGTTTATCCCTCGGGGTTCGACGGCATGGGGCTGCAATTCGCGCTGGATTACGCTTACTTCCTCAAGCGTGGCGGCAGAAGCGATGAAGCGCTGAAAATTTTAAGCGAGGTTCTCGCGCGCATTGACCTCGACCGCAATCCCAACAACATGAGATTCGCCGACAGCCGTCCCTATCGAAAGGGATTCGATGATGATTATCCCGTCAGGATGCTGCGCCGCACGCGCTACTTCGGCATGGCGCTTGCCGGCGTGTCCCGCAAGGAATTCATCCGCCTGGCATTCGGCGCCTTCAAGGACGCAGGGAAAGAAAAGGAACTGATCGAGAACTATCGCAAATCCCTCAGCTCGTTCGAGAAACTTTCACCCGGTGGCAGGCGCCCCGAGACGCGCGTGCTGGCGCGGCTTTATCTGCATCAGGGAAACGACGAAGAAGCGCTGCGCTGCGAGCAGGCTTATATAAACGGAGCTTTCTTCAAGCCATTGACCGCCGCCTACCGCCTTGGATGCGTGTATGAGGAATTCAAGAAGAACGCGGAGGCCGCCGCTGAATTTGAAAAGGCGCTCGCGCTTCCGCCTGAAACGCTCGACCTTCCCGATGAGGACGAAGAGGCGACGCAACGCGCGATGATGAGCCAGATGGCCATGCCGATGCGATGGGGCCGATTTGGCGGGATGGGCGGGCAGCCTTCGGAAGGCTTGCGGCGCGAAATCATGGAACGCCTCAACCGCCTCTATACTGCGTTGGGGCAGAACGACAAGGCGATGCGCCTCGCGCTCAAGCAATACGAATCCGATGCCAACTTCCTCGGAAATTTCGAGATGATGTCTCAGACCGCGCAGCGCTTCCGCACGGAGGGAAAGGAAGAAGAGTTCCGCCTCTGGGCAAAAAATCTTCTCGTGGCATCAGACCGGTCCGACGCGTCCGACGCGTCCGACCAGTCCGAGACAACGCTGACGCGGACTCTGGCAAAGAATCCTTCGGCCCGCGCCACGCTTGCATGGTTCGCCGGAGACCTCCCCGCTGCCGCCAAGGCGCTGGCGCGAGGGATCACCGGCCAAAAAAACGGAACGTATTATTATTATGACTGGGAACAATGGAAGGAGCGTTTCCGCCAAAAAGGCAAGGATCAACTGCGCATGCTTCTGGCGGCGATCGTCGAGGCCAATCCCAAAGACGCGCGCACGCGCCTCGAACTGCTCGACCTCGAAGACCGCTTCGAGGGGCCTGCCGTCATTGAGTCCCTGGAAATCCTGCTGAACGCTAATCCCGATGAGACCAGCGCCGCCTTTGCGCGCGGCAAGGGCGTTTATAACCGCACGCAGTTCCGCAACTACTACGATCTCGCCTATCGCCTGATGCGCCTCTATGAAAAGGCGGATCAACTGGACAAGCTCCGCGCGCTCGGTCTGCGGTTGGCCAAGGGTGAAAAGCCGTTTGAGGCATGGTGGAACAAGGACGAGAACGAGACGCGCTATCGTGATGCGAATGACTGGCCCGAAGACCTTAACGGCGCGCTCGCGCTATTGATCCAGTTCGCGGACGACAAAACCCAGACGCAATTGAATGAAATCTGGAAATCGCTGGGCGATTTCCCAGCCAAGCGCCAGCTCGCGCGCCGCCGTGAGGTCGCGCCAACTGCCGATTCGCTTGAAGGCATGGATACCATCATGGCTCAGAGATGGAACAGCATTCCCAAAGGCGTTTGGCTCTATGCCAGCCTGGAGGACATCCTTTCAATGCAACCTGCCGATGATTATTTCCTTGTCGGAACACCATGTGGAATTAGCCTGTACGACATTAAAGGCAGGCTGTACACGCGCATACCCTTGGGCGGTGAAATCCACGCTTTGGCGTACGGCAGAGACTTGTGGGCGGCGCTGCCTTTAGGCGTTTGCCGGATTGGGATCAGTTCTGTATTCAGCTCAAGAGCGAATCCACCTATCAATCTGACTTGGCTCGATCTCGATCAGGACCTACCACCGCAAGAGATGAAGAACCGCAAGCGTGACTATGGCCCCACGGGCGCGCTCACTCTTGCGCTCGATGGCGACTTCCTTTGGATCGGAACGCGGCGCAACATTCAGCGGTTGGACATCACGAGCAACGTTATGCGCGTGTTTTCGTCGGAGGAATTGGGCATCGAGCATTCGTGCGACTGCGGGCGTTTTCTGGTCGAGAAGGACTACGTCTGGGCCAGCATCTATAACGGGCTGTTGCGTTACGACCGCAAATCGGATCGCTGGACGCGTGTTCTGTGCAACGAGAAGCCCGTGAGCCTGATCGGCGTTGTGGACGGCGCCCTCTGGGGAGACGTCTATCTCAATGACAAACTGCGCAATCGCCCCTGCCTGATTGACCGCGACACGCTCGAGACGACCGCCGTGCTTATTCAGGAAGTGACAAATCGCGGCGAGGAAATCATGATGGGCGAACCGATGCCGTACCAGGGCAAGTGGAACGGTAAGCCGGTTTTTGGCCCCTTCTATCAGCCGTACTACTACGACGCATCGGCAGGCGTCTTGAAACCGCTCCCGAAAAACAAAAACGAGGAATGCGTTCCCTTCGATTCTGATATGCCCGCGGCGCTCAAGAACGGAATCGAACTGATATCGAGCGACTATGCGACGTCAAATACTCCCGCGCAAAAAAGCATATTCAAGTGTCCGTCGCGGGCGGTGGCCGCGGCCTCCAACTGGCAGATGTCTGAGTTGGGGAACGGAAAGTGGGCGCTTGGTACGCATACTTCGCGCTGGAACGAGAGCCCATTCGATCCGCATTGCTGGGAAACACGGGACAATGAAGGCGGGTTATATTTTGTTCCTGCGGGATCGTCCAAGGGAAACAGGATATCATCGGGCATGGGCCGAACGGAATTCCAAGGGCTTCCGGGCGGAACTGCCTATTGCGCTTCCCATGACCCGGAGACGATGCAAACGTGGGTTTGCACAAACCGAGGCGTCGCAGTGCTGGGCAAGAATGGCGCGGTTTTTGCCCGCTATACGCGCGGCGATGGGTTGTGCGCCAACCGCGTGACTAGCGCGGTGAAACTCGGTGGGCTGATCTACTTCAGCACGGGATGGGGCGATCATGGCGGCGGGCTTGGAGTCTATGATCCCAAGACGCACGTCTTCACGTCGCTGGTCCTATCCGACGGCCTCGCTACCAACAAGATCGCTTCGATCGAGGTGGAGGGCGAACGGCTGCGCATCGTTTATGACGTGGAATACGGGCGCGGCGGCGGCTATCACTATCGCCAATTCCCGGCGGGGTACTACGACCCGAAAATGCGAACATTCACCGCCGCCGGCAAGCCTATGATTTTCGACGATACGGAAATGAACAAACGCGCGAAGGAAAGAAAGGAAAAGTATGGCGATTCCAAACCGCTGCCGCTGCTTGGCGGCATCATCCTGAGCGAATCGAAGTTTGAAGGCCGGACTTATCTGTGCGGCACGCGCGGCATGGTCGTCACGAGCGATCAGAGCACGACCGCGCTCGCTGCTGCCGCCAACAAGACGTACATGACTGTCAAGGTCGAGACCAGTCCGGATGAAAAGCAAAAAGAAGAGGCGCGACAGGAGCGGTCGAAGATGCGCATTAACTCGCCCGAGGATTTGCAGCGCTACCTTGAATCGCCGAATCCCTATCTGCGCGCCGAGGCGCTCTCGACGTTGCTCGGGCAGTTCGACAAGGACAAGGAAAAGGCAGCGGAATTCACGCCGCTGCTGGCTCAAGGCGCTGCCGATGCGTTCCCGCGCGCACGCGCCACGGCTATTTTTTTATTATCCCATTCATCGGACGTTGCCGCCGCCGCGCCGCTCGAACGCGCGATGAACGACCATGATCCCAAAATACGCGCCGCCGCCCTGCTCGGCCTTGCGCGCAAAGGCCAGCGGCCCGACGCGACGGCGGTTGAAGATATCCTCAAGCGCCGCGAGTCATACAGCAACTATCCTTTCGGCGCGTTCTCGACCATCGGGGTCATCGCGTCAGAGGAACATATCTATCGCGCCGTGGCTCAACATGCCGATCCGGAGCTGTTCAAGGTCTTCCTGAAATATCCGCTCGCGCGTTATCGTCTGCTTGAAGATGGCTCCAACCGCGACGTTCTACCCGCGCTGGCCGCTGCGCTGCGCAAATCGCCGGAATCGGCGCAGGTCCTTTTGAGCGCGCATAATGCCGATAAACATAACCGCGTTTCCACCGAGTTCGCGCAAATCGTCTTTGGCGCCACCGGAAAGGAAATGCTGCCTCTCCTGCACGAGGCGCTGGCGAGCAAGGACCGCATCGTCCGCTCGAACGCGGCACGCGCGTGCGGCGCCATCGGCGATTCCTCTTCGATTCCGCCGCTGATTCAGGCGCTCGATCTGGAGAGCGGCCTTGCGCGCGCTTCGATTGTCTGGGCGCTCGGCGAACTGAAGGCGGCGCCATCGCTGGCGCGCATGGCCGAGCTCTATATTGACGCGCGCAACGACGAGAAGCGCCGCGCAGGGTCCGGCTTCCGCATTGCGCAGTCGCAGGCGGCTATGACGGCGCAATACGATCATCTGCGCTCGATGGACGCGATCGGCGCCGATTGGAATGAGCTCAAAAGCGCGGGCGTGTCCAAGCCGCTCAATCCCATTGCCGACGAGGAACTGCTCGAACCGCGGCACATCTTGGAAGCCGTGCGCAAGATCGGCCCGGGCGCGTCGCAGGAATTTTACCGCCTCATTGCAGGCGAAAAGGACGAAGAAGGCCGCCGCGAAGCCGCCGAACGCCTGGCCGAAGGCGCGCCTGCGGACCGGGAGAAAAACATTCCGATCCTGAAAGGAATGCTGACGGACTCTTCGCAGGAAATCCGGATTCGCGCCGCGGTGAGCCTCTTGATCCTCGGCGATGAAGAGGCGGGGCGTCCCGTGCTGCTCGAGTACCTGAACTCCGATGAGAAGTATCTTAACTTCGGGGTCATTACCCAGTTGACTCGCATCAAAGACCCGGCAAGTCTGAAGCCATTCCGCGCGCGTCTCGAGGCCATCGCCGCGCAGCTGCCGGCTGTGTATTCGAACGAGCACATTCTCAAAACGATTCGAGACCTGCTCAAACGCATGGAATCCAGTCCGGCGGAGAACAAATCTGCCGCGAAGAAGAAGGGAGACTGAACATGAAGCGCCTCTATATGATCCTTATCCCTGCAATTGCTTGTGGATTTTCCAGCTATGCAGAGGAGCCTCCGGCGAAGGCGGGAAACATAATTTGGAGAGGAAGGGAGCTGCATTCCTGGAAACCAAAAGGAGAGGACTGGCATTTCTGTCTTGCGCCGGTTCCAGCCAACCCCAAGTCGTTCTTGGACATTTCAAAACAAGAAGGAGCGACAACAAGTATCAAATCCCTGAAATTCAAGTTTCATCGTTTGTCAGACCGTGGTCAAATCGCTTGGCTCAACTGGGCGGATACGCCCGTGCCGGATGAAATATCCAAGGACTTGATTAAATTCTGCGCGGATATCAGCATCAAACTGTCCAAGCCTAAAGATGTCTTGGTTTCCACGGTCCAGCCAAAGCTACCCGATAGAACTACGACCCCCTCCTGTTTTGGCATCCCCTGCGATTTCTCTGGCAAGCTCACCGAAGAACAGGAGAAAAACGTCCCGGATAAACTGCGGGGCGCGTTCCATGTCGAATCCGTCAGCGAGATCAGCCGGGAGGAGTTGGACATGAAACTGAAGTCCAACGAAAAATTGGCGGAAGAAACTCACAATGGGGTAACCTACGTCGCCCTCAAGGATTTCCGTAGCGTCCACTTCAGCAGCGGCATCTCCGGAATGATGATCGTGATCGAAAGATACAAGCTCGTCCCTTGAACCAAAAACCGAAAACTGAAAACTGAAAACCTTGATCCATGCTGATTGGCGTTTTATCCGATACTCATGGCCGCCTGCCCTCCGCGATCTTGCGCGCATTCGAGGGCGTCGAGGTTATCATTCATTGCGGCGACGTTGGCGGCGACGAAGTCTTGAGCGAGCTCGCGACCATCGCGCCGGTCAAGGCCGTTTGTGGCAATGTAGATGGTTCTCCGAGCAAGCGCCTGCCGCTCTCTCGCGTCGAGGAGTTTGGCGGCAGGATCATCGCCGTCACGCACGGGCATTTGATCGCGCGGCACGGCGGCGGCGGTTATGGCGCCGGACTGGTCGAGGCTTTTCGTGCCCGGCGCCCCGCCGTGATTTGCTATGGCCACACCCACCGCTATGCCGAGGAATGGATCGAGGGAATCCTGGTCCTCAATCCCGGCGCCATCTTTCGCCCGCGCGATGGACATTTTCCTTCAGCGGCAATATTGACAATCAAAGACAACAGCATCCTTGCTTCCAGGATAATAATGCAAAATGCAAAATGTAAAATGAGAAATTGAAAATGAAGCCGCGCGCGGCAGGCAAATGACGCGGGCCGTAAATTTCCATTGCCGGGATGGACTGTCATTTTGCATTTTACAATTTTCATTTTTCATTTTACATTGGGTCCGTCCTTCCCGGTTGACATCCGGCGGCGTCTCTGACGAAATAGCCGCCATCACGCTGGAGGCGCATTTCTATGTCATCCCTCTTGATTAAAGGCGGTCGTGTTCTGGACCCCTCTCAATCGCTCGACAAGGTTACCGACATCCTGATCGAAAACGGCAAGGTCGTCGCCATCGGGAAAGATATTTCCTCATCCCAGGCTGACAAGACGCTGGACGCCTCGGGGCGCCTGGTGACGCCGGGACTGATTGACATGCACGTGCACCTGCGCGAGCCGGGTCGCGAAGACGCCGAAACGATCTATACCGGCACGCGCGCCGCCGCTGCCGGCGGTTTCACGAGCGTCCTTCCGATGGCCAACACCCTGCCGGTCATTGACACCCAGACCGGCGTCAACCACCTGCGGCAGATCGCGCGGCGCGACGGCGCGGTGCACGTCCATCCTCTGGCGGCGGTGACCATCGGCCAGAAGGGCGAAGACATCGTCGAGTTCGGCGACCTTGTGACGCACGGCGCCATCGCCTTCAGCGACGACGGGCATTCGATCATGAACGCCGAAATCATGCGCCGCGCCCTGGAATACGTGTCCATGTTCGGCGTTCCGATCCTGACGCACTCGGAGGACATCAATCTTTCGGCCGAAGGAATGATTCATGAAGGACACGTCGCCACGCTGACGGGGATGAAGGGCATCCCCTCGTGCGCCGAAGCCATTCAGATCGCGCGTGACATCGAACTGGCCGATTTCACCCACGGCAAGTTGCACGTTCAGCACGTCAGCAGTCTGTATTCGGCCGCCCTCATTCAAAACGCCAAGAAGCGCAAGATAGACGTGACCGCCGAAGTCACGCCGCATCACCTGACGCTGAACGAACAAGCCTGCCTCTACTTCGACACCAACGCGAAGATGAATCCTCCGTTGCGCGCCGAGGCCGACCGCCAGGCGCTCATCAAAGCGCTGAATGACGGCATCATTGACATCATCGCCTCGGACCACGCGCCGCATACCGATATTGACAAGTCGCTGCCCTTCATCGAGGCGCCCAATGGCGTCATCGGCATGGAGACGGCCTTTCCCGTCATCTATACGCAGCTGATCTTCACGGGCCAGTGCACGCTTGCGACCGTTGTGCGCGCGATGACCGACGCGCCGGCGCGCCGCCTGCGAATCCCCGGCGGCACGCTCACCGCAGGCTCGCAGGCGGACGTCGCCATCTTCGATCTGGAAACCGAACGCGTCGTGGAGCCGGAGAATTTCTTCTCCAAGAGCCGCAATTGCCCCTATAAAGGCATGAAGCTCAAAGGCTGGCCGGCGACGACGATCGTTCGCGGCGAAATCGTCTTTCACAACGGCGAAATCCTTGTTTAGGGATGGGGAACCTTATGGAACGCGAACCGGAACCGGAAGAACCCTTCCCGCTCAAGGGATACCTTATCATCAACGCGATCGCATGGTCTTTCGCCGGCATGGGGCTTTTGCTTGTCCGATGGTGGTTCGCTAATGGAAGCGGTCTGGGCGCCTTCTTCGTCATTCTGGCCGGCGCCTTTACCCTCGTTTCCGTTTTCGATGCGATTTATGACCGGCGGCTCGCAGCCACATCGCCCCGGCTCGAAGCGGCAGAAGGATCGCCCGAAGCGGACGAATTGGAAGCGGACTCCATTGCAGAAGCGAAAAGACAGGAACCCGGGGCGAGGGGCCAGGGGCCAGGGGCGAGGGGTCAGGGGCAGGGGAAACGGTCTCCGCGTCACTGAGGCCAAATGCAATTGCCTTTCCACATTATGCTCTCTCTTGGAGTTTAGGCGTTCTTTGTTGGAATTTGGGAATTCCCTGTTGGACATTGGCAATTCCCTGTTGGATATTGGATATTGAATGTTGGATATTGGCTATTGATTATTGCTTTTCCCCCTGAAACGTTCCCTTGCGCCGGGCGGCGGTTCTAAAGCAAACTTGCAGCGTTTTCAACCGAAGGAGACCCGAAGTATGAAGCGGTTTTTTAAATCGGAATTTAAGGCGCTCTACCTGAGCTGCGTGCTGATGTTCATTGCCCTGCTGGCGCTTGGACAGGCGGCCAACCAGGCGCACAAGAAAGCCAGCACGGAAGACTATCTGCGTTTCTCCAACGTGCTATCCGAGGTGTATGACACCATTCAAAGAAGGTATGTGGATGATGTGGACGGACAGAAGCTGTATGAAGCAGCCATCCAGGGAATGTTCCTGTCCCTGGACGATCATAGCCAGTTCCTCAACGCCGACATGTATGAGCAGCTCAACAAAGAGACGGAGGGCAATTTCTCCGGCATCGGAATCCATATCGGAATGCGCAGCGGCGTCTTGACGGTCATCTCGCCCATTCCGCGTTCGCCCGCCGCGCGCGCCGGAATCCAGCCCTGGGACCGCATTATCAAAATCTTCAACCAGGAATCGCGCAATATCACGCTCCAGGAAGCCGTCTCGAAACTGACGGGACCGGTGGGAACGACCGTGACGATCAGTTTGTATCGCGCCAGCGAACGCCGGACCTTCAATGTGACCATTACGCGCGCCCAGGTCAAGGTCAACAGCGTTTACAGCAAAATGCTGGACGATGAGATCGGTTATGCGCGCCTGCTCAAATTCGCCAACGACACCAGCGGCGACCTGAAGATCGCCCTGATCAACTTCTCGAAGAAAAACGCCAAAGGCATCATCCTGGATCTGCGCTACAACACCGGCGGCCTGCTCAAGGAAGCCATTGACGTCAGCAATATATTCCTCGACAAGGATACCGTCATCGTTTCGACCAAAGGCAAGGACGCCAGCCAGAACCAGGTCTTCAAGGCCAAACACGAAGCGGTCACGCATCTGCCCGTGATCGTTCTGGTCAACAACGCCTCGGCCAGCGCGTCGGAAATCGTCGCGGCGGCGATCAAGGACAACAATCGCGGCATCCTGCTCGGACCCAAAGGCCAGAAAACCTATGGCAAATGGTCCGTGCAGACCATCGAGGAAATGGACAACAGCATCAACTATGACACCGAAGGCAATCCGCGCCGTTCCGCTGTGCGCCTGACCACCGCCCGCTACTACAGCCCCAAAGGAAACACCTATCATAAAGAGGGCATTCCGTTTGACGAAGAACTGGAAATTCCCATCGCCAATGAGCGGCGGCTGCTGATGGAAGGCTACCTGCTCGGCGACCCGAACATGTTGGAGCCCAAGGACACCAAGATTGATCATTTTCCGAGTTCCGAGGAGCAAAAAGGTGCGGCGCCCAAGGTAACGAGTGATGACAAAAAGTCCTCGAACACCAAGGAAGACGAAGATCTGGGGATGCCGCCGCTGCCGGAAGACAAAGAGACGACGCCCGGCGCCAAGCTCAAAGACGAAGGCCCTTTCCATGACCTGCTCATGGAATATGGCGTCAAGCTCATCAAACGCCGCATCGAACAATCCGCCGCCAGGAAAGTGGCCAGAGGATAGCGGCGAGAGGCGCCACTTTTGCCTCGAAGAAGGTTGGGCCTTGAGTGCAGCGGCGCAGCGCTGGGGCGCGCAATTAGTGGCGGCGGCTCAAATCAGAATGAATGGGCGTCAGGATAGATTGCAGACAGGATAAATTGAGGACAGGATAAAAATTTATCCTGTCCTCAATTTATCCTGTCTGCAATTGCATCCGCCAACCCATCGCCGTGGAATCTTTGAATCTTATTCTGAAAGGCTTTTGCGCCAATGCACATTAATCGAATCTCTTGTCAGCCGCTCTGCGCATGGCTCGCGGCGATCATGCTGCTGGCCGGCCTCGCGGCGGGCGCCGCCGGGGAAACTGCGGCGGGCGCCCAGCCGGGCGGCGCCGTTCAGCCGGGCGCGACTCCCAAAGCCAAACCCAGAGGCGCTCCGGCGGTCGCGGAGGCCTCTGCCGCGCCCGAGCCGGTCAGAAACACCGCCAATCTCAAAGTCGGATTTGTGGACTTCGACCGCGTCGTCAAGGAATCGAAATACATCAAGGGCATGGTGGCGACGCTCAACACCGAGGCGCGCCTGTATCAGGAAAAAATTGACGCGGGCACGGGCAAGTACGAGCGGTTGGCGCGCCAGCTTGCCGAACAGAAGTCCGTCCTCACGCAGCAGCAACAGGATGAGCGCCTCGATGAACTGAAGAAACTGAAATCGGACATTGAGGACCTGCGCTACACCCTCGACAAGATGCTGCGCGATTCGCGCGACAAGTCGCTCAATCCCGCGCTGGAGAAAGCGGTCCAAGCCGTCGAGAAGATTGGCCGCACCGAAGGCTACGACCTCATCCTCAACGGCGAATCGGTTCTCTACGCCATCAAGACGATCAACCTGACCGACCGCGTCATCGAAGACCTTGACAAGTCCACTGCCTCCGGCGAGACAAAGAAACCGGAAGCGGGCGGAGACACAAAGAAGCCGGCGATTGACAAATAGATGGGAAGGCGCTTAAGTCATGGCGGTTATGGACAAGATTCGCGAGAAGATTCTCAATCGCGAGTATTATTTGTCCGCGCATGCGGAAGAAGAAATGATTGCGGACGATTTTCAAAGAAAAGATGTCGAAAAAGCGATCCTGCAAGGATTCATCGAAAGGAAGCTGACACATGATCCAAGAGGGACACGATATCGAATTGAAGGATGCGCGCTGGACGGACGCTTAATGCAGGTTGTATGCCGGTTCAAGGAAGATGGCAACTTGGTCATTATTACGGTCTATGCGAAAGGAAACTACGATGAAATGCGAATTTTGCGGTTCGGAAACAATTGAGCGCAAGGTTAAGAAACAACACTGGCACAACGGTAAGCTGTATATCATAGAGAACGTTGCCGCAGAGGTTTGCCAGGAATGCGGCGAGCGTTATTATCACGCCACTACTTTGGACAAGATTGATGCGATGATAGACAGTCAACATGAGGTCAAAGAGCTGATGACTGTTGAGATACTTACTGTCTAGGAATCATATAGAGGAGCTTCACACATGGGGCAATTATTCACGGACATCAAGCGCAAAGCTCTCAAGCTGCCAGGCTCGCAACGAGCCGTTCTGGCGCAGCGTTTGATTGAAAGCCTTGATGACACTGACGAGGCTGAGAATGAGCGGATGCGTCGGGATGAAGCAGCCCGGCGATATCGGGAGTACAAAAAGGGCCGAATCAGTTCGCGTCCCGCCACTGAAGTATTTCGGAAAAGAATTCTTGCGTGAAGTTCAGAAAGCCGTGGAAGACATCGAGGAGCATCCGGAACAATGGCCAATAGTCCGCAATAACATCCGGCAACGCCTGTTACAGCGCTTCCCCTATGCTGTTATCTATCTGGACTTCCTGTCTTGGTAAGCCTCCCCCCAATCGTTGGACAGCGATCGGCGGGGTTAACGGTGGGTTTGGCAACTGCCATTGCACTGTAAGATTAACAGAAAGGAACTGATACGGGTGGCCCGTCGAGGCCGTTCCTCCCCCCATCATTTTCAGGCGCCTCGACTCTACTCCCGCGCCCTGCCGGAAGCAACCGGCTTTTCCCGCTTGCATCGCGCGAGCCGTTGCCTGATATTGACGGTGCCGGAGAAAATAGAGGCAGGCTCTGCTGGCGAGCAACCGGCCAAGGGATACCCCGGTCAGGCTGATCGGACAATGAGGACAAACGAACCGGGCGGGGCACCGATGATGCGTCCTGCCCACCCCGCCGACTCATCGGACGAAAAACCTGCCATGCCTCAAGAAACGCACTCGAAGCTCTTATGGAACGACCGCCCGCATTAGCTTGCGAAAAGCGGCGGTTGTCCATTTCCCGCTGAACCGAGATAGAGGGCGGCTCATGATCAATAGACTTATCTGTTGGTTATCTCTTATTCTTTGGCACTTGATTGGCATATTATGTATTTGTACTTTTTTTGTCTGTTGTTTGGATGTTCTTATTTTGTATGGCCAAACTGATTATAATCGTTATCTGTATTAATTTCAGAATTATAATAGCCATTGTCTCGGTTTTCTATATTATCTCGCTTCGGAGCCAAACATTTAACTCTAGCTTTGGCTTTGGGCTTAGAAATGGATGGCGGACCATGAGATTATTCAGATGGTTGTTTGGTAAGAGTACTGTTCAGGCCCCACGCGAGTGGGATTATTGCCAGAATTGTGGAAAACGGGGAACCAAACGATATAGCATTTTCTCCAGCAAGTATTCATTCTGTTCAGACAACTGCATGGATGCTTTTGGACGGAAAGCCTCACAATCTATGGCGATACCAGTCTACTGTCCATATTGTGGAGCTTCAGAATCAATTGATCTAATGTCCTCAACTAGAGTATGTCGAAATTGCCACGAAGACATGGGCCAATTGCCCGACAAGCAAATAACCTCCTCGTTCTCCGCCGCTGGCTCAATTGCCTCTTGTGAGCCAACGGCGAAGAACGAGTCTGCTGGATTTCATCTTTGGGTTAAAGATGAAAATCCAGACGATATCCTTCTGCTTACTCTCCTGCGGCGAATTAGGAAAGAGGACCCTGGTGCACTGCCATCTATCGCACGTGACATTCTCGATGAGAAAGTTGTTGGAGATGTGAGGTGGGAGAAGATAGGCAACCCGACAAGGGGTGGTACTGATGTTACTTTTAGATTCGACCTCAAAACCCATGATGAACCAGACGAAGAGAGCGCTACTTTGTCCTCCCAAGCGTATGAAAACAAATGCGCTTTATGCGCAGGCCCCGCGTTGTCAATGGAAGCGTTCTACCAGGCAGTTGAGCAGACAGGATTGGATGTGAACCGTCAGACTGGCGAAGTTGGGGAAGGATTCGTGGCTAGCGGTCATCCAGCCGATGTAGACTTAGCAAGAACGACTCATCGTGAAGATATGGAGACGCGCTATCGTGACGTAGAAAAGAGAAAAGGATTCGTTTGTAGAGATTGCAGAAGCGTCTATTGTTTCTCCTGTCTGGCAGAGAAGGCACCAAGTCGTCCGAACGGCGGAAAGGCTTGTCCCATTTGCGGAGGTCGTTTTGATCGGCTCACTTGACTGCATGCCCTAATAGGAGAATAGGTCCAATCCACCGGACGTCTGAGCGCTAGTACTGAAGGCAGGGTCAGACCTGAATGGCGCTAACATAAGCATTGTGGTATGGGCATCCTACCCATGAACTCCCGTGAAACACGGACAAGATGCCCGTATCACGATTGCTATCAGGCGCTTATGTTAGTGCCATTCGGGTCAGACCTAAGCATTACTCTTTCGCAGTGCCTTGACTTGGGCGGAAGTGCCGTATCCTGCGGTTCCTGGTTGACAACACCCAGGATTATTGTGCAACTAAAAATCAAAGGAGTCAAGGTCAGACTTAAGCATTACTCTTTCGTTTTGCCATGACTTAACTGAGCGAGATCATACCTAAGCAATGCTTTTCTCTTTGCGCCGGTTCCTGCGATTCGCGCTGGCATCCGGGATCATGGCGGTGTTATTAGTAGTGTAAGGGGAAAGAAGGCGGGAGACTGATTCCACCTTCTTTTCGAGGTTTTGTTGGCGCGGGGGAGGCCAAGCGATGGGCAAACTGCGGGTGTATGTGGATGCTTCAGTTTTCGGCGGGTACTTCGACGACGAGTTCGCCGAGAGCACCAAGCCATTCTTCGATGCGATCTTGGCGGGGAAGGCCACGGCCCTGATCTCCGACACGCTTGTGGACGAGTTGCGGCTTGCCCCCGACCAAGTCCGAGCCTTGCTCCGTCGCGTCGTGGAGTGCGGCTGCGAGCACTTGTTGATTCGTCCGGAGACCGTCGCCTTGCGAAACGCCTACCTGCGGGCGGGGGTGCTGGCGCCCAAGTGGGCAGACGACGCCCTGCACGTGGCCCACGCCGTGATTGCGCGCGCTGACGTGATCGTCTCCTGGAACTTCAAACACTTGGTGAATCCCCAACGGATTCGCGGGTTCAGCGGGGTGGACGTTGCTGAGGGCTATGGACCGGTGGTTATCATGACGCCTGCGGATATTGCAGGCGTTCTGGAGGACAAGAGCGATGAAACGAATGACTAAGACCTTCGACTGCATCGAGATGAAACGGCGCATTCAGGAGCGGATCTACGAAGAGACGAAGGATATGGACTATGCGCAGCTCGCGGAGTATTACCGCAAGCGCATTGCAAATAGCGAATTCGCGTTCTTCCTGGACCGCCCGGCTTCGGGGATTCCGGCCGCCGCGCGGCACGGTTGAACTGCGTGGATCCAGGGTAAATTTCTTTTCCTTAGGCTGGTCCCTGCGATTCGTTCTGGCATCCGGGATCGCGGCGGTGCTATTAGTAGCGCAAGGGAAAGAAGGCGGGAGACGGGCGCCACTTTTCCCTTAAGGTACCGTCGGCGCGGGGGAGGCCAAGCGATGGTCAAACTGCGGGTGAACCCGTCGCGAATCCGTGCGTTCGACGGCGTGAATACGGCACAGGGTTACGGGCCGGTTGTGATTATGACCCCGCTCGACGTTGCGGGCGCTGTGAAGGAGAAAGAAGATGAAACAAAAGAATAAGGCCTTCGACTGCATCGAGATGAAACGGCGCATTCAGGAGCAAATCTACGAAGATACAAAGGGCATGAACCGCGCCGAGGTCCGGGAGTATACGCGCCAGCGCATTGCCAATAGCCAGTTCGCGTTCTTCCTGGACCGTCCGGCCTCGGGAACGCCAAGCGCCGCGCGGCACGGTTGAACTGCGTGGATCGGGTAGCAGGCAGCAAGGTCAGAGGGTAGCAGAGACTTGCTCACTAATCACTGCCTTGATGTAGCCGCGTTGCCATGAGACAGCCGCTGGCGTAGGCGGGATAGCTGCCTTGGCGCCCGTTCTCGGCGTCTGAGATTACAGAGATTTCCTGATGAATCGAATTTAAAAACAATGGAGAATTGTCCATGCTCGACGCCCGATTTGTGGAGGAAAACAAAGACGCCGTGGCGGCCAATTGCCGCAATCGCAATGTGCCGGTGGACATTGAAAATCTGGTCGCGCTCCTCAAGGCGCGGCGCGAGAAACAATGCGAGGCTGACGTCACGCGCAATCGCCAGAACGAGGTGGCCAAACAGGTCAAATCGGCCAAGACGCCCGAGGAGCGCACGGCGCTGGTTGAAGAGGGCAAGCGCCTGAAGACGCGCATCGCGCAGCTCGAAGCGGAATACAACCAGATTTTTGAAGAAGGCCAGCAGTTGCTTCTGCGCGTGCCGAACATGTCGCACCCGGCCGCGCCCGTCGGACGCGACGACACGGAGAACCAGGAAATCAATCGCTGGGGCGAAATCCCAAAGTTCGATTTCAAGCCGCGCGATCACGTCGAACTCGGCCGCTTATGCGACGTGATTGACATGGAAGCCGGCGCCGAGGTAACCGGACATGGTTTCTATTTCCTGCGCAACGAGGCCGTCTTCCTCGAACTGGCGCTCTGCCAGTATGCCATGCGCCTGATCGCCTCAAAAGGCTACCAGCCCAACATCACGCCCGATATGGCGCGCGCTTCGATCCTCGAGGGCATTGGTTTCATTCCGCGCGGCGACGAGACGCAGATCTATTCCATCGCGAATACGGACCAATGCATGATCGCCACGGCCGAGATCACGCTGGGAGGCATGTTGGCGGACCAGATTCTTGACGGCGAAAAACTGCCCCTTCGACTCGGCGGCCTGTCGCACTGCTTCCGCACCGAAGCCGGCGCCCATGGCCGCGCCTCGAAGGGGCTTTATCGGGTCCACCAGTTCACGAAAGTCGAGATGTTCGCCTTCACCAAGCCGGAGGACTCCGAAGCGCTGCACGAAGAGATGCGCGCGATTGAAGAGGAAATCTTCCAGGGTTTGGGCGTCCCCTATCGCGTCGTCAACATCTGCACGGGCGACCTGGGCGGCCCGGCCTATCGCAAATACGATCTGGAAGCCTGGATGCCGTCGCGCGGCGAAGAGGGCGCGGGCGATTGGGGCGAAGTCACGAGCACGTCGAACTGCACGGACTACCAGTCGCGGCGACTCAAAATCCGCTTCCGCCGCGAGAAAGGCGCCAAGCCCGAACTCGTCCATACGCTCAACGGAACCGCCGTGGCCATCAGCCGCGCGCTGATTGCCATCATGGAGAACTACCAGAAGGCCGACGGCTCGATAGACATCCCGGAATCTCTTCAGTCCTATTTACCCTTTAAGCGTATTGAGCCACGAAACAAATAGCTGGGTTTTTCCGGATATATATGGTTTCTGTCCTCAGAAAATGCTTTCATAATAAGGTGCTTTTTGAGGTATTTCCAGCAAGGCATTTTGCGCGACAATTTTTCTTGCAGCCATCCATGAATTAAAGCCATAATCCAAACGTTGGATGGTTGGAGGCTAGTTTTTTTATCAAAGCATTGATTATTACTTAATATTGATATATAATATTTCGATAAGGGGAAAGTGAGTATATTTTGTATTTTTGTGGTCGTTTTTCATAAATCTCATCGCGGAGTCCATGGAATGAATAGCTTCGGCTGCAGGTTCGCCAGAGGAATATGCCCCTCAATGGGACAGCCCTTACGCAAGCGCGGATTTACCTTGATCGAGGTTGCCATCGCGGCAGCGGTCCTGACGCTGGTCTCTATTTCCCTGATTTCCTCCTATATTTACAGCTCCCGTGCGACGCGTCTGAATACCAACTTTATTCTTGCCAAGAATCTCGCGCATTCCTACTTCGAGAAAATGATGATTGACAAGTTCGCGGACGTCAATCCAAGCAACTATCCCAATGTGGACCGCGCCGCCAGCACCAGCAATACCGTATATATAGATCAGGCATTGGGCATCAAAGCCAGCGTGACGTTTGTCTTCAAAGGATTCGGCAGGGCATCGGGCGGGGGCGGCTCCTCGCTGACGCAATCGGACCAGACTTGGGTTGCCAATGAATGGAAAAACAATACGCTGTATATTGTGGACGGTTTGGGGAGGGGGGCGTATCGGACGATTGCGGGCAATTCCGCGAATTCGCTGACGCTGGGGGGCGCAGCGATTCCTTCGCTCAATGGCACGACGCGATACATGATCAACAACGGCAAAACCATCGAAATCACGATCACGTGGGATTATATGAAAAGAGCTTACAGCTCCAGCACGCGTTCCTTGGTCGTCAATAGATACAATGACCCCAATCTGGGGAACTGGTAGGAAGGATTTTTCGTCATGCTGGCTTTAATGCGCTTGGCCGCGTCGCGCTTCATGGGAACGCCTGCATCCGCTCCGTCGAGCGGGCGCAACCGCCGCTTTCGCCGGACCGGGTTCACGCTTGTGGAAGTGATGATCGCCATGACCATCGGCGTCATGGTTTCGCTCAGCGTCGTTGTGCTGATTGTCGTCTCTGGCCGCTTATACAAGAGCATCCAGGCGCAACAGCGTTTTTTAGCGGGCGCCAAGAAAGCGACCGAAAAAATCAGCCGCGAATTCCGCTATGCGACCACGGATTATCCCATTTTTATCATGGATCAAGGATCGGTCACCAACCGCGGCAACCGGGTGCAGTTTAACCGGCTTGGCGAAACGACCATCCGCGCGTTTTACATTGGCCTCGACCCCGTTCTCAAAATTTCCAATCCATCGCTCGTCTTTGATATCAACAAGCCGTGGCAGAATGTTTTGTTCTATGACCCGAATATCGCCGCGAACGGCAATGAAGTTGTGGTCGCAAAGTATGTCGGTCCTTCGCGCGATGGCGGTTGTTTCATCTATCTGGACGCCACCAGCCCGCTCGAAGTCAATATTCGCATTGGCGATCCTGTGATCAACGTCACCGCGGCGAACCGAAAGACATCCGACGCCTATACCGGGCCGGGCTTGCAGGGCGCCGAAGTGAATTTCTATGTGGCGCCAAGAAACTAGGAGAAAGCGTCCATCCTGAGTAATGGACGATAAATATAAAACGCTTTGGGCAGGAGGGTTGAACCATGAAACGGACAGCGTTATTCCCATCCAGATCGCACAGCTGTCGCGGGGGCGCGACGCTGGTGTTGGTGTTGGTCATCGGCGGCGTGTTGATGATGGTGGCCGCCTCGCTCACGCGGTACACGGTGTTTCAGACCTATGACCGCCTGCGCTACCAGGTTTACAAAGATGAATTCCTGGCCTGCGAGGCGGGGCTGCAGAAGACCTACGCCCACCTGCAATTCCTCATCGCCATGGGCTCGACGGATTTTGAAACGGAGGCGGCGGCCTGCACGGCGCCAGTGTCGCCGGGCTACTCCTACAGCAACTGGTCCGTCGTTCAGACGTCCAAGGATACCGCCAAGGCTACGATGAACTATGAAATCAATGTCACCGCCGTCAAAACCGACAATCCCGGCAGCTGGTACGTGCATCCGGGCGTCAGCCTGAAGCAGACGCTGCAGATCAAGTATGAGGCGCTCGAGAATTATGCGATTTTTTATGACCCGGACCTCGAAATCGCTCCCGGGCCGCAAATGACGGTCACGGGCAAAGTCCATTCGAATGCCAATCTCTATGTGCAATCGGATAATAGCATCCAATTCAATAGTTTTGTGACGGCGGCGGGCAGCATCCTGCATGGCCGCCTGCCGATTCATTACCAGGCCGGCGGCGGTGGCGGCGTTACTTTTTACAATGGCAGCGCCTATGTAAGCATGGCGGGCGATCCCGCGGGCGCCGCCCATATAGATGGCTGGTTTGACCATTTGGATGGCAGTGTTTGGAACACGATGCTGGTTGACCCCGCGGCCAACCGCTGGCTGGGCCAGGTCAAGGACAGCGCTCAAGGCGCCCAGGCGCGCAAATTCAATATGATCCCGATCGCCGAATCTCCCCACGACATCATTGAACGCGCCGACACGCTGAACGACACGATTTCGCTCAAAGAGGCCAAATTCGAATATCAGGCGGGATTGCGGATTGTCGCTGACAGCGCCGGCGCCATCCGCGCCACCAATCTCGCGCCGCCCGATCCCGGCAACTCCGAAAACTGGAACGTCAGCAGCGGTCTGACATATTATTGGAATGCAACCACCCGTCAGCGTTCATCCACGCCGGCTACAGGTTATGTGAGGAGAGATATTTGCTCATTTAGCACTTTCAAGGACGAGCGCGAGGGGAAAACAGTAAAATCTCTTGATATAGATATGGGCTTCCTGGCTGACAGCGGCATCGTGCCCTCGAACGGGATTCTGTATGTTGTCAATCCGGATTCCGGAAGCAATCCCGGAGTTGTGCGCCTGAAAAACGGCGCGACGATTCCCAGCAACGTTGATGCGGGATTTACCGTGGCCACGAACGATCCCATTTATATTTGGAAAGACTATAATACCGGCGCCAACAAGAAGCCGGCGATGGTGGCCGGCGACGCGGTTAATATTCTGTCCAATAACTGGAGTGATTCGGCCGGCTCGTCCGGTTACACCAATGCCACGAACACGGAGACCAATGCCGTCTTTGTCAATGGGATCGTTAAAAGCGACGCAACCATCCAAGACGACACGGGCTATAGCGGCGGCGTCGAGAACTTCTTCCGCTATCAGGAAAACTGGAGCGGCATCACGCATACAATGACCGGGTCTATCATCACGCTTTATTTTAGCGAAAAAGCCTTGGGCAAATGGGGAAAAGCCAGCGTCTATAGTCCTCCCAATCGCGTTTGGTCCTGGAATACATCTCTGTCAACCAATGGTCCTCCGGGACAAATCCGCAACGCGACCATCACCCCGACCCAGTGGCAGGTCCAGGGATATCAGGGATAGCACGACCAAGGGGTCAAGGGACCTAAAGGGATGTAAGGGACCTCAAGGACAAATTTCAAAGAGGCTTACACCTTATCACTCGGCCTCTTGTCCTTGAGGTCTTTGTTGTCCTTGCTGTCCTTCGCCTGCCGCAATCCGCCAAGGCAATTCAATACAGCGGCGTAAAGACGAATTCAACGCGGCGGTTCTTGCTCTTGCCTTCGGCGGTCGAATTATCGGCGATGGGGTGGAATTCGCCGCATCCGACCGCGCGGACACGCGCGGGAGAGATCCTCGGTTCGATTTCCTCGATCATCTTGCGATAAACATTGATGGCGCGCTGCATGGAAAGCTCGAGGTTGTCGAAGAATGCAGCGCGAACCACTTTCTCCGAATCCGTATGGCCTTCGATCATGATGCTGTATTCGGGAAATTTGGCGGCCAGCGCGGCCACGGCCTCGAGCGTCTTCTTGGCTTCCGGGCGCACGACCGTCAGGCTTTCGAATAGATGGACTGGAATTCGGATCACGACGCCTCGCGCGTCGCGGTCCACCGCCAGGTTATTCTTCGCGATCTCGCCTTTCAGATCCTCGAGCGCCGCCTCGTAGAGTTTGGGCATGTTCTTGTCGGGAGGCATCACGGCGGCCGCCTTGCTGGCAGCGCCTTGCGTCTGCGCCAGCCATTCCTGCGTCTGTTGCACAATGGCGCCGGGCGCCGCGCCGCTCTTCAGGATTCCCGAAAGATTCGCCAGACTGCGTTTGAGCGCGCGTTCGTTTTCCTCTTTGAGGCCGAGCGCGCGCTTCCAGCCTTCGTTCATGTCTTTCAGGTTCTTGTTCTCTTCCAGCATCTTCTTGCCGGATTCATCGAGCGCGTTTATTTGCGAGGCCTTGTCGCTCAACTCCGCAAGTTTTTTGCGGTCTGCCTCCGTGGCCGCCTGGGCTGCGCCCAAATCCGTCAGGAGCTTCGCCGTCTTCTCCTCCAGATCCGCGACTTTGCTCGTGGCTCTGTCCAAGTCCAATTTTGTCTTCTCCATATCCGTTTGCGAGGTTTTCAATTGCGCGCCAAGCTCATCGCGGGATTTCTTGGCGTCCGCCAGCTCGGCGTCAAGGTCCTTCTTGTTCTTTTCCAGGTCGGCCACGCGCTGTTTGAGCGACAGTTCGCTTGTGGCGCCTTGTTCGAGCTGGTCCTTATAGCGCGAGCTGATTTCGATCTTCGCCTTCTCGGCTTCCGAGAGCTGTTCGCTGTGCAGGCGGGTCAGACGCGCGATTTCCTGTTTCTTGGCCTCCATCTCCTGGCTGTACTGAGCGTCCAGCTTTTCTTTCTCTTTCTTCAGGTTATAGTAGGAGTTCGTGTATTCCTCATGATTCTTCTCCAGCTCCGTTATGCGTCGCGTCTGTTCTTCATTGATCTGACGCAAATCGCTCATGGCCGTCAGACAGCCCGCCGCCGCCATCACCGCCATCGCCGCCATCGCCAGCAATAATAACCGAACGCTTTTGAATGCAAACATTGCAGCCGCTCCAGTGAAGCGAAATCAAACAACGCGGCAGTTATGGCAAAGAACCCGCCGAACGTTCAACAGAAGACTTTGGAGCGGACTTGTCATGGGAGGTAACGCGCACGCATAGCGGGGCGCATCCCAAGGCAGCTAGCCTGGATTTCTCACCGAGATCAGCCCGCTCTCTATAATAGCTCAGATGCAAACGATGTTCCGTGATGCCCTGAAAGGGCAAAAAGAAAACAGCCCAGGGCAACGCCCTGGGAACAGAGCGCAGAAAATTCGGAAAGCC
>JAPLSP010000709.1 GCA_026398575.1 Candidatus Sumerlaeota bacterium | reverse complement strand
CGGGGGGCCGTCCGGCGGAGCGGAGCGGCCTACTACTCGACGCCACGGTTGGGTGATCGCTGGAAATCAGGCAAGGGCTTACATCTGATTCGCAAAAGGCCATTGAGCAACCAGATTGATGAAAGATCAGGGCCTTGCCTACCCCCAACGCTTTTCAGCTTGGCCCACCCCGCTCCCCAGCGCTATAGATGATCCGTCCTATAACTCCGCCGCAGTTGCGGAATTATAGAAGCCAAAGAACAAAGCCTCAGAAAGGCAGCTGGCATGCCGAAAACGAAGGCGACGAAAGAAGCCGTCGAGCCGGATACGAAGAGCAAAAATGCGCCCATCGAGTGGGTTCAGGTTGGCCTGGCTTACATGGGCCGCTCATTGCAACCGCTAGCAAGAGAGAGGAGAAAAAACATGGCGGACTGCGAGAATTTACATGCGTCTTCCCAGTATGTTCGAAATTGGATTCGAAAGCAATCCGAAGTAAAAGAGGAGTCTCTCACCGACTGGTTGCTCTTTGATGTTTCGCAGAAGATATCAAAGATCACATATAAAGCATTTTCGCGTCATGAGGAAGCAAGGAAGACTGGTGCCGATTGGGAATGGTGGTTTCTCTTCCCTTCTTTCGCCTTCAAGATGCGCATCCAAGCTAAGAAGCTGAGTTCCTCCGAAGATAATTATCCTGCAATAGCATATACGAACACGTATGGGTTGCAGATCGAGAAATTGCTAAAGGATGCTGCGCGAGAAGACTTCATGCCATTATATGCCTTCTATACGTCTGAACAAGCGGATGTAATGTGCCAAATGCAGCGGAATGATGAAGGTGTCTTTATGGCCGGAGGCCAGAGGATACATGATGCTGTCATCGCTGTGCCACGCCAACCGGTCACTGCCCGCGATCTCCTCAAACACACAATCGCGCTGTCCTGTTTTCTGTGTTGCCCATTGGCATCGGGGAAGAATAGAGGGCGCGCCCCTAGTGGCAACGATGATGAGGACGGATGGGTTGAGTTCATCAAACACTATTATAAGTCGGAACTTAAGCCCACGAAATCAGAAGTAGATACACAGGGGGAACATATCCCGGGCATGCATGAGCAGATACCGTCATATATTCAGTCGTTTATTACTGCAGGGGAGAAAGGAGTGCCAGACGGGTGGGAGCGAGAGTATCATCACAGCCTTGAAAATGTGAATGCCCTTCTCGTGTATGATGCAAGACAGAAGCCAACCAATTACTAAACGTTGCCAATACCTCAGATTTGGGAGATAGCTATAAATGGCGCTGAAAGATAAGCAAAACGAGAAATCTAAGATTGCTCTAGCTTGACTTGGATCCAGTAACAGTCTATATTTAACGCCATTCTGAATGTCCCTTAAAGTTTTAGATTAAATGTTCTCCGCATTTTGCGCAGATCTTTTGGGATGCGGCCTTGGGCGCCTTATGTAAAGGTAATGCACATATGGGAAAAGGCATCAATCAGCACTTCGTGCCCCAGTTCTATTTCCGTCAGTTCACTGAAGGAAAGCGCTACGTTCAGCTGCTAAGGAAAGATACAGGCCAAATCATTCATGATGCAAGCGTAAAGGGACAGTGTGCGCACTATAAGCTCTACGGCTCGGAAGATATTGAGGCGGCCCTATCGGAGCTCGAACAGACGCACGCACAGGCATTGAAGAGATTAATTCGGTACGCTTGGTTTCCTGAAGAGAAGGAACTAGACACACAGACGGTGGCATGGATGTGGCAAGCAATACTCCTTCAGCGAACCAGAACCAGGCTTGAGTTCAAAAAGTCTTGGCCTAGCATGGAAAGCCTACATCTAGCAGCTTTCAAGGAATATCTCAAGCATGCTTCAGATATTAATATGCGCCAAGACCTTATAGATATAATTGAAAAGGGCACCTTACATCTTAAAGTTGATGAAGGGAAAATGCTCCTTCTTGATATCTCGGTCGGCCTGAGTACCACATTGCTTATCTCCGACTTAGACTTCTATCTTGTTCGAAACAAGACTGATTACCCATTTCTTTTTAGCGATTCCCCAGTTGTGTTCTACAACCAGCTCTATAGAAACGTTTCGCGTCGTGGGGTCCTCGGGCTCCAAACACCTGGTTTGCAGATATTCTTTCCATTGGATTCGAGGACGCTCCTTCTGCTGCTTGACGGCTCTGCTTACGGAATGCCATTCAGCGGGAGGTTTTTGGTTGATATCTCACGTCCATACGATGTTTCTCAGATTAATTCACTGCAGCTTCATCATAGCCTTAATGCTGTGTACTTTGCGGAAGCCAAAGCTAGCGAATATGTTTCAAGCCTTTGGCTCGCGCACCGAAATACATTATCTGAACCAAAGTGTTCTTTCAATATACGCGAAGGCTGGCTCGTAGATGGAAAACCAGAAGATCGTGTTTTTCAGACATTCGAACAACATTTGAATTTTCATCTGGATTTGACATTTATAAAATGCAATCCAATATCAGAGGCCAATTACGTTTTCCGCCATCGGTCTCCTGAACTTGTTGAGGAGAACAGACGCAATCTTCTCATTTAGCGTCCATTAGCGTCAATTAGCGGTTGCTCAGGAATTATCGAGAAGCCCTAAAAATCTTGGTCACCCTTCTGGGCCAGCTCCTCCCCGCCCCCATCTCATCCCGTCACTCCAATCCCTCCCATAGCTCCCCTTCCTCCCCTTTTGTCCCCCAAGGGAATTGACCTCCTTCCGCCCCTTCCCTCACACTCTCTGCATCCGTCACTCGGAGAAATCATTCAAGAGCGAGGCAAAGCCATGACCACCCCAAAACAAATCGCCGCCAACCAACTCAATGCGCAAAAGTCCACCGGCCCAATTACGCCGGAAGGGAAAGCGATCTCGCGCTGCAACGCGTTCAAACACGGAATCTATTCCGAAGACATGTTCATTCATGAAGAGCACGAGAATGAATTCGGAGAGTTCCGCCAAAGGATTTTTAATTACTTCGAGCCTGTGGGGGAGATCGAAGGATTCCTCACAGATCGCATCTTCCAGTGCCTCTGGCGCCTCTCTCGGGCCGCGCGCTACGAAAATTATTTTGTCATGGATGACCACCTCAAGGTTTATATGAAGAAAATGGAGACATGCGAAAAAGCGCCGCGTCCGTTGCCCTATGAGCTTCACGATCCCATTCGCCGGCAATTTGAATGCGGCTTGTATGATCGCCTGCTGCGTTACGAGACCCGCTCCGAGCGAGCCCTCTATCGCGCCCTCGACCGCCTGCAAACTCTTCAGAAGAAACGCAAAAGAAAATCAAAGCCCATTGACATCTCAGACGCCTTGGAATTCACGACTTCCGCCCCCAATCCGCCGGATTCACAAAAACTTAAAAGTGAAGGAACGAACCCAATTTTAACTGGGAGCGCCACTGGGAGCGCCAGCATCCTGCTGGCGAGTCACACAACACAAAATCAGCATGCCCAGGATGCCGCCTCATTCCCTGATCCCCAACCATCAAATTCTCAGAATTCACAAACTCAGAATTCACCGAATCCGATTGAGCCTGCCGATTTATCTCAATAATATCGGCCATGCCTTCGGCTGATACCATTTCCTTCTTTCCGCTTTTGTTGATTGCGCTCGCGTTGGGGTGCGATGCTTTTTCCGTTTCCGTCGGGGTGGCCGGGCCGTTCCGGGGGCAGAATTTCCGCATTGCGTTTCACTTCGGGCTTTTCCAGGCGATCATGCCGTTGATCGGCTGGACGCTGGGATACGGCATTGAGAGATACATCAAACAGTGGGATCATTGGGTGGCTTTCGCGCTGCTGGCCGGCGTCGGCGCGCACATGATTTGGGAGGCGTTTCAGAAGGAAAAGGATTCGCTGCCCGTGGATCGTTCGCGGCGATGGAGTTTGGTGGTCCTGTCGGTCGCCGTTTCGATTGACGCCCTGGCGGTCGGGATTGTTTTCGGCGTCAAAGGCCTGCGCCCCTGGTGGCCGTGTTTGTTGATTGGGATCGCGACGGGGGCGATGTCGCTGACGGGGCTTTATCTGGGGCGGCGATTGAAAGCGAAGCTGGGAAAGATCGCCGAAGTTGCGGGTGGCGTGGTATTGGTGGCCCTCGCGATCAAGTTTCTGCGAGGGCTTTAAACTTTTGGTCCGGATGTTCTTCACATTTAGCGTGGAGTTTTCTGGATATGGCTTCAGCTATTTTGCGATCTGTGGTGATCCGCAACATCCGTCGCATCCGTGTTCTATTCATGTTGCTGGCACAATACTTAATAGAACACGGATGCGACGAATGGCACGGATAATTACGGATTTCCAGGCTTTTGGCCTAAATGCTCTTTGCATTTTGCGAAGACTCTTTTCAGGATGTGGCTTCAGCCACATTGCGAATTTCGCTTGACGCGCGTTCGGCGGGCTTGATTTCCTCTGAGAGCGTGTGCGAAAAATGAGTGTTTCCCGCATAAAAGCGCTCAAGTACCAGCGCTTTTATGCGGGAAACACCTCAGATAAATGCCTTTTCGCACACGCTCTGAGCCATTGAGATCGAAGATGGAGAAGCGGCGATGCCTTTAAATCCAGGCGCCATGGAAGAATCCTCCCCCGCCGTATTGTATTGCTATAAATGCGGGCGCCGGACGGGCGGGGACGCCAGGAACTGCTATTATTGTGGCGCGCCCAAGCATCGCGTCATCCGCGATGCGCGGCGCTGCCCGTTCTGCGATCTTCCCGTGCGGCGCAAGGCCGTCAAATGCCACAACTGCGGCGAGTATCTGGATGGCCGTTCGCAGCCTCAGGCGCAGCAGCCCGTTCAGCCCCAGGCGCCGCAACAGCCCGCCCAGCCGCAAGTCAACTATTATATAGACAAGGCGATCATTGGCATGCCGGGAGGCGCGCCCGGGACGCCGGGGCAGCCCTATCCCGCCGGCATGCAGATTCCAGCCGGGCCGGGATATCCAGGCGGCCCGGGATTTCCGCCCGGCACGCAAGGAAACGCTCAGGCCGCGTTTGCTTTGCCCCATGCAGCGCCGCGGGCGATTGAAGCGCCTCAAGCGCGGATGTTGGAATATGAAGGGAGCAGGGGTCAGGGGCTAGGGGTCAGGGGTCAGGAAATAGGGGCGGGGGGGCGGGGGGCGGGGGGCAGGGGGCAGGGGTCGGGGGCTGGGGGGCAGGAGGAAGTGAGCGAAAATTATGCGCCGACGGTGATCGAAGCGGAAAATCAGGCGCTGCCTGTTCGGGCAAGCGAGCTGCAGCCCGGCGGCGGAAATATTGTGCCGGCGGCCTCGGCGTATCAAATGGCGCCGATGGGCTTTCCTCAACAGGCGGGCCAGGCCGGCAGGGGCGCGGCGGGCGAGGACGCCTTTGCGATGCAACGAGCGGCGGCGCAGGAGGAATTTGCCCCGCGCCTGCCCGCGCCTGCCAAAAAGAAGAAATCAAAGAAGAAAGCGGTGGAAGAAGAGGACATCATCGAAGGCGAGATTGTGGACGAGACCGAGGCCGTCAACTGGAGGAACTGCTCGAAGTGCGGAACGGAAATCTCAAAAGACGACAATTTCTGTTTTCACTGCGGCCTGCCTCAATCCAAAGCCTCCGCCCAAACCGCCTCCGACCGCGGACAGAAAACCGGCTCGCATCTGTGGCTGTTCCTAACACTGCTATGCGCAGGAGGGAGCGGATGGTTTTATATCCAAAGCCTTCAGAATCAAAGCATGCTTAAATGGAGCTGGCTGAGCGCGGGATTGGGCGCATTTCTCGGTCTGACGGGTGTCTTTCGAGGAAGAGGTTTTCTGGGCCGGCTGCTGTGCTTTTTGCTTGCAGCCGCCCTTGCCCTCTATCTCGCCCTGCCCTGGCTGCCATTGCCTCTAAAGTAATCCCCGCTTGCAGGCGCCAATTCACTCCTGGCCAGACGATGGAGGCGCAAATCCAGTGAGCGAAGAACCGTTGATGAAATGGGAAAGCGTCACTGCGGCCATTGAAGACGGCGAAGCGAAGTATATTGGGGAAAGAATTGAATGGGGGCGAGTAGTCAGACCAGACGGAAGCCAAGTGTTTCCTGATAAGCCAGGTAAAAGATCAAGCATTTCTTTCACCTGGCGTGAGTGGTTCAAGATGGAAGACAATGAGTTTTTCCACACCCACCCATCCGGCAATAGTTTTTCAGATCATGATTTGATATTGGCATCAGAGGCCAATGTCAGTCGTATGATCACATCCGGAATCAACTCTCTGGGAGAAAAACATCGCCATATTCTAGTGCGTCCAAAAGGTGGTTGGCCTTCCTCGATGGAGATGAAACGAGCATATAGCGAAGTCTTTCCCCAAGCCCGAGATGAGATGCTGGAGAAAATAAGCTCAGATAGAAAAATGAAAAGCAGATACGAAGCAGATTTTCGACATGAAGTGATAAAACGGCTTGCGTCGAGGTTTAAAATTTCATATAATCGTGAGCGTTTGAAGGAGTGATTCTCATGAAGAAAAAAAGAACTATTACGATTGATGTGGGCCATGATCGTCCTGTTTTCACGGACGCGGTGATCAATGCATATATCAAAAAAAAGGAACGCATGGCAAAGGCTGAGGCGAGGAAGAAGTCGTTGGCTCTGCCCGTTATGCAGAAATCGGCATGATTTTGAAAGATGGAACAGCGGTGCTGGATCGCCGGATGAATACCCGCCAATGATTCTCAAAAATGGAACCATCCTTCTTGATCGTGAAATGAACGCGCGTCGCTATCCAGATGCTGAAGACCGCCGCTGGGTGAAAGAATATGAGAAGACCCTGACGCCGGCGCAGATTAAGGCGGCGGCGGCGGCGCGTGCAAAAAATAATAACGGGAAAAAATCTTGGCTTGATCTACGATAGCCGATAGCAAGACCAGCGTGACTGCGGGTTGACATAACTGGTTATCTTGATAAAAGGGCCGATTTCTCTCCTTCCGGGAGCGTTGGCTTTTTTTTCGTTTAAGGAATTTCCAAAATGAAAGAAATCATAAAGCACGCCCGCTATACGAAACTTTGCGCGCAGGCCGCCACGCCTTCAAGGATGGCTCGCTGGAAGGCTATGCCACTATTTTCGCAAATGGGAAGCGGCCGTATCCAGGGCGTTGCCTTGGGCTGTTTTCTTTCAGCATCCCACGCAGTGGATTGTGGCGCCGCGCAATTTTTTGGTTTTCCAGTAAATCTTGCGCGTCCATGCGATGCTGGGACGGCGGTCGAATAGGATAAGCCAGCCTTCTTTGGCGCCGATCGTGTCCATATAGCCGCGCAGTTGTTCGATGCCTTCCGCGAGCGTGTTCTTGTCCCGGCGCACTTTGATCTCGATGGGATAGGAATGCTCCATGAAGCGAGTCAGGATATCCATGCGACCGCGTCCGGCGGCGTACTCGCGATCCAAAGCGCCCTTGGCGTTGATAACGCGCTGCAAAAAGGCCAGCAGGATCAGATGCGGCGCGGCTTCCTTGTACTGATATACTTCCATCCATATCGCGCTATGGCGCCGCCAGAAATTCTGAAACTCGACGAGTAGTTTTTTCATATTGAGGCCGCTGCGCTCGATATAGCGCGGCGCCTCATAAGGGTGTTGTTCTTCTGCGAAGCGGAACTGCGAACGGAAATTCAGCGTCCGAAGAATGACTTCGGCATAAATCGGATTGGCCGGGCGCGTCACTCCGCCCACGCTGGTCACCAGCCCCAGATCGCATGCGTATTGATAATCGTCATCCAGCGCGTCAATCTCGCCGCTTTCGCCCGTTATAACCGGTTCGATGATCCTTTGGATGCGCTCTTCTTTCAGGAGCTTCATCAAGCTGTCTATGTGCGTATCGCGCCGCAGGATGATGTTTTGAATCGCCTGTTCGACATGGGCTGCCGTGATCGCTCGCGAGGCGTCATTTTGAAGGATTTGCTCAACCACCTCGGCGGCGATGGCGTTGACCAGCCACGGCTGGCCGCAGGTGGCGTGAAAAACCTTGTCAACAACCGGCGGCGGGAAATTCTGTCTGGTCGTTTCGGTATGTTGGGCGTAAAGCGCTGCGATTTCTTCTCGCGTGAAATTACGCAACGTCAGAGCT
Organism: Candidatus Sumerlaeota bacterium; assembly: GCA_026398575.1. Next base: position 3,253 of record JAPLSP010000709.1, on the reverse strand, counting down.
CTTGTTACAACATTAAACGGACTGGCGCTGCCGAGCGTTTCATTGTCGCTCCGCAACCGCCCTTTATAATCGCGGATATTGCGCATCCCAATGAGCGCCAGCGAATGAACAAAGGGCATTGCGTCGCGTTGAACGTAGCCATTTCTCAGTTGCCTGAGAAAAGAGATCAGCGTGGAACCGCTCAAGCAATCGGCCTCGTCGAACATAAGAACCAAGGGCTTGGCAAGACGCTCGCATAATGAATTCAGAGCGGAGCGCAGAAGGTTGCTGCTATCTCCACGGTCCACGTCCTCTCCGAAGCGGCATGACTTCATCTCAGGATGAAACCTCATGTCCGCGGCCAGCGTCCGCATGATGCCAAGAATGCCTTGATTTTCGTCCGGAATCGTTTCGAGAGCCTCCAAAGAGCAGTATAACGCGCAATACTTTCCGGCTTGGTTGAGACTGTGTACGAAATCCAAAATCAGCGTAGTTTTGCCCGATTGGCGGGGAGCGTGAATGCAGAAATATGCCATTCGCTCAATGAGCGGAAGCAAATCGGCGCAACGCTCTTGCGCTGGAAGCATATAATGCTCGGCGGCAATACAGGGACCGGTCGTGTTAAAGTGCTTTTGCATTTTCCGGACTTTCTCAGAATTTTTAGAGCCCCCCGGCGCCATCAGCTGTCCACAGTGTCGCGGAAAGCCCGGCCCGGCTTGAAGGCGATGACGCGTTTGGGCGGAACGTTGATCATCTGTCCGGTGCGAGGATTTCGCCCGGCGCGCGCCCGGCGGTTTTTGGTGAAGAACGTGCCGAATCCGACCAGGGACACCTTGCCGTCGCTGGTCAATCCCTGGCGGATGACATCCAGAAACATATCCATCGCCTGGGCGGCTTCTTTTTGTGAGAGACCGGTCCGCTCACTGAGTTTTGCCGTGACTTCGGACTTCGTCATGGGAGTTCCTCCTTATTTTCCCGTCAGACCGGGGCCGAATTTTTCGGCGAAATCTTTTTTGTCATAAGCGGCGTAGTAGGCCGACTCGTAGTCAATGACCTTTTTCTCATACAGGTAGCCAAGCGAATAGTTCATCGAAATCATGCCGACGTCCAGCCCCGTCTGAATGGCCGAGCGGATTTGCGGCAGTTTGTTTTCGCGGATCATATTCTTGACGGCCGGCGTGCAGACCAGCACTTCGCGGGTGGCGACGCGGCCCGGCTTGCCTTTGAGCGGAAGCAGCAACTGCGAAACAATGCCTTCGAGCGACACGGCCAGCTGCGTGCGCACCTGGTTTTGCTGATATTCTCGGTGTCCTGGTTGATCTCACGCTGGGAAATCAGCGCCTTCTTGTCCTGATAAATAAATTCGATGGGATCTTCAATGGTCAGGATGTGGCATTCGCGAGTGGAATTGATGTAGTCGAGCATGGCCGACAGCGTCGTGGACTTGCCGCAGCCGGTGGGCCCGGTGACAAGGACCAATCCTTTGCTCAGATGGACAAAGTTATAGCAGGCGTTCGGGAGATAAATTTCCTCCATCGAGGGGATGTGGTCCGGAATGATTCGCAGGGAGGCGGCGAAGCGGTTGCGCTCATAAAACAGATTGACGCGCAGGCGGCAGATCTCGCCAACCGCGCATGAGAAATCCAGCTCGCGTGTTTTCTCGAAGCGCTCGACTTGCTCTTTATCCACGAGATCGAACAAAAATCGCTTCAGGACATCCTCGCCGGGAACGACGTCGGTGAGCGCATTGAGCCGTCCATCCACCCGGATTTGGATGGGGCGCCCGGCGCGCAGGTGCACGTCGCTGGCGCCTCGCGCCACGGCGTCCTTCAGGATCGTCAGCAAATTAATCATAAGGCTCCAACGCTTGGGAAACCTGCATCAGCTCCAAGGGGTTGCTTGGAGCGCGCGCCTTATGCGCAACGCGAACGCAGAGGCGCCTTGATGCTCCGCAGAGAAATGTAAGGAGGAATCGCGCAAGCGGTCAAGCGTTTTTCCCCTTTTGCATGAATCGCGAACCGCCAAACGGCGTCCCCCGACGGGCGGCTTCCATGGCCGCTTATTTGTATTTTGCGTTCCAGACCCGCTGATAGGCGCTCAGAATATTTTGCGTGCGCATCTCCTCGGTGAAGCGGGAGGCGCACTCCTCGCGCGCCTGGCGGCCCATTTCGGCGGCGCGCCCGGGATTGCCGAGCAGCTCCAGCAGCGCGTCGCGCAGACCGGCGTCATCGTCCTTCTTGACCACGAATCCGGTCCGGCCATGCGCGATGATTTCCTTGACGCCGCCATCGTCCACGCCAATGACGGGCTTGCCGCACGCCATCGCTTCCAGGATTGCGCGGCAGGTTCCCTCCGAGCCCTGCCCCAGAAACATCGAACACGTCATTGCGGCGTAGCCCAGCGGCAGGTCCTCGGCGAGATAGCCGGTCGAGTGGAGATGGCCGCGTTCGGGCCTCTGGCTGATTTGCTCGCGCACCGAATGTTTGAGTTCGCCGCGCCCGATGATGAGGAAATGCGCTTTGGGAATCCGCCCGATCACGGCGGGCGCCGTTCGCATCAGCCAATCGTGTCCGCGTCCAGCCCGCATGCGCGCGACAATGCCTGCCACGAGCGCGCCCGGCGGGATATGGAACCGTGCGCACAGGGGCGCGGGATCAACGCCGGGATGAAAGCGATCGAGGTCCACTCCACCATAGCTTACCGAGACGTGATCCGGCGCGACGCCCAGCCGCGCAAGGATGCGCTGGCGCATGGCCTCCGAGGTGGCGATCAGGTGATCGGTCTGTTTGCGGAAAAGCCATTGGTGCAGCGGATCGCGCCGCGGCCATTCGAAGCGATGCATGGTTCGCAGGAGCAAGTGAGGATTCTTATAACTCCGCAAGGCCAAGGCCGCCATCCAATGGTCATGCAGCAGATGCGTATGAATCACGTTGATTTGATTCTTCTCGACCAACCGGAGCAGTTTTTTGCAGTCTTTGTAGAGATTGATGGGATAGAGCCGGCGGTCCATCGTCAGAGACGTCAGTATCTCGATGCCGCTCTGGCGCGCCTGTTGTTCGAAGGTATAGCCGCCGATGCAGGCGAGAAATGTTTTGTGTCCGGAAAGATGCTGGAGTTTAGCGAGGCTGATCACCGGATCGGCCGCGCCCGTCCAACGTTCGCTGCTGACGAGATGCAATATGGAAAAAGTATCGGGCATATTCAGGGGTCAGGGGTCAGGGATCAGGGGTAATTGATTAGGATTTGAGATTTGAGATTTGAGATTTGAGATTTG
>JAPLSP010000556.1 GCA_026398575.1 Candidatus Sumerlaeota bacterium | reverse complement strand
CCAGCGCCGCCAGATGCGCCGTCTTTCCGCCCGGGGCCGAACACAAATCCACAATCCGCTCGCCGGCCCTGGGCGCCACGAGATGTCCCACCAGCGCGGCGGCGGCGTCTTGAATGGCGGCCCGCCCCTGCTCAAAGCACGGCAGCTGATCCGGCCGCTGCGTTCCCGATACTGCCAGCACGTCCGGGACCGGCGTCAGTTGGGGATCGAATCCGGCGGCGCGCAACTCGGCGATCAGGGATTCCTTGTCCGTCTTCAGCGTGTTGACGCGCAGATGGAGCGCCGGAATTTCCTGCGCCTGCATCCACCAGGCGCGCATTCCTTTTTCGGGGAGAACGTCATCCAGCGCCGCGCGAATCCACTCGGGGCACGAATGCAGGGCGCCAAAATCGCGGTCCGGATCGCCGGCGCCCGGTGGCGCGGCCAGTTCATCGCGGCGGCGCAGGCAGGCGCGCAGGACGCCGTTGATCAGCCCGGCGGCGTCTTTCATTTCCGACTGGCGGATGGCCTCGACGGTTTCATGGGCGATCGCATAATCGGGCGCGTGATCCAGATAGAGGATTTGAAAAACGCCCAGCCTGAGCAGATTGAGGATCGGCGCGCGCTGGCGATCGAGCGGCTTATCGAGGATCTGCGAAAGGCAATAGTCCAAACGCCCGCGATGCCGCAGCACGCCCATGACGAGCTGGGTGGCCAGACGCCGGTCGGCCTCCGGGATTTCGCGCCGGTCCAGGCGCTCATGAAGGTTTTCGGCAGCGTCGGGATGGCTCGGATCGGTTTGATTCAGCGTGCGCCATGCCTCCTGGCGCGGCGAAAAGCCGCCGGGAGGATGAGGCGGCGGCGCGGTTTGATTTTCGGTATTCGAGATGCCCATATACACTATTTCGCACAACCGCTGATAAACACGGGTCAATGTAAAATGAAAAATGAGAAATGAGAAATGGAAAATGAGACCGGGTGCGGCAGGCATGAGATGCAGGACTACGTAATGCGGGCGCCGGGATGGGGCGTCAATCTACATTTCTCATTTCTCATTTCTCATTTTACATTTTACATTTTACATTTTACATTTTACATTTTCATCGAGGCTTTTCCCGGTTGCGGCGGCGCGCCACAAAAATCATCCGCGACGAATGCTTGTTGAAAGGCGCGCGCTCGTGATTGCCATGGATCGTTTCAACGTCGTAACCGTTTTTCATCAGCAGCAGCTGCATTTCCACCGGAAAAATGACGCACATGGGAAAGGCGGAGGTATCTTTGCGGCGCTCGCCGTCGGGCGTGGTCCAGCGATACTCGAAACACATCTGAATCTGCTGCGTGGACATATCGCGTCGCGACCAGGAATAGCGCCGTACCAGCGTGCCCATTTCCTGGTCTTCAATCGTGAAGTCCAGCCGTTCCGGCTGATCGCCGGAAAACATAATGGACGAGGGATGCGAGACATCTATGATCAAACGCCCTTCGTCTGTCAGATGCCGCCGGACGCATCGCAGCATCGCCTCGCGCTGCTCGAGAGCGGCGAGCGTGAGGAACGCATTGAATGCGACGAAAGCCATGTCGAATTTTCGGCGGAGAGTGAAGTCGGTCATGTCCGCCTTGATCAATTTCAATTTGCCCTTGGCTTGACCCTCGGCCGCTTTCCATTTTTGGCGCGCCCGCCGCAGCATGGCCTCATCCCGGTCCATGCCGACAATGTTATATCCGGCCTGGGCCAGCGGAATGGCAATCCGCCCCGTGCCGGCGCCGCATTCGAGCAGCCTGGGGCCGTATTGCTCAGCTATCGTGAGGAAGAACTCCACGTCGCGCAGCTGGGAAAAATCGCGCAAGTCATACCAGCGCGCTGGCTCATAGTACGTCTTGGATTGCCGAGTCATTGCCATTTGAAGAATGTATGGAAAAATAGATTGGAGAGCATCTAACGCGTATAAGAAGGAGCAACTCTGGCTCATCATCGCGCGCAGTGCAATGAAAACCTTTGCCTTCTTGCTTTCCGCCTTGCCTTCAGGCGGGGGATAGGGAAGATATTCCCCAGCTGTGAAGAACGTGGGATGATGGCCGGCAGGCAGGGAATGAACCATGATTGGACTTGCATCGCTTAGTGAAGCCGACGCGCCAAAAGTCATAGAGCTCTTTCGCAATTATCCTTTCCGCGCGTTTCAGCAGCGCCGCCAGGGCATTGATCCGGACCGTCTGGCGCGCATGCTTTACGAGCAGACTCAGCGCGCCGCCGATAAGAGCGATCACAACATTACGCTCGCAATCGAAGGCGACACGCTCTGCGGCATCGGCGGCCTGGCGCCGGACGCATGGCATTCGGAAATTTTCGAAAAAAAAATGGGCAAAATTCAATCGCTGGTCGCTTACCGCTCTCCGGAGGAAACAGGACCGCTTTTGCTGAACTGGCTGCTGGCGCAGGCGCGCGCGAATTTTTATGACCACCTGTCGTGCCGCGTGGACGCTTCGGACTGGAATTCGATCCATGCGCTGGAGAAGGAAGGATTTTATCTGGTGGACGGATCGCAAAAGCTTTCGCGGCGGCTGGGCGAAAGCGTCCTGGAGCGCGATCCGGCGGCCCAATGCGCGGCGCCGGAGGGAATTGCCTTGGATGTTTTCCGCGAAGGCGAGGAAGACGCGCTGGCGGCCCTTGCGTCGCGTTCGCATACGACGAACCATTTTTTCAACGATCCGGCGCTGGGCGGAGCGGAGGCGGCGGAGCGGCTCTTCGAGGAATGGGTCCGGCGTTGCTGCCGGAAGCTGGCGCGGCACGTCTTCGTCGCGCGCCGCCAGGGAACGGCGCCCATGGGTTTCGTGACCTATCTGGGCGCCGACGCGCTCAAAAAACATCTGGACCTGAACCTGATTGTCCTGGATTTCATCGTGATTGACCGATCCTGCCAGGGACAGGGATTGGGGCGCTGGCTGATGATCGAATCGCTCAAGGCTATCGAAAGCCGCTATGACTGGGTGGAACTGCGCACGAGCTGCAACAATTACCCGGCCCTTTCGCTCTATCACCGCCTGGGTTTTGAAACCATCGCCAGCGACGTCATCCTTCACAAATCGCCAGTTGATTTCAAATGAGCCCAAATTCCATGAGCGCTTTGAGTCCTAATCTCAGTGATATATTTTTTCATAAAGGCTGAATATAATGCGGTTGGAAACGGCGCCAGCATTTGGAGTGCGGTTGCTTGCTGCCGCTTTTGCTTCCATGATCTACACGACAGGCGTAGCTAAAGCGGCAGCAAGCAACCGCACTCCAA
>JAPLSP010000057.1 GCA_026398575.1 Candidatus Sumerlaeota bacterium | reverse complement strand
AGCCGGTTATTCCGCTTTTTCCATTTCCTCCCATGCCTTCGAAAACTCAAACGATGATCACGTTCATGCTGATTCCAAGTTACGACTGTGCACTCAGGATGAGCACCGCTTTTCACCCACTAATTCCTCAAGGGAACCTTAAAATATTTCTCCCGCATCATTGCTTGCATCAGCAAAGAAAGGTTTTATCCATCTAATATCTGTCAAGCAAACAGTGGCTCATAATGCTAAGGCCGTCAAGAGCCAAATGCCCCGCTGAAAATATCAGGCGTACGAATTGAAAGTGGATTTTCTGATTATTGTTTGAGCGCTGATCGCTTGAGCCGAACCGCTATGGACCCCTGAAACTCCGAAAGTGCTATCCGAAGGCGACGATCGCGAACGGGCGCCCGGCTCTCGCCAATGGATTGACCAGTAGCCGGATCGAAGAACTCGGCCTGCCAGGAATCACCGGGCGCGTCCGTGGTCACGGTTTGCCCCGCCACCGGCTTTATCGGCCAATCCGGCGGGCAGCATTGCAGATCGCGGAACCATCCCAGGCGCGCCTTGTCGTTGCCGATCACGGCCCCGATCAACCCGTCGGAAACTTCGCACGGAAGCGGCTTGAAGCCGGCGTAGTCAACATCGCGAATGAAGGCGGCAGCCGGGGCGGCGGCCTGGTGGTAGTGGCGGCAAAGGTCGGCTTGCTCGAACTGGTCGTAGCCGTCCTGCCACCAGAGCATGCGACCGTTCATGGCGCCGCTCACCACCGACGCCCAGATGGCATGCCGGATGCCGATCTCCGCCCGCGCCGCGACGTCCCGCGTGCCGCGCGGCGGGGCAGCATTCAGCCCGCACTCGCCGATGAGGACCGGCTTGCCATATTTTTGGAGCCGCTTGCGCACTGATGTAATGATGAGGTTATCGAGGTTGCCCCCGAAGGGCCCGCCGGCGTACGGGTGAATCTGGATGAAATCGAGCGCGTGGCTTTTCAGCAGTTGCGGCCACTCATTGACGCCGCCCTGTGAGGCTGTGACCGGGCGCTTCCATGGGTCCGCCGCGCGGATCACGGCGGCGGCGCATTCGGCGAACCGGACCGCGCGCTCTTCGGTCGCCCCCGTGACCAGATCCAGTTCTGAAAAAATTTCCCATCCAACGATGGCGCGGCGGTCCGACCAGCGCTTGACGAACGTCTCCAGCCGTTTCAGCCAGAGCTGGCGGCAGGGGGTATCGTCGAACAGCTCATCGGGCCGTTTCGCCGGGCCGCCGCGTGCGATGTTGAAGGGATTCTTGTCCCAGGTGTGCCAGACCTCCTTTTTGCTGCCGTCGTTCCAGTCGGCCCACACGCCCAGGACAGGCAGCACGGCGAGACGGCTCTTTTCGGCGGTGTCCAGGACCTCATCCCAGGACTTCAGCATCGCCGCATCAATTTCGCCGGCCTTCTCGTTGGGCGGGCTGAAAGTGAAATGGATGCGCATGAATCGCTCGCCGGCCTCGGCGGCATGGCGAAAATGATCTTCGTAGGCTTTCGGGCTCATGCCCACCGGGTTGCGCCCCAGCACGAATGTTGGCCGGCCATCTACCCGGAAGTAGCTCTCGCTGGGGCGCAGCTCAAACCGCGGGCCCTCGCCGGTTTGGCTCGGAGACGTGAGAGTTGGGCCTCCCCATGCGAGCGCCGATCCCGCCAGCGCGGCAAACAGGATTCGTCCCGCCATCGCAATTCTTCCGGTCAATGCAATGCGCCGCCTCGCCGCCGAGCCGTGGTTGTGGCAGGCGGGAACCGTCAAGTCGAACGGCATAGCCTTTTGCCTCCTTATCGCCCGCTGACGCCATTCCAGAGAGCATAAAGTCCGCAGAGCATCAACAGCGCCCCTGCGATCCGATTCACAATCGTGAGTTCGACTCGCATGACTTTCTCTTTGAAGAAGTGGACAAGCCCCAGGAGCAGGACAAACCATGTCAGGGAACCGAAGAAGACGCCGGCAACGAGCATCAGGCCGGAGAAAGGATGGCCGACGATTTTATCGGCTCCGATGAATGCAAACGCAGCCGCAAAAGCGAAGAGCGACAAGGGATTGGTAAAGATGAGAATGGCGGTGGAGAAGAAGGCCCACGTGTGGCCGGAGGGCGCCGGCGCCGGCGCCGCCTTGTCTGCGAGCGGATGGGGACGGAAGGCGCTATATCCAATTACGAGCAGGATAAGCCCGCCGGCGAGCCGAATCCAGCGTTGTTCGAGAGTGATGAAGTCGGAAATGAGCGTAATCCCGAAGGCCGCGACGACGCTATAGGCCATATCGCAGGCCGCAGCGCTTATCCCGATTACAAGGCCGTATCGCGCGCCGTGTTCCAGCGTGCGCCGGACGCAGAGGATGCCGACAGGTCCAATCGGCGCAGCAAGAGAAAACGCAATGACTGCGCCTTCCAGGAAATGTATGAAATTCATTTGCGTTCCGATTAGTCTTTCCTTCGTTGTGGCCTTGCTGATGAATGACAATGAATTTTTCTGCGGATTTGCCAACCAAACTGGTTTCGAGGCTGCGATTTCTGAGTCCATAAATCAAATGAATAATGATCGGCGGCAGGGCGGCGGGTGCAATCCAGAATTCCGGTCGTATTTTTCACCGAAGATCAGCATGCCACCACCGGGCCTTGTGCCGGTGGAGCGATGATTTTGCGCTAGAAAGGTATGCCAATTTCGTCTGCCGCCACCACCGGGCCTTGTGCCGGTGGAGCGATGATTATGTTGGTAGCACGCGATTTTAGCCGACAATCATCGCCCCACTGGCACAAGGCCCAGTGGTGGCGGCGAGAAAAAAGCGGTCACTGCTAGCGCAAACTCATCGCTCCACCGGCACAAGGCCCGGTGGTGGCATGCTGACTTTCGGTGGGAAATACGACCAGAATTCTGGATTGCACCACTCCCCTGTCAGACGAAGAGGTTAATATTGCCCTGACCCGCTTGGCCCAGATACATGCTGACGCCGCCTTCTTCGATGCCTTCGATGAATTCCTCGCGCTTCAGGCCCATCAGGTCCATGGACATGTTGCAGGCGACCAGGCGCGCGCCGGCTTTTTGGGCGCTTTGGATCAGTTCGGGCAGCGAGGCGACGCCCTTTTTGCGCATGATACCCTTGATCATCGCCAGACCCATGCCGGCCATGTTCATCTTCGAGAGGGCCAGTTTTTCAGCGCCGCGCGGCATCATCCAGCCGAACATCCGTTCGATGAGATTTTTGCTGACTGGAACACTTTGGGCTTTGCGCAGGATGTTCAAGCCCCAGAATGTGAAGAAGAGGGTCGGCTCGTAGCCCATCGCCGCCGCGCCGTTGGCGATGATAAAGGCCGCCATCGCTTTGTCAAAGTCGCCGCTGAAGACGACGATGGTCATTTTCCTCCCGGCGGCGACAGATGCGCCGCTAGATGCGCCCACCGTTTGCGCGGGAGCTGGGACGCCACATGTGAACGCCGGCGCCGGCGCGCTCGAACGCTTGGCAATCACCGCGCGATAGCCTTTGCTTTCCTTGTCCGGAGCGACTTCGAGCAGTTCATGGCCCGTCGCCTGACACCACGCCGGAACGTCGTACGCAAAGCCCGGATCGGTTGCCACGATTTCAACGCGCTGGCCGATGGCGGCTGCGTCCATGGCTTCCTTGAGTTTCACAATGGGTCCGGGACATTGCAGGCCGCAGGCGTCAATCTTGATAGCGGGCTGCGACGCCGCGGCTAAAAGCTCATCTTTCTTTTTCCCACCGGCGGGCGCTTCTTTCTCGCCGGTGTCGTCCTGCATCGCCTTCGGCGCGGGCTTGCTTGGCAGATGCCCGGTGGCCATCAGATAGGTTTTGTATCCGCCCGAGAGATTGGCGCAGGGGAACCCGTGCTGCGTCAGAATGCGGCAGCCCAGGTATCCGCGCAATCCCACTTGGCAGAAAACAAGCAGCTCTTTGCCTTTGGGCAGTTCGCCCAGTCTTCCGCGCAACTCGTCTATGGGAACGTTGATCGCGCCGGGGATTGTGCCGGCGGCCACTTCTTCTTTCGTCCGCACGTCCAGCAGCGCCTGATCCTCGCGCAGATTGACGGCGTCCTGCGCGTGGCAGAGCCGCACGTCGCCCCGCAAGGCGTTTGCCGCGGCGAATCCGGCATAGTTGATCACGTCCCTGGCCGATCCATAGGGCGGCGCATAACACAACTCCGCCTCCTCCAGATCATACACCGTCATGCCGCCGCGCAGCGCCATGGCCAGCGCGTCAATGCGCTTGTCCACGCCGTCGCTCCCCACCGCCTGGGCGCCGAGAATCTTGCCGGTTTCGGGGTGGAACAGGAGTTTGAGGCTGACCGGGCTGGCGCCGGGATAGTAACTGGCGTGGCTGGCGGGATGCACATAGACCTTTTGATAGGGCGCGCCCGCGCGCTTGAGGGCTTTTTCGCTCTGGCCCGTCATGCCGATAGCCAGGTTGAAAACCTTGCAGATCGCCGTCCCCTGCGTGGCGCGATAAACGCTCGACCGGCCCAGCATATTGTCGGCGGCAATGCGCCCCTGACGATTGGCGGGACCGGCCAGCGGAATCAGCGCGGGCGTTCCGCTGACGAAATCCTTGACTTCAACGGCGTCGCCCACCGCGTAGATATTCGGATCGCTCGTGCGCATGTTCGCGTCCACGGCGATGCCGCCGAGCGGGCCGATGTCGAGCCCTGCCTCGCGCGCCAGCCGCGACTCGGGCCTGACGCCAATGGCCATGATCGCCAGTCCGCACGTGACGGTATCGCCGTTGCTGAGTTGGGCCGCAAGGGCGCCGTCCTGTTCATTGAAGCTTGTGACCGAGGTTTCCAGGCGCAAATCCACGCCGTTCAATTTCAGTTCGTTGTGAATCGGCGCGGCCATCTCGGGGTCCACCGGCCCCATCACCTGCGGCGCCATCTCGACGAGCGTTGTTTTCAGGCCGCGTTGAACGAACGCCTCGGCCATTTCAAGCCCGATATAGCCGCCGCCCACAATGAGCGCGCGATTGGTTTTGTCTTTTGCAATCGCCGTGATAATTGCGTCCATATCGGAAAGGCTGCGCAAAGTCCGGATACGCGGGCTGTTGGCGCCGGGAATCGGCGGACGCACGGGTTCGGCGCCGGGGCTCAGCAGCAGCGCGTCGTACGACTCGACATAATCGCGTTTGGCGGCGTGATCCCGGACATGAACCTCCTTGCGCTCCCGATCTATGCCCGTTACTTCGCTGTTGACGCGCGCGACGATGCGAAAGCGCTTGCGGAACCCTTCGGGCGTCTGCACGAGCAGTTTCTGGCGTTCGGAAATGGTTCCTGCGATATGATAGGGCAGGCCGCAGTTGGCGAACGAAATATACGGCCCTCGTTCGAGCACAATGATTTCGGCCTCTTCCGAAAGCCGCCGGGCGCGCGCCGCCGCCGAAGCGCCTCCCGCCACGCCTCCGACGATTACGATTTTTTTGACAGAAGACATTAATATTTCTCCTTGGCATTTTTTAGATTATGTTTTGCACGTTTTTCGTATGCATTCGATCAGCCGCGGCAAGCGCGGATTGGCGATGAAATAGAAAATGGTCCGGCCGCGCCGGCGGCAATCGAGCAATCCCATCGCTTTCAACAGCCGCAAGTGCTCGCTGGTCTGATGCGGCGGGAGCTGACACATCCCGGCGATTTCACCGACGGGAAATTCCCCCTGCATCAATATATCCACCATGCGCAGCCGCAGCGGATGCGCCATGGCCTTCAGGCATTCGGCGGCCTCATCCAGCGCGCCGCGCGGCAGCAAGTTGATTTTTTTGGCGGTGTTCGCAGTCATGTTTGCCGGCTCCGGGGAAATCTATATATCGAGACTTCTCGACATGTCAATCTAAAATTTTCGCTCGAGGCGTTTTTTTCAGCGGGTGGATTCTTAGCTGCAAACGCCGGTTGAAATAATTATGCAGACGCAACATTATGTCGCGCTGACATAACTATTGGGATCCGGCTGTATCAAGATCAGCGAAGGACGCCGAATACCTCTTCGGCGGTAAAAGTTGGAACGCCTTGGGCCGGCGTCTTGCTTCCATAAGCGCTCCAGATACATGGAATCACAGGCTTGCCTTCGGCCAATGGAAAGAGTTCTATTTTTCTCAACAATTCCGCTTCAATGCTTGCGCGCCCCTTGCCCTCGCACAAAAGTTTTGCCTCTCCCACGATCAATTGGCCACCATCCTCGGATTGCGCGACGATATCGAGCTCCATCGGCTTACGATCCAGGCCGCTGCCCCACCAGCGCGCGGCCGGCCGCCATCGCCGTCCGGCAATCTCCATACGGGCAACGCTGGCGCGCGCCAAATCTTCCCAGATGCCGCCAAGATGCGCGGGATAATCTTTGCGGATTTCGGCAAGGGTTTGGCGGACTTGCCCCGCCTGAAGGCACGAACGATTGGGTTCGACGAAGCGATACCAAAATTGCAGAAATGGATCGGCGATTTTATAAAGCGATTTTTTGTTATCGCGTTCCGGCGCTCCATAAGGCTGTTCGCGCTTCAACAGCTCCAGTTCCAGCAAGCGTTGGATCGGGCGGGCCAGGGAGGATGACGGCTTGCCAAGGCGCGCGGCTATCTCCGAGACCCGATGGCAGCCGCCGGCGACAAGCGACAGAATGGAAGCAGGCTGGGCAATTTCGGCGCCGTCATCCATCAGCAGCCGCCGCGGCTCTTCATGCAATGGCCCCAATGGGTCCAGAGCCATCTGCGCCACGGCTTCCCAATGCGAGCCATATTCGCGCGCGCGTTCCCAATACAACGGCACGCCGCCCCAGACGCCATAAGCCTCCAAAGCCTTGGCCGCATTTTTGAGCTTAAGCGCGGACGCAATCCAGTGCGCCCCGAGAGGACGAATCCTCATGATTTCCCTGGCGCGGCCATACAAGGGCGCCGCTGCGTCAAGAACGAGTCCCTGCATCATGCGCTGCGACGAACCGCATAAGACGCAATGCGCCGCTGCACGGCGCGGGCGATCCATTTGTTTTTGAATCAGGCTTGGCAGGTCGCGACTGGCTTTAACCATCGCCGGAAACTCATCCAAGGCAAGGACGCTTCCAGCGGGCGCCTCGCGGAACCATCGCTCCAAGAGCGCGTCCCAATCGGGGTATTCAACCCGGTCAAAACCATCGAGAAGGACGCCGATCGCCCTCGCCAGCGAGCGCCGCTGCAATCGCGCCTCGCGATCGTCTCCCACATAGTAAACCGCCCGCCGGCTTTTCAGCGCTTCCAATAGCAATCTGGATTTGCCACAGCGCCGCCGCCCATACAAGCAAACCAGATTTCCCGCAGGTCCCGAAAGCGCGCGATTCAGACGCGCCTTTTCTTCAGTTCTGTCTAAAAAAGGCAACGTCATGTTCCGGCGCCTCCCTAGCGCCAACGGCTAATATTATGCATGCATAACATAATGTTGCAAGGACATAATTATGAAAAGCTATCACAATAAGAGTCTATAAGGGAATTGCCCGGAGATCGCTTTACATGGCAGGAATCTGTTTTGAGACTTGCCGCTATTTTGCGAACGGCGCTCCGCGAAAACGCCCCCGGGCGCCCCCTTATGAAAGGAGCCAGGAAAATTGCCGGAGAATCTGGAACAATTCGACCGCTATTTAGATCGCCATGATCAGATGCTTGATTTTGAAGAGTGCGTCTTAATGCGCTACATGCCTGTCATCGAGCGGGATGCAGAAAACGAAAAAGAAGCCTATGAAGCCATCAAGGATTTCTCGATGACGCAGCGGCGCCTTCAGGAGGGACGCGAAAGCTACTTTACGGAATGGCACAAGATTCGCGCGCTCAAGCAATCGCCGGATCTGGCCGCGGCGGAAGCCTCGCGAACCGAGGCGGAAAAGGCGCTCCGTGAGGCCTGCGAGCGCGACGTCGCCCGCTTCGCGCGCGAGTTTTTTCATGAGTATTGCCGCCTGGCGCCCTCGGTGTTTCACCGCTGGGTATTCCGGGAGTACAACCGCCGGGCAGGGATGAAGCCGCCGCTGCGCGAAGGGCGGCGTCTGGCGCTGGCGGCGCCGCGCGGACACGCCAAGTCCACGCTTCAATCGCTCATTCTGCCGATCCACAGCCTCCTCTATCAACGCGAAAAGTACATCGTAATCCTGTCGGCCACGCTCAAACAGAGCCAGCAGAAGCTGGAAGCCATTGGCTATCAGCTGCAAAGAAATGCCCGGCTGCACCGCGTCTTTGGGGCAGCCGAGAGCAAGGACGCCAAATTTTCGTCCACCGTCATCGAGGCTTTCGACACTCGGATCGAGGCCTATTCGGCCGGAAGCGAAGTTCGCGGACTCGTGCACAAAGGATACCGCCCGACGCTGGTCATCCTGGACGACGTCGAGGACTCCGAATCCGTCGAATCTGGGGAACAGCGCGAAAAACTCGCCGCCTGGTTCAGCGAAGTCATCGAGCATCTTGGCAACGGGTACACGAACCTGACCATCGTCGGAACGCTGCTGCATCCGCAAAGCCTGCTGGCGTCGCTGCTGAAGCGGCCTGATTTCAAGACAGCCCGCTTCCGCGCCGTGCGGGCTTTTGCCAAGCGCGCGGACCTGTGGGAACGCTGGCGCGAGCTCTACTCGAATCTGCGCGATCCCGCGCGCATCAAGACGGCCCAAACGTTTTTTTATGAGCACAAGCGCGAGATGCTGGAGGGCGCGCGGGCGCTTTGGCCCGAAAAAGAAACCTACTACAAATTGATGATCCAGCTGGCCACGCAGGGCCGGCGCGCGTTTTTCCAGGAAAAGCAGAACGATCCTTCACTGGCGGACGTGGCGATTTTCGATCCCGCCCGCGCGCGGCATTTCCGCCTGGAGCGCGACGCCCTTGTCTTGGAGACGTCGCCGTCCGCCGAGGATCGGAGCACAGGAAGCAAAGGAACCGGAGGCGACGGCGAGCGAGTTGAATTGGCTGAGCTGACCGTGGCGGGCTTTCTGGATGCGGCGATGGGCAAGTCCGCTTCGAGCGGGCGAACGCGGGGAGGAGACTACGCCGCCCTCGTGACAGTGGGAGCCGACGCGCATGGCTTCATCTATGTGCTCGACGCGCGGGTCGAGCGGGCACGCCCCAGCCAGCAGGCGCAATGGGTCTTCGATCTGGCCGAGCGCTGGGGGCATCGAGTCATCGGCGTGGAAGGCAACTGCTTCCAGGAATTGATGATGATCCCGATCGAAGATGAGCGCGCCCGGCGCCGCGCCGGGAAACGCCCCTGCCAGGTGGCGGTCGAACCCGTCTCGAACCGCGCTTCGAAGGATGCGCGTATCCGTTCGCTGGAATCCCTCATCGAAAATGGAATCCTGCGATTTGCCCGCGGCCTGGGCGAGACTTTTCTCCAGCAGCTCGAAGGCTATCCCGGCCGCTACGACGATGGCCCGGACGCGCTGGCGGGCGCCGTCGAGCTGGTCCGGCGCAATCAATCGGGCGCGCCTCTGAAGGCGCAAAGCCGCAAGCGCGAATCGCGCGCGCCGCTCAGGAATTTTTAGACCCAAGACGGATTCAAGACATCATCAAGATAAAATCCAGAACAAATCCAAAGTAAATCCAAAGTGACAATATTGGGCGCAATGGGCAAAAATTCCGGGCGTCAATCAATTCACGAGAAGGAGGGACATCCCCATGACGGGACGGGAACAGATGCTGCGCGTGCCGCGCGTGGCCGTGATGCTGGACGTCTGCAAGAAGCGCGTCTATCATCTCATCCAGGAGGGCAAACTGGAGATCGTAAAATTGGGTCCGCGCCAGACGCGCATCCTCAAAGACAGCTACGATCAATACATCGAACACCTGCGCCGGCAGCAACGCATCGCGCGGGGGGATGAGCTGCCCGAGCCTGGCGTGCCGGACGGGGGCGCTGCTTTTGCGAACGGCGCCGGCGCCCGGACGATGAGCGGCGGTTTGCAGTTGTCCGGATCGGGAATCAGGGCTGCGAACCAGCCAAGCCGGAATGGCATGGAGTGCGCGGGAAAGATGAAGAGGGAGGAGGGCAAGCGGAAAGCCAGGCGTGTCTCAAAGGGGCGGGAAGCGGCGGTTCGGGGCAGGTATGTTTCTCAATTGAAGTCTTTTTTTTGCGAGGGATGAGCGGGGATTTATGGGATTTTTTATGGCACTTGGAATTAGTGCAGCCATAGTTTGAAAATGCTTGATACAGTGGATATAACGAGCGCCACCTGAAGGTGGAACTACGAGCGCCACCTAAAGGCGGAACTACAAACATGGAACTACAAGCGGCACCTAAAGGCGGAACTACAAGCGCCACCTAAAGGTGGAACTACAAACATGGAACTACAAGCGCCACCTGAAGGTGGAACTACTAACATACTACTAACAAACACCGCTTGCGCCGGGACGGGGGGTTATGAAACGCTTGCGCATGTGTTTGCCGATGGACGGCTGTCCATTCCGGCGCTGTTTTTTTGAGTTTGAGCGTTTATGAGCAACGAAATTGCGGGCGCGCCTCAGGATAGCGGTCCACGGCTGGCCTCTCGCCTTCTGGCGATTCTGACGGATCCGGCGGATAATCCGCCTACCGTTTCATGTATTATTGAGCGCGCCCAAGCGGCGTTCGAGGTCGTTGACTGGGCCGTGGCGCCTTTGACGCGCGGCACGCCGGAAATCTGGAAAGCGCATATCGCCATTCGATGGCCTGCCACGCCTGCCACTCCCGACGGCGGCGCACAAACACCCCCGCCAGCTTTCAATGTGCGGTCATACGAGATCTGGCTTCAGAAGCAGGCCCCTTTGGAAGGATGGCATTTCGAAGAACTCGAACTGACTCAAGAGGAATACCTTCGCACGCGCAGCGCCCTTTGGAGCATAGGGATTGGGACGTTGCTCGAAGACAGCGTCCTCGCGGATTATCACCGGCTGGCAAGAATGGCTTATGCCCTGTCGCCCGCCGCGCCCGCCTATTTGGATATCTCTTCCTGCATGCTGAAACCAGGCCGCTGGCTGCGCGAGGTGGCCCAATGCCCCATCGCCCCCAGTCCGCGTCATTTGTTCAGCATCCATAGCGTCAGCGGCGGACCGGATGACGGCAAGCCGAATGATGGCAAGCCGAATGATGGCAAGCCGAATAACGGCGACGCAACGCGCGACGCAAAAACTTCCGAACCGGTCTGGCTGCACACTCACGGCCTGCTGCGCTGCGGTTCGATCGAATTTGAAATCCTCGGCATCCCTCAGGAGTCATTCGCGCAGGCGGTTGAACTGCTTGAAACCATCAGCATCCACGCGATCGAGGAAGGCGCGGGGCCGCCGGGCGTTCCCTTTTCGCCCGGGGAAAACATCGTCATGGAATGGCTCGAATGGCCCGAAGCCCTGCGTTGGTTCGCAGGATTGCGCGGCTCCAAGCCGCAAGACCGCGACGACTTTCACCGATTGACTTCGGGAGTTCTGGTCGAGCGAACCGGCTGGCCCCTGTGGCGGCGATACCGCGCGCCGTTGGGGGCGCTCCATGACCTGGCCAAGGGCGCACCCCTTTATTTCAGCGACGCCGAGACGCTTCGGATGCGGCAGATCGCGACCATCCGCTATCGGCTGTTCCGCCGGGTGTTTGAGAAGCACCGGCACGATTCGAACTGGAATTTTTTCGCCAAGTTCGGCTATCCGACGGATCATGCGAAGGAAGGATCGGATTGCGAGCATCTGTGGTTTCAGTGCCTGAAGATGGAGGATACGCGCATCTTCGGGCTCCTGGTCAATGAGCCGCTGGACATCGCCCGGATGCGCGAAGGCCAATCGGACTGGCATGAGCTGAGCCGCCTGACGGATTGGCGCGTGCAAGTCCCCGAGCGGCTTTACGATCCTGACAGCATCGTTCTTCTGGATGAGATCGCCGGCGAATTGGAAGGGCAAATACTCTCATAGATTGACAGCCATGCCTCGTTGATCCGGTTCAATATCTCCGGGGTGGGGTCATTACACGGATGCATACCCACCGGATGACACCAGGGCAGCTATTCAGATTCATCCCCTTCGGGGATGGTTGCCACCGGGGCATCCCCTTCGGGGATCTGGAGTTTGGACATTTGAATCCCCCGAAGGGGGAAAACTATCATAGCCGTGGGTGAAGCGAAGCGAACCCGCGGACACGATGAGTGCGACAGCAGGTCCCCGGAGGGGGCCAACACGGACCGAATGGCGCGTTACATTTCATCTACGCGTTTCGAATTGGCTAAGTAAAGGATTGCTCTTGCGACGGCGTTGGCTCCCTTCGGGGACCGATGATTGGTTTGCCTCTACCGTGGGTTCGCTTCGCTTCACCCACGGCTATGATTGTAGTTCCCCTTCGGGGAAAAAATGTCTAAACTCCATATCCCCTGCGGGGATGTCTGTGCTGAATGAAATAGAGCTTTAGGGCGCCAGGAGGCGGTCACGCTTCCATCAGTTTCCCCTCTTTCAGCCTCAGAAGACGATCGAAGCGGCGGGCGAATGATTCATTGTGCGTCACGGCGACGAGCGCCACGGCTTCGTCGCGCTGAATTTCGCGTAACAGGTCCGCCATCGCTTCGCCCGTGGCCTGATCCAGCGCGCCGGTCGGCTCATCGCACAGCAGAATATGCGGGCGGTTGATCAGGGCGCGCGCAATGGCGACGCGCTGGCGCTCGCCCCCGGAGAGCATGGCGGGCGGGCTGTCCATCAATCCGGCCAACCCCACGCGTTCGAGCAGCCGTCTGGCGCGCTCGGCGGCCTGCCTGCGATCCGCCGCTGAAACCAGCGCGGGAACCAGCGCATTCTCCAGCGCCGTGCATTGGGGCAGGAGATAATGCTCCTGAAAAACGAATCCAATCTCGCGATTCCGGAAATCCGCCAGCGCCTTGTCGGCCAGCGCGAACGGATCGCGTCCGGAAAGAAGGACGCTGCCGCTGCTCGGGCGGTCGAGCGTTCCCAGAATGTGCAGCAGCGTGCTCTTGCCCGACCCCGAAGGCCCCATGATCGCCACGGACTGTCCCGCGCAAACCGATAAATCAACCCCGCGCAGAATCTCCACAGGCCCGCGAGCCGTAGCATAGGATTTCGTGAGTTTTGCTACATGGATGGCGGGGCTATTGGGATCTGCGGGCATAATGCGAATCCGTCAATGATATGAAGTGAAGCGAACTACTACAAGCAAGCGCATAATGTAAAATGTAAAATGAGAAATGAGAAATGAGAAATGAAGAACGAATTTGTGGCAGGTACTAAGCTGGACAACGATAGAACGTCCTTTTCTTCATACTCATCGCGATAGGGATTCATTTTCTTCAAGCGAATAGCGATTGAGATTTCATTTCTCATTTCTCATTTCTCATTTTGCATTTTACATTATTTGTTTTGCGCTTGGCGGTTTATATTCTAAGCTTTGGATCCAGGGCGTCGCGCAGGCCTTCGCCTACGAGGTTGAAGATGCTGACCACAAAAAAGATCGGGAACCCAGGGAACAGGACCAGCCAGAGTTTATGATCCAGCCGCCCGGCGTTGAGCAGCGCGCCCCAGCTCGGCGCCGAGACGTCGCCCAATCCCAGGAATGACAGGGCCGATTCGGTCAGGATCGCCGACGCGACGCCGAACGTAGCCGCGACCAGCACCGGCGCCAGCGCGTTCGGCAGGATATGCCGGAAGATGATCCGCGGACGCGAAATCCCCAACGCCAGCGCCGCCTGCGAATATTCGAGATTGCGCTGTTTGAGAAACTCGGCCCGCACCAGCCGCGCCACGCCCGGCCAGCTGGTTATGCCGATGATCACCATGACGTGAAAAATCGAGCGCTCCTCGACGAACGCCGCCAGCGTCAGGATCAGGAAGAACGTCGGGAAGCAGATCATCACCTCGATCAGGCGCGAAATCAGCATGTCAATCCAACCGCCGAAATATCCGGCCAGCGCGCCGAGGAAAATGCCGATGGCGACGTAGATCGAAACCGCCACGACGCCGATTGTCAGCGAAATGCGCGTGCCATAGAGAATGCGCGCCAAGACATCGCGCCCTTCCTTGTCCGTGCCGAACCAATGCGTCCAGCTGGGGGCGTTGAGGCTTTGCTTGGGATCGGTGTTGCTGTAGTTATGGCGATAGATCGGAAAGAGGCAAAGCGCCGTGGACGATGTGCTTTGATTCGGCGCCGGTTCGGCGTAGTTCCTGCTCGCCGACGAAGAATACAGCGGATTCGCCCATCCCAAAATCCGCTGCGGAGAGACCGCGAAGAAAATCAGGAACTGCGCCGCGACAAGGAATCCGACGATATGCCCGCGGCCCCAGCGCCGGGAGTTGCGCAAAACGCGGCAGCCTATATAATAGAGCGCGATGTACAACGGCGAAAGCGTCAGAATCAGATTGAAAAAAACATCCACGGAGTTTTCAAAGAACAGGCGGTTGAAGAGATGTTTGAAGAGCGGGAATGAAAGCCCCGTGTGGTCCTTATAAAAGAATGGCTTGTCCAGGCATATCAGCGGGGCATAAATAGCCAGAAGAAACAGCGCGATCACGCACCACATCCCAAAGACCGCGATCCGTTTCTTGCGGAACTGGCCCCAGACGATCGCCCAATACGATACGCGCAGCGAAGCGGCATGCTGCTCAGCCTGCAGCGCGCGACCGGCCGCAGAGGAATCACCCGTTGAATTATTTGGCTCGTATGATTTTTTCATGAAGATTCCGCGATAGGATTTGCTTTACCATGTATAAGGCAAATGGGATAGAAACTGGCAAAGGTAGGACCTTGCTTCGGATAATGTCACTGGGGCTGCCGCGCCGCCATGCATCAAGGAGTTCCGGTATTCACGAACCATGTGCGCTTTTTCAGCCACGGCAGGCCAAACTTGACAACGGGAGATAATCCTGTTCATAAGCATTTCCATGATGGGTCTCTTTTGTCGAGAACAAGCATTTTCCCAATAGTCGCGAAGCGTCGCTTCAAATTCAGCAAAAATTCTGATAAGATAAGTGGTTTCCAAATCTTGATGACAATCCTGAAAATCCTTTATCCGACATAGTGATTTATCAAGCAGTTCTGGCTGTGTTTGGCACAGGCTAAAGTAGTACGCTGTAGCGACCATGCCGGCATTGCACATTTGCTCGCAAGCGATGATGCGCTCAAATTTTTGCTTAGGGTTCATGCAGCGGCAGCCATTGCCTTAACAATGTTATAGAACGCTTCCTGTGACCACGGTTCCGGCCATTCCACTCTCGAATCAGTATTGATGACCCATTGATTTTTCGATCTCACTAGCAAAAAACGCACATAAGTTGGAAACACCGTGATGTCCACACGTCCTTCCGCTCCTAAGATCTCCCGCGCCATGGGCTCAACAAAGAAGCGCCCCTGAGGCGTTTGAATATAGAGCACCGGAACTGTGTACTCTCCCAAATGTGGCTCCTCGATGACCTTTTCCTGCTCATCCACAAACCATCTTTTTTGTTTCGCCCACTTTTCGATGGTCGCGCATAATTCCTTCACTTGGGCAATCCAGGATTGCTTTTTCTCTTCCCAGTTTATCGCTTTCGGCATTTTGATTTCTCCTTCTGATGGTTGTAATCTCGCCCAGCATCAGCAATGAAATATTAACCCGCATCAAAGAATTGATTGTATCTCTTAATCATAAGTAATCCGCGGATCCACCAGCGCGTAGCTCAGATCCGACAGCAGGATGCCCAGCAGCACCAGGATCGTCGAGACGAGCTGTTCGGCCATGATCACGTTGTAGTCGCGGTTATAAATGGATTCGATCAGCCATTGCCCCATGCCCGGAATCCCGAAGATATATTCGATGATGATCGAACCGCCGAGCAGCGCGGGGAGCAAGCCGGCCAGGATCGTCAGGATCGGAATCAGGCCGTTGCGCAGCGCGTGCTTCAAGATCACCGTCTTTTCCGTCAATCCCTTGGCGCGCGCCGTGCGGATATAATCGGAACGGATGACATCCAGGAGTCCGGCGCGCATATAGCGGCTGAGATATGCCAGCGACCCATACGTCATGCAGATGACGGGCAGAACCATGTGCCAGCCGATGTCTCCGATACGCTCCAGCGTGGTCATTGTGTCATACTCCGGCGAGCGCCAGCCCCCGATGGGGAACCATTGCAGCCACTTGTAGTCCGATCCTTTGGAGAAGAAATAAAGCAGCACCGTGGCGACAAAGAAACTGGGCAGCGAATACAGGATGAAAAGGAAAATGGTGACGCTCTGATCCACGGTGGAATCCTTGCGCGCCGCCGAAAAGATGCCGATGGGAATCGAGATCAGATATGCGAGTATCAGCGAGCCAACGGACAGGGGAATGGAGTAGCGCAGTTTATAAACCAGTGTTTTGAGCACGGGTTCTTTCGTCACGAGCGAGACGCCGAAATCCAGCCGCATCAGATTGCCCATGTAGCAGGCAAAGCGCGTTTCGAAAAAAAAGATCCGAAACTTGTCCATCCCGCTGTATTCCCAGCGATTCTTGTGCCCCTGATACCAGGTTTTCCATTGCGCGATCACTTTTTGCTTTTGCGCTTCGGGGGCTTCCAGCGGGTAGCGCATCTCGCGGAACAACGCGTTTTCGATGTCAATTTCCGTGTTCATCTTGCGCCTGGCTTCGCTCAGGTTCTTGTTGAAGGGATCAATCAGGGGCCGGCGCGCGTTCAAACTCATGAAATATACTGACACGTCGCGCAGACGCGGATTTTGCGCGGTTTCCATGATATGGGCCAAATGCGGGACCGCATATTGCCCGTAATCTTCCATGCCCTCCTGCGCGCGGATTTTCTGCGCGGCGGTGGCCGTCGTGACGCCCGCGATGATCTGGAGATTTTTCGCGACGGTTTTTTCCGAAAGCCAGAAGAGCGTGTTGAAGAGGACGGGCTTGTCCAGGTTGAACTGCTCGCGGAAGATACGAAACGATTCCTGCGTTTTTTCACCCCGCATGTTGGCGGCCAGATCCTGGTTCATTTTGCTTCCCCCCGGATGGCCGGGAGCGAAATTCAGCACCACAAAGACGATCAACGTGATTCCGAGGAACGTCGGAATCATGAGCAAAAGGCGCTTGAGGATGTATGTCTTCATGATCGTGATTTTGTGGAGAGGAGTGGACGGACACGGACTGGCACGGACTGGCACGGACCAACACGGACCCCCAGCCCCTGACCCCCAGCCCCTGGCCCCTGACCCCTGACCCCCGACCCCTTACTGTGTTGCCATCCACCAGGGCAACGAATAAGTCTGCGGGGGTGTTTTGCGGATTTCTACGCGTTTGACTTCATTCCACCAGCAGACCACTGCTTCCGGAACGCGGAAGAAGGTGTAAGGTTGTTCCTCGTGCAGGATGCGGTGGAAACGGTGAAACAGCTCTACGCGTTCTTTCTCGTCGAACGCCACGCGCAGTTTTTCAATGATCTGGTCGGCCTCCGTATTGCGAAATCCCACGCGGTTGGATCCCTTCGGGATGTCCGCTTGCGAGCCGTGCCATAATTGATACGGATCGTCGGACCAGGCCAATGCCCACCCGCCCGTGAATGCATCGAAGGCTTTTTCATCCATTTTTTTTTGCATCAGGCTCCACTCGGCCTTGTCGTATTTCATTTTCACCCCAATTTTCTTAAGATCTTCCTTGTAAAAATTGGCGACAGACTCCCATTCAGGCAACTGCCCATAGATCAGCAGTGTGAACTCAAACGGCGAGCGAGGCGCTTTGGGATCCTCCGGGGCAAGATTTTTGTCCACGATGCCGTCGCCGTCGGTGTCTTCCCAGCCGGCTTCCTTCAGGAGCGCAGCGGCTTGCTTCAAATCGAAGGGCAAGGGCTTGATGTTGGGGTCATTATTGCCGCTCAATTGATAGGACGAACCGACGGCCACTACGCCCAAGCCATAGTAAATGGAGTCAATCATTCCCTGCCGATTGCAGGCCAAGGTCATGGCGCGGCGGATGCGCTTGTCTTTGAAGAGCAGCTTGTCGGCATTCCATCCGATATAGCTATACTGCATCGCCAAAAAGCGTTTATTGTTAATGCGCCCATCGAGGAAAGGGCTGTCTTGAGGCCACTTATCCTTGGCCATTTTTTCATACTGCTGGATTTCATCGTGATAGCGGCTGGGCCGCAGACCGCTGAAGCGCAATTTGCCCGCTTTCAGATTGAGGAAATCCTGATCCGTATCCTGGATAATGTTGTAACGGATTTCCTTTATCGCCGGCAATGTATCATAGTAGTCTTCATTGCGTTCGAGCCGGATATATTCGCCCGGTTTGTAATCGGCGAAGCGATAGGGACCTGTGCCCACAACGCCTTTATTGGCGTACCAATGTTGATTGATCTTCATGCCGATCGTGCTATTCGGAAAGCGCTCGCCGTTCTCATCATAAGCCCACAGGAATTCGGGAACCGGACCCATTGAAATCGTATTCTCAATATTCCCGTATAGTTTTCGCTTCCACCGTACAACGAAGGTATAGTCGTCAATGACTTTCCAGCTTTCCAAATCCTCATAGTAGTTTCGCGCGAATCCGTTCTCGACTTGCGGATTCATCGTGACGTCGAGCGTGAATTTGAAGTCTCGCGCCGTCATCTCATGCGGCTTGTCGAGCCAGGCGTATTTATCAGAGCTCAGATCCACGCCCGCCGGCTTTTGCCATTTGATGCCCTTTTTCAGGTAGATCGTAAATTCCTTCCCATCGTCGGTGATCTCGAAGCGCTCGGCCAGGTCGCCATGCCAGATCTCCGCATTGGTCCAACCGTTCCGGTCGGCGATGGAACTGTTGCAGTATGCGTTGATGAAATAGCTGAGGTCGGCGGCGTTTTCCGTGAAGGGATTGAAACCTTTGACTTCGCTGTTCAGGCTGCGGATCATGACACCCTCCATTTGCGCCTCGGGAGCGGTCATGACGTAATCGTTTTTTTGAAGGTAGTTCCTGACTTCCGGGTGCAGCCATTTACGGCCTGTGGGATTATTGGACGGCGCGGCGGCCATGACGGCCGCGCTGTTTGCCTCTTCCTTCGGGGCGCCATTTGCGGTCACGGCGGGTTCAATCTTCTTGGGCTCGATGAGAGAGGGAGTCGCCATGGTCAGCTTCTTGGGCGCCGGCGAGGGCGAAGGCCCGGTTGCGGTTGGGGGCGCCGTGTTTTCGACCGGCGCCGGCTGGCTTTCGCCGGGCGAAGGAAGACTGCTGGAGGCTGAAACGCCCCCCATCTGGATCTTCTGCGTCATCTTATTGAGTTCGCCTCGCAATCGGTCCACGCTTTCACCCATGGTCCGGATTTGCTTGCTCTGATTCTCCAATCGCCCCTCCAGATTGCCAAACTGAAAGAGGTGAATCGTGAAGACGACCAGAATGAGGAGCATGAGGAAGGCAGAGAAAATCGTGAAGAAACCGCTTCGTTTCATCGGAAGACCGCCTTTGGGGAAATATCGGATATATGCGCAACCAGAGATCAGGAAATGGGGCGCCGCCATGCGCGCATATTGCCGTTCCGCAAATTATAGGGTTGGTCCATGCGCTGTCAATGGCTGGATGCCAAGCGGCGCCAGCTTTCCGACGTTTCTGCTTGCCTTCTCTTTCCATTGACTCTGCTATCATCCTCCATAAAACTTTCGCCTTCGTTCCAAAATGTGACATGATTTTGATTTATTCTGTTTTGTTTTTTGCCCCGTCCCTTCAGGAGTTCATTTTACATCTCTCATTTTACATTTCTCATTTTCAATTATCCATTTTCATCCCAATGTTTCTGATCGTCATCTTTAATCAATCTTACAATGCCACCTGGATGCCGTTGCTTGGAATGCTCGAGGTTGAAGGGTTGTTGGCGCGGCTTGAGGTGCGATTGACCGGATGGGAGGGAGCAGCGGCGGCTTTTGACGAAGCGCATTCATCCGGTCAAAGCGCCGTCCTGGCTTTTTCGCTCCTGTCGCGCGCGGCGCTGGAAACTCGCGGGCGCCTGGCCGCGCTGTGCGATTGCCGCCGCGCGGGCGACTTGATTGCCGCCGGCGGACCGCATCCCACGGCGCGTCCGCGCGAAACGCTCGAGATGGGAGTGGGCGCTGTTTTTGCGGGCGAAGGAGAAATCGCCTTTGCGGATTTCATCCGCCGCTTGATCGAGGGCGAAGATTGGCGCGGGGCGCCGAATCTTCGATTCCTCGATGGGGACCGCATGGTTGAAAACCCGATGGCGCCGCCGATGGATCTGGACCGCGCGCCTTCCCTGGTTGAATCGCTCAGCGTGTGCGGCCCGATGGAGATCACGCGCGGTTGCCGCTGGGGATGCCGCTATTGTCAGACGCCCCGGCTCTGGCATGGCCGCGAGCGGCATCGCTCCATCGAAAGCGCCGCGCGCCTCGGCGAATCCTATCGCCACTACATTCAATTCCTGACGCCCAACGCCCTGGGCTATCAATCCGACCGCCCCGGCCAGCCCAACGTCCACGCGTTGACGGACTTGCTCGAAACGATCCGCCGCCGCAACTCTAATCCGCGATTGCGGCTGAATCTCGGGAATTTCCCCTCCGAAGTTCGCCCGGACTACGTTACGCGCGAGGCTCTGGCCGCTCTCCGGCCGCTGCTGGACAACCGCGTCATGGCCATCGGCGCGCAGTCCGGAAGCCCGCGGATGCTCAAGGCGATCGCCCGGGGTCATACCGTGGATGACGTGCGGCGCGCCGTGGACATCTGCTTCGAAACGGATTTCGTCCCTTATGTGGACGTGATCTTCGGCTTGCCGGGCGAGACTGAAGACGAGGCGGCCATGACGCGCGCGCTTGTGAGCGAATTATTTCGCAAAAACGCCCGCGTGCGCGGACACGTCTTCATGCCGCTGCCCGGTTCCCCCTTCGAGGACGCCGCACCCTCCCCCATCAGCCCCGAGACCCGAACTCTCCTTTTGGAGCTGGAGCATTACGGCGCCGCCGACGGCAATTGGCGCGAGCAGCTGGCGCGTTAGGAGTTCCACGCTCGTAGTTCCGCGTTCGTAGTTCCGCGTTTGTAGTTCCGCCTTTAGGCGGCGCTCGTAGTTCCGCCTTCAGGCGGCGCTTTTCCTCTTTTCCCCGCATACATCAGATGCTAACCTCAGCGCCCAATTGAATCTTGAAATTACGCGCCGTCTCCCTCAACCCTGCAAAAGAAAATACAAC
The DNA here is from genome assembly GCA_026398575.1 of Candidatus Sumerlaeota bacterium. Next base: position 9,019 of record JAPLSP010000057.1, on the reverse strand, counting down.
TTCCAAGGATATTAAAGACTCCAAATATGCCTCAGCCCCTCCATCCCCTCCATCCCTTTCATCCCCTCCATCGCCCTTCATCATTCCTGGGATTTATTCTTTTAGCCGCGCTTGCCGGATGCCTGCCAATGAGACCGCAAAGCGCATTGCATGGTCTTACGTCCGATCCTGCGCGCTGGAAGGGAATGGAGCCGGACCCGCGCGCCGCCGCTCCCGCCACGCGCGCGCTGATTCGCGAGCTGGACATGGCCGGCGCCGCCATGAACGCCGAACTCGCATATATGGCCCTGCGCGGCGCAACCAAAGGCCAGCAGATGGTCGCTTCAAAGCCGATCAACAGCTTCAAAAACATGCGGCGCCAGATTGACGCCATTCTTATCGAAAGCAGTTCGACCGCGCCGTATCATCGCCGCTATCGGGAAATCCTTTATTCGCAGCATGGCGCCGATCCCAGCTTGGACTCCGGCCGCTTGAGCCAGTCGCTGACCTTCGCCGAGAAGGCATATCCGATTTACGACGTGCGCGCTGCGCTCGATCCGGATTCGAACTCCAGCGTCTATCCGTATAACTTGGGAACGGTTTACGTCGGAGTGGCCGGCGACGCGCCCAACGCGGTTCGCGGCGCCTATTCGCCTGCGCCGTCCGCGCTCTTCGATGACGCTTCGGTCCCGCGCATCTATCGCTTCTCCCCGCGCCATCCTTACGCCAAAGATTTCACCGACATGCTCGTGGAAGCGACGGCTGGTCCGGGAGGGCGGTCCGTTGGCATCCCCTCCCTCTCCGGCGCGGCCATTCCGCTGCGCGACGGCGCCACTTCATTCACGATCCGCTCCATGCGCCTCGGCGTCTTCAGCGCCTCGCGCGCCGCTTCGCCCGAGCCGGACGCCTGCACCGACGCCGTGATTTTTTATTGGGGAATTCTCGATGACGAGGCGGACGTCGTGGGTCCGGATGGACAGCGCCTCACGTCCGTATTTCTCGGCGTGGACGTCATCATCCAACCTGCCGCTGTCGGCCCTCCCGCCGTTGCGCATCCAAACCAGGCGCCACAAGGCTGCATCACGCGCGCGGACGCCTCCGGATGGCGCGTGGGGGTGTGCATGCCATTCGAGGGAATCGCCAAGCTGTTCATTGGCGCCAAGCAGACGGTATGCGAAGCCGTGCGCGCGCCGGTGTCGCTGGTTTTCAGCGCGCCGCGATATGGATTTTATCACTCGCTTTGCTCCGCCGGACAAAGCGTCCCGCGCATCGCCGCCACCTGGGAAACGCTCTTTTTGACATGGCCCGCGCGCTGGCCGCACCAAAGTCTGTGCGACATCCTCGAAGAAACGCCGCTCATTGGAAAGATTCTGCCTTCGCCGCCGCCTTGCGCCGTGCCGGCCGGTTCGGGATCGAGCCGGCGCGTTTACCTGGCGCGCGCGTCCGGCGGCGGCGGGGAAAAAGAGCAATTCACGCAAACCTGGCAGCAGGTGATGGCGACGGCCTACGCGCGCCCGAATGCGTTGTGCTCGAGCGGCGCCGACGTTGCGGCCATTCCCTCGCGCTATGGGACCTTCTGCGACACGCTCTGGTCATTGCTGAACCTCTCGGACGGCGCCGGATACGAAATAGCGCGCGACGTCTTATTCCCCGATCCGGACAGCGATATCCCCGCCGCCCGGCCGGGCGATTCGATTTATCTGGCGGCGCACGGCGGCGGCGTGCAGCGCGCCACGGATGCCGCGCGCATTCTCGAACACGCCGGCGCGCCGGTGGAAAAAATCTTCGGCGTCGCCGGGACGTCGCTGGGCGAGATTCCGGGCATTACGCGCGAATCGGGCCGGTTCACAGTGCTGCGACCGCGCATCGCAGCGGGCGGTCCCCGCATGAGCGAACGCGCCGGCGAACACGCCACCGCCGCTCTGCCGAAAAGCCTGGCGCGCCTCTTGAATCTGCCATTGCGATTGACGACCGGATACAATTTCCTTGTTCCATCCTCGGCCCATGAAACGCCTTGGAACAGCGACCCGTGCGAAGCGGACAATATGCCCGGCGCCTTCGATCCGGCCACCGGCCTGTTCAACTGGCGCCCCGCCGCCGAAGACGCGCAGCGCGTCTTTACGCCATGATATATGATCAGTGGTTATGTCCAGATTTTAGCCTGAGCCATTTCGAGCTTCTGCTTGGCTGCATTCAATCTGCTTGCGCTGGTTATCAAGGTAGCGCTGAAGATCTTCGGATTTGGGTAGCTCAAGTTGATATTTTGATACAAATAGGCGGTTGTCCATGCCAGCGAGGGCGTATTCAACCAGCGCATGGTTCTTCCCGGTGCAAAGCAGCAAGCCGATAGGCGGTTGGTCGCCATCGGTCATTTGATTGGCGCGATAGAAGCTTACATAGGTATTGAGCTGCCCGAGATATTCATGCCGGAATTCATCCGCTTTGAGTTCGACCAGCACGTGGCACTTGAGGACGCGGTGATAAAAGACAAGGTCCACGAAAAAGTATTCGCCGCCGATGACAAGCCACTTCTGGCAAGCCTCGAAACAGAAACCATGGCCCAGTTCGAGCAGGAACTCCCGGAGATGATTGAGTAGGGCGGCCTCGAGGTCAGACTCGGGTAGAACCTCGGAAGGACGCAGTCCAGCAAAATTGAATATATAAGGATCGCGGAAAGTGAGCACGGACGCCTGGGTTTTAATCTTCCCGTTGGCGAGACGAGAGAGGGCTTCTTTATCAAGCGACAGTCCTGAGCGCTCGAAGTAGAGGCTGGCGATCTGCCGCTTGAGTTCGCGCACGGACCAACCGCCCTTGATACACTCAATTTCATAGAAGGCGCGTTTAAGGGGGGCATCCAAGGCGGTCAGGAGTTCGAAGTGGCTATAAGAGAGGCGATCAACGAGCAGATGCGGCAGCGCCCCCAATTGTGCGGACGGTGTCCGCACAATTTCAAATGATTGATTTTGTTGATGTTGTAATTGTCCTGCAGATTCTGCGGACAGTGTCCGCAGTATTTCCACTTGCTCTGTCACGCCTGGGGAAACAGATGGAAGCGCCGAATGCAAAACGGGAGACAGCGTCTCCCGAATGTGGGGGTAGGCGGCATAAAAATCTCGATAAAGGTACAGACGCCGTGCTTCGCAGCTGGGGATGGTGAGTTCCTGCAAGCGCTCCGACAGCCCCTCGATCAACCTTTGTCCATATACCGCTCGGTCCTCTCCCCGCTGTTCGAACTCCACAATATGCCAGCCAATAAGCCAGTTGCGCGCGGTTAGACTAATATTCACGGCTTTGGCCGCACGATCTTGCAGTTGTTGATGAACGTGGGCAATCGCTTGGACAAGCGCTTCGAAGTTCATGCCTCGTTTCCTTTCAGCATGCGTGGATTATTATCATACGGCCTTTTCCCGCCATGCCCTTACTATCTTTTCTTGCCCTACCGCTGTCTGGCCAGTCCCGCCTCCAGCGCGTCTTTGACGGTTTGGAGGGCTTTGACGCGGGCGTGGAGTTTGCAGTTGGCTTCGAGGATGGTCCAGGGGGCATAACTGGTGCTGGTGCGGTTGAGCATGTCTTCGATGCAGACGGCGTATTTGCTCCAGTTTTTGCGGTTGCGCCAATCCTCGTCGGTGATCTTCCACTGCTTGTGGACCAGGCGCTGGCGTTCCTTGAAGCGGCGCATTTGTTCGTCTTGGGAGATGTGAAGCCAGAACTTGACGATGACAGCGCCGAATTCGGCCAGCTGGCGCTCGTATTCGTTGATCTCGCGGAAGGCGCGTTTCCATTCCTCTTCCGTGCAGAATCCCTCGACGCGCTCGACGAGGATGCGGCCATACCATGAACGGTCGTAGATCGTAATGTGGCCGGCCTTGGGCAGCTGTTTCCAGAACCGCCAGAGATAATGATGCGCCAATTCCTCTTTCGTCGGGGCGGCGATAGGGACGACTTCGTATCCGCGCGGATCGAGGCCGTTGGTCAGACGCTTGATGTTTCCGCCCTTGCCGCCGGCGTCGCAGCCCTCGTAAACGATCACGGCGGGCACGCGCGCGGTGTACATCTCGTGCTCGAGTTCGAAGAGCCTTTTTTGCAGCTCGTCAATACGCCTGTCGTATTCTTCGCGCTCCATAGTCACAGACATATCGAGACGGTCGAGGATGCCCTTGTTCCCCGCCGGCGATTTCTTGGGTTCCGCCATCGGCTTGCGCGCGGGTTTGGGTCCGGCGGCGCGGCGTTCGATCTCGGCTTGCACCGTTTCGATGATGGTCTCATAGACCTTGATGCGGACATAGCGAGCCTGCGTCGCTTCGACCAGGGTCCAGGGGGCGCGAGCCGAGCTCGTCCGTTCGATCGTTTCCTCGACGGCGGCGCTCCATTTCTCATAGTTGCGGTGCTGCTTCCATTCTTCCTTGCCGACGGTCCAGGCGGTTGCGGGATTTTTTTCGAGGCGTTTGAGGCGGCGCTTCTGTTCGCCCTTCGAGATGTGAAGCCAGAACTTCACGATCACGGCGCCGGCGTCGGTCAGTTGGCGCTCAAACGCCTCGATGCCTTCGTACGCCTGCTGCCACTCGCGCTTGGCGGTCAGCTTTCCCATCCGCTCGATGAGAACGCGCCCATACCACGACCGGTCGAAGATGGCGAAGAACCCGTCTTGCGGCAGCGCCCGCCAGAATCGCCACAGCCAGGGACGCAGGCGCTCGTCTTCATTCGGCGCGCTGATAGGATAAACCTTGAAGCCGCGCGGATCGAGCGCCTGCGTGAGGCGGTTGATCGTGGTGCCTTTGCCGGCGGCGTCCCATCCTTCGAACACAATGATGACGGGCACGTTCGCCGCGCGCGCCGCGCGCTGGCATTCGCCGATCTTCACCTCCAAGTCCGGAAAGACCTTGTCATAGACGTCTTTCGCGATTGCTTTTTCGGTGTCAACGAGTTCGAGCATGGGAGTCTCCTTTTGCGGGATGAATTATTCTATGCCTTATTTGCATCGTTATCAATTACGCTTGGCAAAAGTGATTTTCGAGATTCTTGAGACTTTTTTCGTTTGCGGACCGCGTTATGCCGCACATCGGGCAATTCATGAATCCGGCGATAGAAATCGCGCAGGTCGCTGACCGCCCAAATGGCTTTTTCAAGCTTTGTCATTTTCAAGCTCCTGAATATCTGCCTTATCTTGATCTGAATTCCGGCTCTTTTTCATCCAGATAATGTCTTTCTTCGAGGCAATTCGCGCGGTACCTGCCTGGAACTCAGTAGGAATAGCGTTAGCGATAACCTGCTTATGCTCATCTGCATTGGCGAGAAGCACGTCAACCATGAGATCGTCTCCGCCGGCGATCTTCAGAAACCGATGCAGGGTTAGATTGCTATTTCTGAAGGTCCACGGCTTCGCACGCTCATGGAAAGAGAGACGTTCACACGCCTCTCTCACGAGCGTGATGTCCTCGGGCGCTACAAGAATATCAATGTCGCGAGTGAAGCGCGGCTTGCCATGAAACGCTACGGCAAGCCCGCCAACCACGGCATAGCGCACGCCGAGCTGATTGAACAAACCGATGATCGAAAAAAACTCGTCGTAGAGATTCATTCTCTTGCCTTGAACGGGGCAGCGCGCCTTTTATCAATGATGACGAAAGGCATGCTAGGACCCATAATGCCAAAGAGGCAATACTTTTTTAGCGTTTTTCTCACAGCGAGGCGCCTTATTCGCTGTAAATCCCTTGATCGCTTTTCCTCAAGAGAAGGACAATGGCGGCTGCGAAAACTATGCATTTGGAATTCAATCTTCGGAATGCATTTGGAGCAGCTGGATTATGGCGCGCAAAACCACCCATCGCAAACAAGCCGTAGCCATCAAAGGCCTCGAACGCGACAAGGTTTCGGGCACGCTGGCCGCCCGCGGATCGGGCCGGCTCGCCGAAAAAATCATCGCGCTGGCCAAAGAGCATGGCATCCCCGTCAAGGAAGACGAGGACATGGTGGGGCTGCTGGCCAAGCTGGACCTGGAGCAGGCGCTGCCGCCGGAGCTCTATTCGCTGGTGGCCGAGTTGTTGGGGTTTGCCTATTCGATGAATCAAGCTGCCGGACAGGAAGAGGTTGCGCAATCTGCGGCGGATGAGACATCCGGCGCCACGGCTCAAAAAACCGCCGCCGCGCTGGCAGGAGAAAAGCATGTTTCGGTCGAGCCAGGCGAAGCAACCTTGGATGAACTGCCCAAGCCCCGCGCCCTTCCGGATCGGTCACAGAAAAAATAAAATCAGCATGTTTAGCCCAAGAGCCATCTTCCGAAAGCCGCAAGAGCAAAGCCCTTGGGAGTGCGGGCGTCCTCGCCCGCTTACGCTGGGAGCGCGGGCGTCCTCGCCCGCTTACGCTGGGAGCGCGGGCGTCCCCGCCCGCTTACGCTGGGAGCGCGGGCGTCCTCGCCCGCTTACGCTGGGAGCGCGGGCGTCCTCGCCCGCTTACGCAGCATGAAAAAGATATTCATGCGGGCGAGGACGCCCGCGCTCCCAGGCGAAGCCCCTCGCGCTCCCAGGATTTTGCGTGATTTGCGCTTCCCTTCAGTCCCGAGGCCATGATAATTTTTCCGGTGTGGAGCAATTACGCGCGGATTTGATCCTTTCCGAGCGAGTGAGTTGCTTTAGCCAGCTGATGTTTTCATTGATTCACGATTCCCCTTCGGGAGAAAGAACCTATGAGCGACGACCGTCTTCCCTTGTATGAGACCCATTGCCCGGACCTGAAACTCATCGGGCGAGGCAAAGTGCGCGATATCTATGACTTTGGCGACCGGTTGCTGCTGGTGGCCACCGACCGCCTAAGCGCGTTCGACGTCATCATGTCGAACCCGATCCCCAACAAGGGACACGTCCTGACGTATGTCTCGAAGTTTTGGTTCGAGCGCATCAAGCCGATCATCAAGTCGCATTTTATTTCCTGCGACTTCAAGGATTTTCCGCCTGAGTGCGCGCCCTATCGCGACCAGCTCGAAGGGCGTTCGATGCTCGTCAGCCGGAGCGAACCGTTGCCGGTCGAATGCGTTGTGCGGGGCTACTTGCACGGCTCGGCGGTCAAGGAATACAAGGAAACGGGGATCGTCTGCGGTAACCGCCTGCCGGAGGGACTCGAGCTCCAAAGCAAACTGCCCGAGCCGATTTTCACGCCGGCGACCAAGGCCGTCAGCGGTCACGACGAAAATATCACTTATGAGCGCGTCGTGGAAATCCTGGGCGCCGAGACCGCCGCTTTTATCCGCTACGCGGCGTTTAGGATCTATAATTTCGGTCACGATTTCATGGCGCCGCTGGGCATCACGCTCGTGGACACGAAGTTTGAATTCGGGCGCGCGCCGGGGGGCGAAATCATTCTGATTGACGAGTGCATGACGCCCGATTCTTCGCGCTACTACGAGACGGCAACCTATCAACCAGGCATGAAATCCGTCTGCTACGACAAGCAGCGCGTACGCGACTATCTCGAATCGCTCGACTGGCCGAAGACGTATCCGGCGCCGTCGCTGCCCGCGGAAATCATCGAGGAAGCCTCGCGCCAATACACCGCGCTCCTGGACATGCTCAATAAAGCAGCGGTGAAGGAGATGGCGTCGGCAATCGCGCACGAGGCCGGAGCGGCGGTGGTGGATGAAGGGACGGGAGGGACGGCGGCGGCGGCGACAGCAGCGACAGCCAACGCGCCAGAGGAAGCAGCCCAGACCGCGGCGGCGGCGCCTGCGACCACCAAGGCGCCGGAGGAAGCGTCCCAGACCGCGGCGGCGGCGCCTGCTGCGGGCAAGCGCATGTTTGACGCGACGGTGGCTGTGACGCTCAAGCCCGGCGTTTTTGACGTGCAGGGACAAACGATCCAGCAGGCGCTCGGGCATTTGAAGCACCGGAACATCGAGCGTCTGCGCGCCGGCAGGTGGTTCGAGATTCAGCTCGAATCCGAAAGCGCCGAAGCCGCCCGTGCACAACTGGAAAAAATCAGCCACGACCTCCTGAGCAATCCGGTGATCGAGGATTTCAAGATTTGTATCTTGTAAGGAGATAGCGATGGATGTCCCAAAACAAATCGAGTACTGGCAAAAAGGTTCGGGAGAGTCTTTGCGTTCTGTTCCAACGCTTATCAAGGGCAAGTTTTGGACTGAGGCTTTATTCTGGATGCACCTGGCAGTTGAAAAAGCTCTCAAAGCGAATGTCGCTAAGAGAACGCAAGCGATCCCTCCATATATTCACAATCTTTCTCGTTTAGCTGAAATCGCCGATATTTCTCTTTCTCAAACGCAGCATCTTCTCTGCCAAGAGCTAAACGACTACCAACGCTTTGCCCGCTATCCAGATATGAGTATTCCAGAGCCAGATGACAAAACCGCGATGCGCATCTTAAATTCGGCAATGGAGTTTCAACAATGGCTTCTGAACAGATTATGAATATCCTAAAACGCTATTGGGATCGCTTGAGGAAGGAAAAATTGCCAGTCCAAGGACTTGTGCTCTACGGTTCGTACGCGCGGGGGGAAGCCAGACGAGATAGCGACATTGACGTTTTGGTTCTGCTGGATAATCAACTGACGCCGAAAGACATTGCGAATATCTGGCCTAAGCTTGGATTAATGACAATCGGTATTGATACTCGAATCGAGACTTGGCCTGTATCAGCTCGGCGATTTGAATCTGACGAAGTCTCGCCTCTCATCATTACCGCCCGAAGCGAGGGCATACGAATTGCGTAATATTTAAGGAGCAATCGAATATGGATATCACATCTGGCGTTTTGTATGTCACATCATGTTCCTTGGTTGTCAGCTCTGGAAGCAGCCCAATGCACAGTAATTGGTCAGTAGCTCTTCCTGCTATCATCAGCTCGCTATCCGGTCTCGTGGGCGTGCTACTTGGAACTGTATTGTCATTCATTTTTAGGTTCCCTTGAGGAATTAGTGGGTGAAAAGCGGTGCTCATCCTGAGTGCACAGTCGTAACTTGGAATCAGCATGAACGTGATCATCGTTTGAGTTTTCGAAGGCATGGGAGGAAATGGAAAAAGCGGAATAACCGGCT
>JAPLSP010000354.1 GCA_026398575.1 Candidatus Sumerlaeota bacterium | reverse complement strand
CAATGTTCAATATCCAATGTCCAATGTCCAATGTCCAACTTCCAAGTATTAATCTCGTTGGCGGCCATGAAATACGCTGCTGATTTTTTGGAATAAAGATTGCAGCCTCAATTCTAAGAAATGGTAACCCTTTAGCGATGTGCCGTAGGCCGCTCAATCCGAGAGCGGCTCGTGGATTTGAAAGCATTTACGTCTGGCCGCTCTCGGATCGAGCGGCCTACGGCGCATCGCTAAAGGGTTACAAGAAATGGATATTTCTCGTTGTGCTTTGGCTTTTCCTTGTTGGACATTGGACATTGGATATTGAACATTGGATATTGAATCGTGGGTCTGTTTCCGTTCATAAATTTCGCATGTCTCTTGCCAAGCGCATAGCGGGGCTTATCTTGCGTCGCGATCCGGGTTATGCCGCGATCGCCGGGTTGGGGCTTGTCTTTTTTGCGCTGATGTTCAAGCCGTGGATTCATGGCGATGATGGCGTGCGCTATTATTCCTATCTGCGCTCCTTCGTGATGGATGGCGATATTGATTTCACGGATGAGTTCCTTCACTATCAGGATGAAGCCATTGACGTGATGCGGCCCGATGCGACGACGGGGCGCATCGTCAACGCCGTGCCGTGCGGATCGGCGGTGATGTGGGCGCCGTGGTTCCTGGGGGGGCATGTCGCCGTAAAAGAGGCGCGGGTGTTTGGCGCTTCAATCGCTGCGGATGGATATTCCAAGCCTGATTATTTTGCGATCTGGTTCGGTTCCGATGCGTATGCGATGGCCGGCCTGCTTTTGCTCTATTGGGCGTTGCGGCGATGGTTCCGGCGTGCGCATGTATTTTGCGCAGTGATCTGCGTGTGGCTGGCCGGGCCGCTGGTGTTCTATATGTTTTCGCATCCTTCGATGGCGCACGCCAATGCATTTTTTTGCGCGAGCGCCCTGCTGGCTGCATGCGTCCGGTGGGGGCGGTCGCGCTCGGCGGCGGGATGGGCTTTGATGGGAGCGCTGACAGGCCTGGCGATGCTGGTTCGCTACAACAGCGTGCTCTGGGCGTTGGCGCCCGCGGCGATGTGGCTTGCGCTGCTCAAAGAGATGGTCAGCCATCGCCACTGGGAGCGCCACTGGGAGCGCCAGCATCCTGCTGGCGCATGGCACGGTGCCTCTTGCGGGCACGACATCCCGCGCCTGCTTGCGCTCGGAATCCTCTGCGCCGTTTGTGCCCTCGTTGTCTTCTCTCCGCAGCTCTTCGCCTGGAAATATATGCATGGCTCTTACTTCTCCGGCCCGAAGGATTTCAAGCTGAGCGCGGACTTGAGCGTGTGGAGCAGCCCGAATTTTCTGGATGCGCTGCTGTCGGCGCGGCGCGGCGTTTTCTTCTGGATGCCTGCGGCCATACTGGCGCTGCTGGGATGGATCGTTCCTGCTCCGCTCGCCTCCGCTGCCGCTTCGGGTCGCTCGTCCGCGCCTGCTCCTTGTGATGAATCCGGCGTGATGCCTCCAGCGGCTTGCGCGCTCACGCCAGTTCCCGGCGCTCTCAGGCTGGTTGCGCCGGCGATTTTTTTTCTGAATGCCTGGATGGTCGGCGGCTGGGTGATGTGGTGGGGGGGCGCTTCGTTCGGGCCGCGCTTCTTCATTGATTGCTTTCCGCTGCTGGCGCTGGGGATCGCGGCGGCCTTCAATTATCCGCGTCCCTGGCGGCGATGGATTCTATGTCCGATTGTCGTTTTCCTCGTTGTGTGGAACTTTGGATTGATGGCGCAATACGCGTTGCGCATGATTGACCGCGAAGGAGAACTCAGGCGGCGCGATGTGATCGTGAATCAACTGCGCGTCCCCGGAGAAATCTGGCGGCGCGCGGATGAGATCATTCATAAAAAAGATAAAGGCATTCTTGAAAGGAAGAAAGGCCCCATATCACCTCGTATAAGGAAGGAAGATTAATGCGGTTAGGAGCGGCGCCAGCTTTTGGAGTAAGGTGGCTTGCCGCCTTCTTTTTGGCGTTTCAATGGCCTTGGCGCAAAAAAGAAGGCGGCAAGCCACCTTACTCTCAAAGCTGGCGCCGTTCCCCCATCGCATTACTCGTCCGATTGAAGTATGAAAGCGTTTATCAATGCGTTGGCGGCGGGAAATTTGAGCGGCACGGGCCGCGTCGCGGGAGAATTGTGCCGCGCGCTGGCGAAGCTGTCTCCGGAGGAAACCAAAGGAGACCGCTTCCTATGTCTGGTCGAGGATGATTATCGCCATCGCGCGGAACTGGAAACGGCGCCTTCGGTGGAGGTCATCGCTCAGCCGCGCCGTTCGCCGCTACGGCGCATTCTTTGGGAATCGTTTCATCTTTCAGCACTCGTCCGGCGTTTACTGGGAGCGCCGGCATCCCTGCCGGCGAGGCCGGTCCGGCGCGCGCACGCGGATGTTTTCCACGCCCCAGCCTTCATTGCGCCGCCGCGGCTGCCGTGTCCCTCGGTCGTGACGATTCACGACTGCGCCTTCATTCGCTATCCACAAACCATCCGCCTCCTGCATCGGATATACTACCGGCGGGCGATTCCGCGCTCGGCGCGCGAAGCGGCGCGGGTGGCTGTGGATTCGGAATCCACGCGGCGCGACGTTATCGAACTGATGCGGCTCGATCCCGCCAAACTACGCGTCGTCCCGCTGGGGGTGGGGGAGGAATTTTTTGTTGATCGCGTTGCCCCTGAAACCGAGGCGCGTCTTCGGCGGATAATCGGCGCCGGCGGGCCGTTCCTCCTGACGGTGGGAACAATGGAGCCGCGCAAGAATCTCGATACGCTCATTCGCGCTTACGCCCGGCTCCGCGCGCAGATGCCCGATGCGCCGCCGCTGGTCATCGCCGGGCGGCGAGGATGGTTCTGCGGGCGCCTTGAAACCTTGACGCACGAATTGGGTTTAGGCGATTCGGTCCGCTTTCCGGGTTTCATTCCAGACGACGATCTGCCTTCGTTGCTCGCGCTGGCAACCGTCTTCGTCTGCGTATCGCTCTACGAAGGCTTCGGCCTGCCGGCGCTTGAAGCGATGGCCGCCGGAGCGCCCGTGGTAGCCTCGAACGCTTCCTCGTTGCCGGAAGTCATCGGCAGCGCCGGCGCACTGGTCAATCCCAGTGACGCCGAATCCATCGCGCGTTCGCTGCAATCGCTGTTGCGTTCGTCGGATGATCGCGCGCGCCGAATCGAATCCGGCCGCCGCCAGGCGCGCCAGTTCCCCTGGCAGCGCTGCGCCCTTTCTATGCTCGACATTTACCGCGAAACGGCTCAAAACGATTGACAGGGGCTGGCGGATGGCTTCAATTATGGCCTTGGGTATGATTCATGAACCGCTTGGATTCCAGCGTTGATATTTTAGACCGGATGTGCCGGGCTGTGGAAAAAGTTCGAGATCGGCTTTTGCGCGCAACGGCGGCGCTTGAGAACGCAGGCGTCCGGTATGCGCTGATTGGCGGCAATGCCGTGGCTGCATGGGTGGCCACAGTGGACGAATCCGCCGTACGTAATACGCAAGATGTTGATTTATTATTAGAACGAGATACTTTTGAAACGGCGAAAACGGCGCTGGAATCTGCTGGATTTTTTTACCGGCATATCGCGGGTGTAGATTTGTTTTTAGACGGGGAAAATGCAAAAGCGCGCGACGCTGTCCATATTATTTTCGCACAGGAAAAAGTTCGCCCTGACTACCACGCCTCTGCGCCAGACACTTCAGAAACCGTGTTATTGAATGATCGAGTGAGAGTAGTAGCCTTGAAGGCCTTGGTCCGGATGAAGCTGACGAGTTATCGGCGCAAGGATCAGGTGCATCTGCTCGATCTGATTGACGTTGGCCTTCTGAGTGATGCTGATCTGGCGGATCTTCCACCCATACTCGCCGACCGACTTCGAGAGTTGTTGGAGCATCCTGATTCATGATGATTTTTTTATGCGCGCGATAATTTTCCCGATCATGATCATGATGCTTTTGCAGAGCGTGGCAATTTGCGCGGAGGACGGGACTATCTTTCTGGCGAGAGATTCCAAAACCGAGTATGAAATTGTTGCGCCGGATCAGGCGACGTCTCAGGAGATCACGGCGGCACGGGAACTGAAAGAGCATCTGGATAAAATAACTGGCGCTGAATTTGCCATTGTTCGCGAAGGGCGCCTGGAGGGAAAAAAGAAGTTCATCAGTGTTGGGCGGACTCAGGCGCTCGCCAAAGCCAAGCCGAATCTCAATCTCGATGCGCTCGGGCATGATGGAATTTGCCTCATGACTTCG
>JAPLSP010000509.1 GCA_026398575.1 Candidatus Sumerlaeota bacterium | reverse complement strand
ATCCACGCGCCGCAGGATGTTTTCGCCTTGCCTTCGCTGCCTGTGCCGAACAGAATTTTATGTGCCCATTTTGCGCGGCTAAAGGCATACGATATTTATAATTTCTGAGATTGTCTTCCGTGTCTCGATTGCCGGTTTTCTTGAAGAACGGATCCTGGGGGATGCTGGTGATGTAAGCCACCGGCGTCGTCAAACACGTTTTCCAGTGGCTGAAGCGCCAGGAGGCCGTGACAAGAGGCGAGACGCAGCCGTCGCTCAAGGCCTCCTCGCTGAGAGGATACGCGTTGTAATCCACGTAGTACGCCTCGATAGCCGTGGCGATGGAGCGCATGTCCGCGTGGGCGCGAGAGACTTTACTGCGCACTTGCGCTTCGAGGAAGTTCGGGATTGCGATCAGCGCCAGAATTGCGATGATGGCGATGACGATAAGCAGCTCAATCAACGTGAACGCGGCGCCGCCTTTGGGGGACCTGTAAGTAAACATATCATATCTCCTTTTCATCCTTGGATGAGTAAGTTTATAGTGATGAAGGTATATGATCAAGCGCAAAACTTGGTAAAAAAATGCTGCAAACGGTAAAACGAATTTTGTCAGCCGATAATCGGCTGATTATCGGCTTGATTATCGCTCCTTTTTGCTTTATGAAGAAATTTATCGTGAAACCGCGTTGGGTGTTGGCGCGAATGAACGAGTGGCTACCGTATCGCGATCGGAGGCTTTTATGAGAAAGAGATTGTTGATCGCCTGCCTGATTCTTACCCAGGAGGCGATGGGCGGGCGCGCCTACTGCCAGCATGGCGTGATCCGCGAATTCGCCGCGCTGGCGCCCAACGAAAGCGCGCAGCCGCTCCAGCCGCTCTTCGAGGAGCCGTTGCTGGACGTCAGCATCACGCTGGGACCGGACAGGGCGTTTTATCTGACCGGCTCGGCGGCGGGCGCGCAGGGCGCCATGTTCAGCTCGCAGATACGAATCTGGCGTTCGCCCGACATGAAGCAATGGACGATGACGCGCGCGCTGGACCTTGGCTCAACCAAAGCGCGCGCGCCGGAGATTCATTTTTTGCGCGGCGCGTTCTGGTTGGCGATGGGCATGGAGGGAGGCGGCACGGAGCTGCTGAAATTCGACGGCGTGGATCTGGCCGCGAGCGCGTACAAAAAGGCGCGCATCACGGACCGTGGCGAGGATCCATCGTTATTCCTCGACGGCGACGGCGCCATGTATTGGGTGATGGGCGCGGGCGAAATCGCGCGCATGAAAGAGAATCCTCTGGAGGGGCTTGCCGCCGCGCCAAAGTCCGTCGCGCGTTCCCCCGCCGGAGCAACGGGGAGAAAAGGCGCAGAAGGAAAACCGCAAAAAGACTTCCAATTCAAAGGCGCCCGCGGAGCGTTTCTCGCGAAGATCAACGGCAAGTATTGCCTCTTCACCGCCGATACGCAGACGCGTCAGGGCTTTGGCCGCATGGGCCTGACGAACGGACCGGACGACGCGTTCGTGGCGTTTTCGGATACGGTTGACTCCGGCTACAGCGAACGCTGTCTGGCGTTTCCCCATGCGGGACACACGGCGCTTTTCCGCGACGCTCAAGGCGCCTGGTGGGGCGCCTATTCGGGCAATGACGAGCGCGCCATGTTCAGCCGGAAGCCAGGCGCATTCAAGGTGGATGTAATGACGGACGTTGCGCCGCGCTGGCCCATCGGCTTCAAAGGCGTCGAGAAGCCGGCCCGCGTCGCGCCATGCGGCTTCATGCTGCGGCCCGACACGGGATTCATTTATGAACGGGGATTGGTCGCGCGACTCAAGCCGATTCCGATGGACAAGGTTCCGGGCCAGAACCAGGATATCTCGTGGATTCGCGACACCTGCATTATTTTCGGCCACGACGGCAATTACTACATGACCGGCACATCGGGCAATATGGACGCCATTCATCTATGGCGTTCGCCGGACTTGAAGAAGTGGGAGTATATGACGAAGGCGTTTGCATTCAGCCCGGACGCGGACCGCTGGTATAATAAGCGGCCGGGAGTCCTGCTATGGGCGCCGGAAATCCATTACATCAACAAGACCTATTGGATCGCGTGGTGCATCAGCGGCGGAGGCATCAGCCTGCTGAAGAGCGCGACGGGACGCGCCGAGGGCCCCTATGAATCCGCCGTTAAAGGAAATCGCCCCCTCACGCCGGCAAACATTGACGCTTCGCTTTTCCAGGACGATGACGGCGCGGTCTATCTCGTCTGGCAGGGCCGTTTCCTGCGCAAACTGAACGCGGAAATGAGCGACTTCGCGGGAGAACAGGTGGAGTTGAAAACCGCAGACGGAGAGCAGGTCGGCTACGAAGGCGTCTTCTTGCGCAAGATCGGCGCATGGTACGTGGTCACGGCGGCGGAGTGGGATGCCGGCGGCAATCGCGCCGACGGCACGTATGATATGATGTTTGCCGTTTCGAAAAATCTTCCGGGCACTTACAGCAAGCGCCGTGTGGCTGTGCCTCATGCGGGGCATGGGATGCTTTTCAAGGATAAATCGAGTCGCTGGAACGCCGCGATGTTCGGCAATGATCGCACCGCGCCGTTCCGCGCCATGCCAGGCGCAATTCCTCTGGATATAACCGACACCGGGACGGACCTCATCATCAAGCCGGCAGGTGACTGATTCCGGAACCATGGCAGATGAGCGAGGCGCGGAACCTCCTCCCCTGGTCGGACCGCTCGGACGCGTCGGACCCGTCGGACCCGTCGGATTGAAATCTATGCGTCGTTTGCGTCGCGGGCATGGCCGATGCCTTCGAGCCGCCGGATCAACCCACCGTCAAGAAAAACAAAGACGGCACGACCAGCACGGCGTTCATCAAGCGGCATGAGAGCTACGTCGCGATTGCCAAACAGGGCGGCGTGGACCTGCTCCTGATGGGCGATTTCCTGGTGGATGACTTTCGCGGGAACAACAAGAACGGCGTCAAAGCGATTTACGACAAAACAAAAATCCTCCTGCTCCCGGTCATCCCGTGGGATGCGAATCCAGGCGGGCGGCGCGACCGGCATTGCGCGGTCAACCGGCTTCTGCCGACGCTGGACGATGGCGGCAAGACCGTTCGCTATCTGGACATCAGCGGAAAGTTTCTAGCGCCCGATGGAACCATCCCGAAAGACGCCATGCCCGATGGCGCTCATCTATCGGACAAGGGCTATCAGATTGGGGCCGACGCCATCGCCGCGCCGCTCAAAGAGATGATGCAAGGGAAATAGCCGCCCCACGAAAGCGATGCGCACAGATGCGATGATTGCCTGGATGAGCAAAGAGGGCCTCGGCGTTGGTTTTCTATTTAATCAGCCAATATTGCTGCGGAGGCGCCGGAATAGTGATCCGAATGAGATCAGGCCCTGGCAACGCATCATAGATCAGATAAGTATCTTGTCCTTTGGCTCGAACGGCATGGGGCAAAAATCTGTCCCCTTGTTTAATAGACGCCGGCGTATCGGCCCAAGCCGCCGGAATTTTCGTCAGCAAAGTCAACGGCTGATTGAGGAGAGCAAGATCGCCGCTCAAGTTCAGACGAATGATAAGGCAATGAGCGTCATGGTATTGGATTTCCACCGCCGCGGATTGTCTCTCGATAAAGTACCGGCTGACGATGCCCTGAGGGGCGACCCAGAGATCGCCATATTCCTTCGCAGCAAGTTTCTGGAAGTATCTTGTGAGAGCGGTGGTAGTAACATTGAGGGAGTTATTGTAGCTGTTGATATAGTGAAAGACATTGATCCCCCAGGCGCTACAGGAAGTTGCGCTGCTCGCATAAGCGCCCAATCGGGCCAGAAAATCCTCATCGGTATAGGTGGAAGCTCCCGAGCGGTCACTCCCTTCAAGCAGATAGAGATTGCAGGCATCATAATTGAGGCTTGCTGATGATGTTCGAGCGGACATATAATATATTTCAGCAACCTCCAGGATCTGAGCTTCACATTCTCCACCAGGATAGGCGAACACAACACATGGAACGCCGGTAAACGCTTCCAGGCAATATTTGGATTGCGACAGCTCATAAATAATCGTCTCTTGTGGCTTTGCATATAAATATTGAAAATGATTGACGGTATGGCTGCCGAGCTCATGTCCATGATTGAAAATCAGACCAAACATATCTTGTTGCGCGCTGGAACCCATGAGTTGCCCGGCAATCACAAAGAACGTGGCTTTCAAGCCAAATTGATCCAGAATCCCCATGGATTGTATCAGCGTCCAGTCATTATCGTCAAACGTGAGCGACAATGCGCCTTGCGCGTCATTTTTCCAGCGGGCAATCTGTGTTTCTCCCCAATTCTGAGCGCACAAGGATGCGATACGCGCCACACGGAAGCCACCATCGTCATGCAGATAATCGGTCGGGTCAAAATAGAACCGGTTCGCGGACCGACAGCGGTAGTGGTTATAGTTGGAGTAGCTGCCGCCACGACCCACGCGCCACGTTCCGCTTGGCAGTCCGGTGGGATTCGTTTGCGATCCCGAAGGATAAGAGCCATACCAATCATGACACCATTGCCAAACGTTGCCGCTCATGTCATAGCAACCTGCCGGGCTTTTGCTATCCACCGTTTGAATGCTGCCATTCGGGCTGATGCTCGTTCCGTTGAACCATCCCACTGGAGAGGTGTAAGGATAACTCGTTAGACCCAGAGGATTCACATAATCAGGATTCCCATCGAAATAATTGCATCGGTTCTTGCCCGTCAGCGTGTCGCTCGTGAATCCATAAATCCAGTGCCGGTATCCATCCCATGCCGCCGCGCGTTCCCGTGGCTAAATCGTAGCACGGCGCCAGGCCCTCCTTTTCGCTTTGCCAGTTGCAAAAAGCGACGCCTCCATACCATGTCACAATAACCACCGGATGGTCGCGCATCGAGTAGTTCGCGCCATGGCTGCCCGTGCGGCTCTTCCATGTGAACGATCCGCTCGAGTAAATAATCTGGCAAGATGAATTGGAGATCGCAAGCAGCAGTTGTCCTGATGCATAGACGTCGCCGCCACTATAAGCAGAATCGCTCGAATCCCCCTTCACATAACCTTTAGCCAGCGCCCAGTTCAGCACGTCGCAATACTGCCCGTTCGTCACATCGTATTTCCCGATTTGATAGGCTGAGAGCGTCACCGTATGGGTGGGCAATTCATCAGGATATCCGTATGCCGAATCGTCGCCCGTTCCTGAATTCCCCATTGTGAATGTACCGGTCGAGATGGATACCATTTCGATCATGCCGGGGCTCTGCGTCGTCCACTCGCATGTGAAGACGATATTTCCCTCTGATATCAATGTCTGGGTCTGTGTGGTCGGCGTATTATATTCCGCCAAGGGAAGGCCGGACCATGTATAGTCGCCGATGAAGGCGTTTGAGAAGGATTGATTGCCCGTGTAGATTTGCCCATTGCCCTCAAAACCAGCCGGCCCTGCGAGCGTCCATTGGGCTGTAGTGGGGGTGACGTTGACGGAAATGGCGCCAGTCTGCGTCGTCCACTCGGCCGCAAAGACGATATTCCCCTCTGATATCAGGGTCTGGGTCTGCGAGGTCGGCGTATTATATCCCGCCAAGGGAAGTCCGGCCCATGTATAGTCGCCGATGAAGGCGTTGGCGAAACTCTGATTGCCCGTGTAAATTTGCCCATTGCCCTCAAAACCGGCCGGCCCTGCGAGCGTCCATTGGGCTGCGGCAGGGGTGACGTTGACGGAAATGGCGCCACTGGGCAAGGTCGGGCTCGTCAATGCGCGCAGGATATCGGATGCGTCAATTTTAGCATCGGTATTGGTATCGCTCAGAATGAGGGACCCGCTGGTGAGCAGCGCGCGCCCCAAGAGGTGTTCTGTTATGCGGTTGACAACATCCGACGCCATTCCTCCGAAAACTCCAGCCGCCAAGGCGTTGGGCGAGACTGCAAGCGGAAAGATGAGGCTGGCGGCAAAGGCAAAGATGCTTGGAGCGCGGAGCGCGCGGGCCGCGCGGCCTCCGTCGGCTGAGCGAGCTGTGTGAATAAATGCGGAATGTTTCATAGGATCAATGAACCTTGGGAAGGGCGGCTTGGCCATTACGAGGCGGATACGTCTTTCAAATGTGAAATGATAATAGTAACGCCATTGGCGGGCGCAATGGAATTCTCTTCATCCTTACCTAATGCGGCAAAAACGATAGCTGTTGACTAGGGGCCAGCGCATTATTTTCGCAAGCGCTTTTTCGATTGCTTTGATGCCTTGGAAAACGGAAAGATTCGGCTTTTACGGCAAGAGCCAGGCGGGGCTTGGCGCAGTTTTTGTTTGCAGGACGGGCGCCGATGGCTCTTAGCGAGATGCGCGAATCGCAATCGCTTGATTCGAACTCAGGGAGAAAGACAATGGCAGAAGACGTAGTGGAAGTAACCGATGACAGCTATGAAGGCTTGATCAAAGGCGACAAGCCGGTTCTCTTGGATTTCTGGGCGCCGTGGTGCGGGCCATGCCGCGCGGTTGCGCCCATCGTCGAGGATATCGCGAAGGCCAACGCGGGCAAGGCGATTGTCGGCAAAGTGAACGTGGACGATAACCAGCAGATCGCGACCAAGCTGGGCATCACCAGCATCCCAACGCTCATCGTCTTCAAGAAAGGTGAGATTTCCGCTCGTGTCGTCGGCCGCCAGGACAAGGCGACGCTCCAGAAGATGTTGGATGCGGCAATGTAAGCGCATCGTTCCGACCGATGCTGCAAGTGAGTGTTCCAAAACATCATCGCGCGCAATGCATCAAAGGCAAGCTAGATGCGTCTTTTCGTTTTAAGTTTTGCATTTCTCATTTTACATTTTACATTATCACGATGAAGTGTCCTCATTGCGGCAGTCTGGATGACAAGGTGGTCAACTCGCGGCTGACCCCCGGCGGCGAGATGATCCGGCGGCGGCGGGAATGTTTGTCCTGCCAGAAACGCTTCACGACGATCGAGCAGATCGAAGGCATTTCGATCAAGGTCATCAAACGCGACGGGCGGCGTGAGGATTTCTCGCTCGGCAAGCTCCATCAAGGGCTTGACATCGCATGCCGCAAGCGCGATATCCCCATGCGCAAGTTGGATGAGCTGGCCGCCAATATCCAGGCGACGCTGCAAAACCGCCTCGAAAAAGAGGTGAGCGCGCAGGAGATCGGCGAAATGGTTTTGCGGGGGCTGCGCGAAATTGACGAAGTCGCCTACGTGCGATTCGCATCGGTCTATCGCAAATTCCGCGATGTCTCGGAATTCCAGCAAGAGCTCCAGGCGCTGTTGCGGGGAGAGAAGAAGGCGTGAGACAAAAGACGGGTTGCGATTGAGGATCGGGCGGACGGGTCGGACGGGTCGGACCAGTCGGACCAGTCGGATCAAGGAAAAGACCGAGACTGAAAACTAAAGCACAAAGTTTATATCAACGAGGAACTGCAATGGCCAAGGATGTCTATCTCTACGACACAACCCTGCGCGACGGCGAGCAGGCTGAGAGCATCTCGTATTCGTTGACAGACAAGATCGCCATTGCGCGCCGCCTCGATGAGTTCGGCATGGACTACATCGAAGGCGGCTGGCCGGGATCGAATCCCAAAGCGGTGGATTTTTTCAATGCCATGCGCGGGCAGAAGTTTCAGCATGCGAAGTTGTCGGCCTTCGGCAGCACGCGCCGCAAGAAATCGCGCGCCGAAGACGACGCCAACCTCCTCGCGCTGGTCGAGGCGCGCGTCCCAGCCTGCGCCATCTTCGGCAAGACGTGGGACTTCCACGTCACGGACGCGCTGCATACAACCCTCGATGAAAACCTGGCAATGATCGCCGACTCGGTCCGGTTCCTGAAGAGCAAGGGCATGGAAGTCATCTATGACGCCGAGCATTTTTTCGACGGCTATGCGGCCAATCCCGACTATGCCATCCAGACGCTCCAGGCCGCGGCCGAAGCGGGCGCCTCGGTCCTGGCGCTGTGCGACACGAACGGCGGGCGCATGCCGCATGAGATTCAGGCTGCGATCGCCGCGGTTCGAAAGGCGCTGTCCGGAGCGGCCATCGGCATTCATTGCCATAACGACGCGGGCATGGGAGTCGCCA
>JAPLSP010000535.1 GCA_026398575.1 Candidatus Sumerlaeota bacterium | reverse complement strand
GTAGCGTCCCGCCCTCGTTGCGGTACTCCTCCAGCATGCGGATGATGTGGCGATCGCCGCGGCCAAGAAATGCGTTGAGGCCAGAATTCTCCGCTCGCCGCAGGGTGTCTTTGATCCGCTCGACGGTGGCATACATGTATTCTATGTTGATGCCGGCGGCGTCGAAAATTTTCAGAATCCCATGCAGGCCGCCCGGCCGGTCCGGCGCCTCGACGGCGATCACATCGGTCTCCTGAACAATCATACCCGCCTTGCGCAGGCATTCGGCGCCTTTGTCGGGATCGTTCACGATCAGGCGCAGAACGCCGAAATCGGCGGAGTCCGCCAGGGACAGGGCGCGAATGTTGATCTTGCCCTTGGCCAACACCGCGGCGGCTTCGGCAAGCCGGCCTTTCTTGTTTTCAAGGAAAACGGAGAGCTGTCGGATCATCATTTGGCGTTACCTCCCAAGTTGGGGCGTTTGTCTATGACGCGCTTGGCCTTGCCTTCGCTGCGCGAAATCGTCTTCTGCTCGACCAGTTTGACCCGGGCGTGGATGTTCAGCGTTCCATACAACTCCGTCGCAATCCGCTTCTCGACGCTTTCGAGATTTTTGATTTCGTCCGAGAAGAGCTGATTGTTCATCTCCACCTGCACTTCGAGTTCATCGAGCTGATCGCGCCGCTCGACGACCAGCTGGTATTGCGGCTCGACGCCTTCGATCTTGAGCAAAACCTCCTCGATCTGCGAGGGGAAAACATTCACGCCGCGGATGATCAGCATGTCATCGGTCCGGCCAAGCAGGCGATGCATCCTCACGTGGGTCCGTCCGCAGGCGCAAGGCTCATGCGTCAGCCAGGTGATGTCGCGCGTGCGATAGCGCAGGAGCGGCGTGCCCTCTTTGGTCAGCGTCGTGATGACGAGCTCGCCTTTTTCGCCGTCGGCGAGGACTTTGCCGGTTTTCGGATTGATGATCTCGGGATAGAAATGATCCTCGAAGACGTGCAGGCCGTCGCGCTTCGAGCATTCATTGGCCACGCCGGGGCCGATGATTTCCGTCAGTCCGTAAATGTCGTATGCCTTGAGGCGAAGTTTTTTCTGGATGTCGCGCCGCATGGATTCGCTCCACGGCTCGGCGCCGAAAAGACCCGCTTTCAGCCCCTGCTTCGAGAAGTCCATCCCCTCTTCGCGCCCGGCCTCAGCCAGATAGAGCGAATAGGAAGGCGTGCAGGTGATGATCGTGGGCTTGAAATCCCGCATGATGGCCAGCTGGCGCTTGGTGTTGCCGCCGGAGATGGGAATGACCATGGCGCCGATCCGGCGGGCGCCGTAATGAACGCCCAGCCCTCCGGTGAAGAGGCCGTATCCGTATGCGTTCTGGATGATGTCCGACTTGGTGACGCCGCCGAGCGTCAGGCAGCGCGCCATCACCTCGCCCCAGATATCAATGTCGCCTAGCGTATATGCGTCCACGACGGGAACGCCCGTCGTGCCGGAGGATGTGTGGATTTCGACGATCTCATCCTTGTCCACGGCGAGGAGCCCGAACGGATAAACGGTCCGCAGGTCCTCCTTGGTCGTGAACGGCAGGTGTTTGATGTCCGAGATGCGTTTGAGGCGCCCCGGTTTTATGCCGTTCTTATCCATCTTTTCGCGATAGAACGGCGTCCGCTCATAGAGGCGGCCGGCCAGCTCCCGCAGGCGTTCGATCTGCAGTTCCGCAAGCTCGGGCCGCTTCATGGTCTCGTAGCGCTTGTTCCAGATCATAGGGTGGCTCCATAGTGCCCATATTCGAAATTACGATCTCATAGCCTTGTCACTGAATTTGTGATTCAAAGCACTTAGCGATATCGGCGTCCGGCCTCGAAGGCCCGCCAGTTCAGGTCCGCCGTGCCGGCCGGCGAGAGCTTATCCACGGCGTCGCGCCAGGCTTTTTCCGGAAATCCAAGGCGAGTCGCCACAACGCCCAGAACCGCCGTGTTGATGAATTTTTTCCCTCCGCACTGCTCGATCAATTGCGCGGGGTCAATTGTCCGGGCATTTCCGAACAGCCGCCGGAGTTCGTCCTCGACGCCATCGGGATACGCCTGAACGTTGGCCGGATTGATGCGCAGCTTCATTATGATCAATTCCGTCTGCGGACCGCAATAGCGAAGCCACCGCAGGCCCTCCATCTCCTCGAGGGCGACGAGGAGATCGGCCGTCCCCTCGGGAATGACGGGAGAAAAAACCCGGGCGCCGAATCGCACGTGGCTGAATACGGACCCGCCCCTCTGGCTCATACCGTGGATTTCGCTCTTCTTGGCGTCAAAACCCGCGTTCAGGGCGGCTTGCGTCAGGATGTCACTGGCGAGGATGATGCCTTGTCCGCCGACTCCGACCAATAGAATGTTGCGTGTGTCGTTCATGCCTTTTTCCTCCGCCGAAGAATAAGGCATGGACCTTTGACCACCAGCAAGGCCAGCTTGCCCGCGCTTTTCATCTCGACAATGGCTTTCTCAACCTCCGGCGGATCATAAGCGTTCACGATGCGGACCCTGTCTTCCGGAATGCCGACCGCGCCCGCGAGCAACTTATAATCCAGCGCGACGGCCGGTTCGCCGCGGATGCGTTCGCCCGAAAGCGGATTGGGCTGGAGTCCGGTCATGGCCGTCGTTCCGTTATCCAGCACGATGATCAATTCATTGCGCCCGTTATAGGCCGCGTTCATGAGTCCCGCGACGCCGGAATGGGCGAATGTGGAATCGCCGATCACGGCCACGACGTTCTTCTCGCCGGCGATCTCCATGCCCTGCGCCATCGTGATGCCGGCGCCCATGTCCATCTGGGTATCCATGGCGGAAAAAGGCGGCAGCGCGGCGAGGGTATAACAGCCGATGTCTCCCGCGACAATGCAGCCGAGACGGTTGAGAATGCCGAATACGGTTCGATGCGGACAGCCGGGACAGAGGGCGGGCGGACGCGCGGGCAGCTTGTAGCTGGATGAGAGCGGCGCCTTTACGGCATTGGGCTGCAAAGCGTCGCGCACGACGCCCGGCGACAGCTCGCCGATGTTGGAAAAGTATTTCTTCCCTTCGACCGGAATGCCCCACGCTTTGATCTGATCTTCAAAAAAGGGGTCCAGCTCCTCGACAACGATGATCCGCTTGACCTGCTGGCTGAACTTGCGGATCAGCGCCTCGGGCAGCGGATGGATAAGGCCCAGCTTGAGGATCGAAGCGTTGGGGAAGATTTCCTTTATGTATTGATAGCAGATGCCCGATGTCACAAATCCAATCGCCGGATCGCCCGGTTCGATACGGTTGATCTCGATGGTCTCTGCCAGACGCGCGATCTCCGCCATGCGGCGTTCCAGATCCACGTGGCGGGGTCCGGCGTGAAGCGGAATCATGACGTATTTCGTGCGGTTCCGTTGAAAGCCTTTGGGGGATTGGGATGGCGCTACCGGCGGCTCGGGATGCACGGGGCTGCTCGAATGCGCGATGCGGGTGGTGGTCCGCAGCATGACGGGAATATCATGCCGCTCGCTCAGCTCGAAGGCCAGCCGCGTGAACTGCCTTGCTTCGTCGGAGTCGGATGGTTCGAGCATGGGCAGCTTGGCCGCGCGCGCGTAGTGGCGGTTATCCTGCTCATTTTGCGATGAGTGCAGCGCCGGATCATCCGCGCTGACGATCACCAGCCCAGCCTGGACGCCGGTATAGGCGGCTGTGAACAGAGGATCGGCGGCGACGTTGACGCCGACGTGCTTCATGGTGACCAAACTGCGCGCGCCCGCCAGCGCCGCGCCAAGGCCGAGTTCAAGCGCAACCTTCTCGTTGACCGACCACTCCACATAGACGTCCGGATACGTCGCCAGCGTTTCGAGAATTTCCGTTGAAGGCGTTCCGGGATAGCCGGCGCCCACGCGCACGCGCGCCTCAACGGCGCCGCGCGCAATTGCTTCATTCCCGGACATCAGGACCGGGGCGCCACTATTCTCTGCGCTTTTCTCTAGGCTATTCTCTGGGTTATTCTCTGATCTATTCATTGACTCCAATTGCATATCCTTTTTTTCGCATAGAGACGCAAAGGCGCGGAGGGTTTTCCACTCAAGCCTCCGCGTCTCCGTGCGAACTTCCATATAATTCCGCCAAACAAGGCGCAATTTGGCCGAAACGTTTTTGGGAATCAATGGGAAAAATGACTGAGTAATTCAGCAATGACCGGCATACAATACTTGTACGCAGTG
Organism: Candidatus Sumerlaeota bacterium; assembly: GCA_026398575.1. The sequence goes on along the minus strand of JAPLSP010000535.1, from coordinate 2,696 downwards.
TTCCATCTCATTTTGCCTTCTTGATGAAGACGATGCGGGAGAGTATCAGCGCTCTGTTTCTTGCATTACCTGAGCGAACCGTCTCGCACGCCAATTAACTGCAGCGCCCACTCATACGCCCACATATCCCACTCCGGCTTCACGCCGATGCCTGGCAGGTCCGGGTAGTTTTTCATGATCAGGCCGCCGCGAAACAACTGCAACATGCGGTCTGTTTCCGACTCGATGTATTGCCGGTTTCCGGTTGGCAAAACTTTTTGTATATCCACCGGCGACCATAGCGCGACTTTGCGCTGTTTGAATTTTTCGGCGAGGGCGGGCATGTCGTAGAGCGCAGGCTGGTCGAACTGAAAACAGTCCACGCCGCACGCGATCAGATCGTCGAGCAGGTCCCAATTCAATCCACAGGAGTGCATGAGCACCTTCATTCCGTGGTCATGCGCGATCCTCATAAGGCGCGTGTATTCGTCCTTGAAGTATTCGCGGAAGGTCGCGGGGCTGAAGAGCAGGCCGCGCTGTGTGCCGAGGTCCTCGCCGATGGCGATTCCGTCGGCGCCTGCTTTGGCTGCGCCATGAATCTTGGCCTCATAGACGCGCGCCACCGCCGCGTGCAGCCGCCGCAACTCGTCCGGATACATCAGCATATCGAGCAGGTAGATTTCCAGTTTGCGCAGATAGCGCGCGTTGTCGAATATCCATCCTCCGATGCAGGCGAGACGAAATTTGTCCTTCTCTTGGGAAAACCGTTTGCGCATTTCTTCCCAGCGAGATGGATCGTCGTAGTCGGGCAGCTGCATATCATCCAACCGGCGCCAGTCGGGAAGAAAGGCCTGATGAATTTCGCCCTTCACGCTGCCGCCGACCATGCGCGCCCAGACATTGCCCCACTCGTCGTCGTAGTATTCCTTGTTCCCGTCCACCCAGCGTTTGGGCGTGTAGGAGCGCGATGGCCCGGGCCCCAACGACAGGAAATCATCCATCCGCCCGCCGTCAAAATTCATGCCGGGACGCGGTGGGTTGTCATGATTCAGATTTGCCAGAACGATTTCGCGGCTGGTCATTGGTTCGTCGCTTTCCTGGATACATGAGTGACGGACTCGGCGCCTGTATTTTCTTCGATGAAAAAGCGATGGGATTGAAAGATGTCTTTTAGTGTTCATTAGGGTTTATTAGTGGTTGCTTGTGGGCATTGAGGAACCACTAATAAACACGAATGAACACCAATGAGCATCTCCTTGCATCCGCCATGCTTGAATTGGGCATTCTGTTTACGCATAAGAAGGCAAATCTCTTTGGCTAGCTTTCAGTTCCAGATTTCATCAATTACTTCCCGCGTGAGGGCCACCCAGCGGCGGGCGCGGGCGGGGTCGCTCTGGACGGTTTCGACGTCCTTGAGCGTGATGTCCACATGGCAGTCGCGGCAGGCCGTTAAATCGCGTCTTAGGATTTTCCGTATGCGGTCGGGATTGAAGCCATAGCCCACCATATCCGCCGGGCTGGGACGGTAGCTAACGACGTAGTCCTGTCCGATCTGATGGGCGCATTCGGCCACATCGGCGAATGGCGATACCGCGATGCGACGCAGATTGGGAATCTGCCGGAGCATGGAGATTTTGTGCGTCAGGTTTTCGCAGCATCCATAAGCGGCCAGGCCGAATTCTTTCAGGATCGGCAATTGATATTGCAGCAGGAATTCCTCGTGCATCGCCGGCGAGACGGCGGTGAATTCCTGCGCGGCCATGTAGCCCCATAGTTGCCTGCGCTTCACGCCATTGACGTTCGCTGCCGGGTCCTGCAGCTCTTCGGCGTACGCCATGGCCTGGTTTTGATGCGCGCAGAGGCTCCAATCGCCGGCGGCTTCGGCTTGTTCATGTGTGTGGAGGATGCCATCGGACATGAATTTCACAAGGCGATGAAGCCACTCGGGATTCTCCATCATATCCGTCATGATATTTTCAATGCCCCTCAGATATCCCAGGTCCGAGGAGATGTCGCCCGTCCACATCCGGTAGGCAGGGCCACGATCCACATTGATGGTTATGATGCCGCCGATGGCGTCTTGCAGGCGCTTTGCTTTTTCGGCGGTCCGCTCTTCGTCAATCTCATGATAGGGCAAACGCAGGCGCGTCGCGTCATCAAGCTGCTTGACGGGATAGTCCACCTTGAAAGACCCGCCGGGAGCGTTCGAGCGGCGGCGATGGATTTCCACTCCCCAGCCTTGGCAGCGATGCTCGGCCGCTACCGTAACCCACGGTTCAAAAATGGAATCGTCATTCAGAGAGTTCCAGAAGAGGTGATAACGGAAAAAGTTTTCGCAGTGGCGAAAGAACGCATCTTCGCACTGGCAACGCGAATCGGGCATCTCCGCCCAGGCAAACGCGCGGGCGTAGATCAGCGGCCGCGTGGGCTTCAGGCTGTTATGCCGCCGCCACAAGCCGCGGCGGGTTTGCTGTTCCGGCGCAGCGCAGATTTCTGTGTACTGTTTGGCAAGGTCTCGAAGTATGAGCAAGTCATTCATAGGCGCAATACATCCAGTAGGCGCAATATCCGGGAGCTACTCTTTAACAGGATCAAAGGCTACCGGATTTGTTGCTGAAGCATGTCGAGAAGCCGCGCTGAAGCGCGCTAAAAAAAAAGTGTTTCTGCCTACACCCCGCCTGAAGGCCAATGCTGTTGACTTAAGAAAATGATGAATT
>JAPLSP010000622.1 GCA_026398575.1 Candidatus Sumerlaeota bacterium | reverse complement strand
GCTGGCGCCGCTCCTATCCGCATGAATCTTTTCTTCCGGCATGAGTATTCGCGATGGTTCTATGTTATTTATTAGCGTTCATAAGCGGTTATTAGCGGTTTGTCATCGCCGCTGAAATTACTGACAGATGATGCTGACGCTAGCTGCAACCAAAGAAAAACTACCTATAGGCAACCGCTGATAAACGCTAATGAACGCTAAAAGACAAACTGGAAAATCATTTATCATTTTGTCACACATTATTTTGTCATCATCCTCACACAGCAAAATGGATTGCGCCCAATCCCGCTCCGCAATAAACATACGAAAACTTCGAAAGAATAAACCCCATGCCTGATTCCGTCGTTCTTCTGGTCAATCCCAACCGCATGAACCCGCCCATCGGCCCGCTGGGCTTGGAATATATAGCCGCCGCCCTCACCCGCGAGTCTTTCGCCACCGGGGCCGCCACTGGGAACGCCACCATCCTGGTGGCGAGTCCCCCCAGTCCCGCGCGCGAGGCTTTCACGCCGGTGTTGTGCGATCTCGCATTCGCGCAGGATTGGGAAGCGGAACTCGAGCGCGCCATCTCTTCAACGCGCCCCGAAGCCATCGGCGTGTCGCTCCGCAATATTGACGACGCCTATTTCGCCAGCCAGGATTTCGTCCTCGAACGCACGGCGGCCATCGCGCGGCGCGCCATGGAACTGACGCCGGCGCCGGTGATCCTGGGCGGAATCGGCTTTTCGTGCGCGCCCAGCGAGATATTGTCTTTCACGGGCGCGCGCTATGGCATTGCCGGCGACGGACAGGTGGCGCTGCCACGCATGTTGCGGCTGCTTCGCGCAAATGGTTCGCTTGCGGATTTACCGGGCGCCGTCTATCGCGATGACAGCGGCGCAATCATTGAAGTCGCTCCCGCGCCGCCCGATATCGCCGCGATACCCGCTCCAAGCCGCCGTTGGTCGGACAACGCGCGTTATTTTGCCGAAGGAGGACAGGCGGGAATCGAAACGAAAAGCGGATGCCCGCAGCGCTGCCTCTATTGCCCGGAGCCGCATGCCAAAGGCTCGCGCGCGCGGTTGCGGTCGCCGCAAAGCGTCGTGGACGAATGCCGCGATTTGCTCGATCAAGGAGTTGACGTCCTGCACCTGTGCGACAGCGAATTCAACCTGCCGCCGGCGCACGCACGCGCGGTTTGCGAAGCGCTCATCGCATCTGGGCTTGGGGAGCGCCTGCAATGGTACGCATACAACGCTCCCGAACCGTTTGACGCCGATCTGGCGCGGCTGATGGCGCGCGCCGGATGCGCCGGAATCAACTTCGGCGTGGATCATGCCGACGAAGCCATGCTGCGCCGCCTCGGACGCGCTCATGGCCCCGAATCGTTGCGCACAGCCGCCGCAGCCTGCCACGAAGCCGGAATCGCGGTGATGTTCGATTTCCTGTTGGGCGCGCCGGGAGAAACTCGCGAGAGCATCGCGCGCGCGATTGACGCGGCGCGCGAAGCCAACCCCGACCGCGCCGGATTATCCTGCGGCGTGCGCGTCTATCCCCGAACCCCGCTGGCCGCTCTTGTGCGCTCGCAAGGCCCATTGTCCGCAAATCCCAACCTGCACGGCGCCACACAAAACAACGACAACCTGCTGCGCCCGATCTTCTACGTGGACCGCGCCCTCGCCACCGCCATCCGCAACGGCGCCCGCGGCGCCTACTGGGACATCCTGCGCCGCATGTCAGGCGATGCAAAAAAAGCAGGCTGACCCATAGACAGAGGCATTGAAACCATCAAAAGGAGCGCCCTTTTTTCTTAGTCGCTCGTGAGAGCATTATATTGCGGCTTCTCCAAGTACTATAGCAAACATGTGATCATGATTTGGCCTACAACAGGGAAAAATCGCATTGCGTTTTCAATGCCCCAAAGACTTTGGCATTATGGATGGCTTCCAGAAAGTATCGCTTGGGCGCGGAATATGGACCTGACTCCAGTCTTTCACGTCTTTAGCGCTAATGCCAAAAAAATAATAGGTACCCGTTCGGCGGCCATATGTTTGGATGTATTGCTTCACTATTTGATCCCATTCCTCTTTGGCTATCTTCATCTCTTTCTCCAACATATTATCATGAAGCGTTTCTTGAGCTTGACGGATTAAATTCATCGCAAAAGGATGAAGATTGCTTTTGCGGTAGAAATTTGAAATTGTAATGACACTTGCGATATTCCATTTTATAGGCCTTAATGTTGGAGCATTCTTGTAGGCATCGCCATCTAGCAAATCCCTGACTTTTCCTAAAGCAATTTCCGATGTAGTTCTATCGTTGAATACAGATTTGAGCCAAGCCCGAATTGCCAATGATGTTTGTCTATCTTCAGTTTCTAATTCAGCGACTTTTTGCCACAATTGGGATCTGTCTGAGTAAGTATTATCATCCGGAGAATGATAACTGGCTTCCACTAGCACATCTATACATGGCCTTAGAAGACCCATCTCAAAGTATAAATTCGAAACTGATTTGCTTTCTTCGAAAAAAGTGGGATTTTTGCCTATCCTAGGTGGCAGTCGGCCTGGATCAAAATTGGTTATCTCATCTGAAAGCACACTATCCCGACGCCTGGCAGCTGGACTCAATGGGGAAATGATGGCCTCTTTATCTAAGTATGCTTTTGCCACTTGCTTAAACATTGAATCCCCTATACAAAAAATGCCATATGCCTCGAACAGGAATTCAGGATCATCCGCGCCTGCCTTCGTGCCATTCTCCACCCATTTTCTTGCCTCCGCCATCTGGTTGTTCATTTTTGCCGCAATAGCCCAATAAAATGATGTGAAATAATAATCAACCTCTGAGCAAAAACTAAACTTCCTAGCTATATTGGAATACGATTCATGATCGCTTTGGCTCTTGGAAAATGAACCTAAGTCATAGGGCGAATATTGAGATGCAAGATCCACATAGAATCTTGCCCGAGATGTATTATAAAGCAAATCGGCTGTAGAATTGCCACCCGAGGCATCTATTAGAGTGATGCAGATAATAATAGAGCATAATAAGAATATAATAATATTACCACTATATAATACTCCCCAAAAACTGGAGGGGTGCTTAAGGTAGCTTCGCCGCCCTATGATTCGACCCACGACGGGAGGCG
>JAPLSP010000560.1 GCA_026398575.1 Candidatus Sumerlaeota bacterium | reverse complement strand
TAAATATTCAAAGCGACTCATTTCATGGCGAATGGAACTACATAATCTGCCCGAACCAACGCATAGAGTGAGATACTTATTTTAAGACGGGCTCTTAGCGACGCGACAAGTACCGCGGCAAATACCAAGCGCGACATGCGGCCTTGAGCATGCCAAAAACCAATCCCCGCCGAGGCTGATATCCCGCACAGGCCAATAAACCAGACATTCTTGCTCAAAATAAGGTAATGATCGCCAAGATAGCTGCAAAGGATGAAGCATACCCCCGCTGCGGCGCCCAGGAGCGCCATCCATAAAAAAGGCCGCAGCGCCGGCGCCGCTATTGAAAGAGCAAAATCCTGTTTATTAATTGGCGTCAGCCGCAGTTCATCCAATTGCCCGCAGACGGCGCGCTGCTTCAAATCTGCGCACGCCCACCAAGCGCAGAGACCGGCCCAAACGATCATAGGAAGCGAATCGCTCGTCGGCAAATACCAATATGCGCCGGTTCCCAAAAAGCAACCTGTGATATTCAAGTACCTGTCATCGGCGACTAAGATGCTGAGATAGCCTGCGGCGCCGCTGGCAGCGCAAAGAATCGCAAATCGCAAAAAGATTTGCCGCGCCGCCGGACGCCATACGCGCACGTTTGGCGCTCCAAAGGCGCCGGGAAAAAACATCCGGACGAACAGACGCAGATTCTCGCGCGAATAGGCAGCGCGACATGACGACAGGAATGAAGCCAAAATTGAAGCCAGCCTTGCAAGCATGCTCTGAAATCGCATCGGTATTTGTGAGTGAACGCGGTGGGATGCGTTGGGGATGGGATTCATGTGAATAAGGGGAACGAGGATCGCATCTTGTTCAGGCGCGCGAGGCGTGCGGCGTTACGCCCCACGGGATGTAACGCGATCCTGGAGCCTATGCAAGCGAAATTGGACTGGGACCCAATGAATTGGGAACTACGAGCGCCACCTAAAGGCGGAACTACGAACTCAGGAACTACAAGCGCCATCTAAAGATGGGACTACGAGCGCCACCTAAAGGCGGAACTACAAACGCCGCCAGATCGAACCAACCCCCAAATTGGCTTGACTGGGGCGGGCTTGACGCTCTATGAATACATACGCTTGTGGTCTTGCGGGAGAAAGATTGACCCTGCGACTGAAAGAATGACCATGCAGCATTCCTGTTCCAGTTCCTGTTCTGTTCCTCATCCTCTCGTTGCCCGAAGGAGAATCCTTCCATGCTGTCTCGTTTCCTGCGTCTTTCGTTGGGCGCCGCCGCCCTCCTCATCCTGGCGCAAGCCCAGCCTCGCGTAGCGGGCGCCGCCGCCGAGGCCGATCTGGCCGGCGCCGTCTCGCAAATTGATCTGCCCATCATCAGCGTCATCGCCACAGACCCAATCGCCTCGGAATCGGGCGATGACATCGGCGTTTTCCAGGTGCTCCGATCCCTGGAAACAACCTCATCCGTGACCGTGCGTCTGGCGCTGTCCGGAACAGCCGTCAACGGCGTGGACTATACCACCATTCCGCTGCAAGTCGTCATTCCGGCCGGCGCCATGTCGGCCCCGGTCTATGTCCTTCCTCTCAATGACGATTCCTATGAAGGAGATGAGACAGCCATCCTGGAAATTATGACGGATACCACATATCTCGTCCTGGCGCCGAGCACGGCTTCGGTAACCATTCATGACAGTTATAATTTCCCGCCGACCGTCGCGCCGATCTCCGATGATACGATCACGCTGGGGAATGCCTACACCAGCCCCCGCCCCACGCTCGAACGCGGCGCCGGCGTCACGCCGACCTCGTGGTCGCTGGTGAATTATCCAATGGGGATGACGATTGACCCGGCCACCGGAATCGTGGCGTGGAATGCGCTCTACCTTCAGGGCAGCCCTTTGCTGATTGCCATCCGCGCGACGAACATCTTCGGCTCGGGTGACGCGTCCTGGAAGCTGACCGTCGCGCCGCAGACGCCGGCGCATTGGGATCTCTACAAAATCGTTTACACGCGCAATGGACGGCGCGTTCCCGATCTTACCGCATTCATGACCACCCAGGGATTGTTCATTCGCGGCGGCGGCGAGCGGGACACCCTGAGCATCAAACCGGCGAATGGATTGCCCGGCGCCGAACCGATTCCCATGGTCTCTTCCGACGGCAGCTTCAATAAAATATTCACCACGGTGGAAATCGTAAGCCTGCAGGTGGACGGACGCATCCGCGCGCTGACAGCGAAAGACTGTCACGTCTGGCAGACGCGCGCCGGCGTGATCGGCAATGCGCGCATGATCGGCTATGCCAACGCCATAGACGCGACCGCGCCAACGTACGCGCTGGCGAAGATCATTTCGACGCTGGCCGGAAGCGCAATGAACATCCGGCTGACGGGCGTGATACTTGAAAGCCTGGTCACGCCTCAGGGCGCCAAGCTACTGAGGGTGGAAACGCGTAAATACAAAAAGCCGAAAACCGTGGACGTCCGCGTCAGTCTTGGCGGCGTCGGTTCGCTGGCGCGCGTAACCCAGATCGCCAATGGCAAAGCCATCAACCCCTCCGCCGGCGCCAGTATCCTGCAAGCCGGAAAAGTCCGCTCTCTCATTTCTTTAGGAGGACCGATCACACCCGAAACCATCAGCGCCGACTTGGCGCAAATCCGCGGAACCGGCCAATTGCTGACGTTCAGCGGCGGGATATGGGCCATTCCGGCGGATTTACGCGTGCAGTCGCTATTCGCAGGGACAGGAAAACTGAACGCCAGCCTGATCGGCGGCGACGTCAAATGCGAAGAGATCAGCGCATTGAACGGCATTTCACAAATCTCGGCGCAGATCATCGCCTGGCGTGAGAAAAGCGTAACATCCTACATCGGAGGAATTGTTGGATTCGAATCGGAGCTGCCTTTGCTGCTGAACACCGATGCCTCCGATCCGGGCGCTTTGCCGCTGCAGCCAGCCGCCATGCCTCAATTCGTGCCCAGTTCCGCTTACCAGATGGTGGTCTCCACTCGCGCGGGAAACATCCGGCTAGTCTATGGCCAAATGGGCGTCTATGGCGTTTTCATCGCCGGCACGGACGAAAGCGGCGCCCCCAATTATCGGGGCGGAATCCAGCTGATCGCCACGGCCGATCCCAACGATCTCAGCCTGCCGTCGCATTCGCACCTGCTCGGCATCTTCGGCGAGGCGCGCCTGGCGCCCGAAAAGGTGTCGTCCTTTTTCCTTGGCGGCGATGTCCGCGCGGCAATAGACAAGCGCTTCCTCGTCTTCACGCATAAATAACCTGCGCGCCAATCCAGATTTGGCAACGAAACTCTCACCCCAAACACATAGGAGAAACGTCGGATGGTAGGCCGTCCCGCTCCGTCGGGCGGCCTCGGCGCGCTATGGCCGCCCGGCGGAGCGGAGCGGCCTACCCTTTGGCGCCAAGCCGATTTAGGTTGGCGTGTTGCCCGCAGCAATATAGAATTAATGGTAGAGGGGAAAGGGGGAACTGAAAATGACAACGGATAAGAACAGGGCAAGATACCTCATCGTTGGCGGCGGCCTGGCCGGCGTCTCGGCCGTCGAAGCGATTCGCGAGCAGGATAAGGAAGGCTCAGTCGTCATCCTCACTTCAGAAAATCATTATCCTTATCACCGCCCGCCTTTGAGCAAGAAACTTTGGTTTACGAGAAGCTCCTGCTGGCAACCGGCGGCGCGCCGCTGTCGCTGCCCATTCCGGGCGCGCGGAGCGAAGGCGTTTGCTACTTCCGCTCCCTCGATGATTTTCTCCGCCTTCGCCAGGAGGCTTCGGAGGGCAAGTCCGCCGTTGTGATCGGAGGCGGTTTCATCGGATCGGAAGTCGCTGCCGCGCTCCAGATCAACAAGGTACGCGTCAGCATGATTTTTCCCGGCGAATACTTGTGCCGGCGCGTCATGCCGAAATCCCTTGGCCGCGCGATCCAGCGCAGATTTCAGGAACGGGGGATCGAAGTCCTGTCGGAAGACATGCCCGTCTCAATCAATAAACATGGCGCCAAGTTCATCACTCAGACTGCAAACGCCTCGCGCCATTGCAGCACGGCGGGGTCGTAGGATGAGTGGAGGCGGTATCCGCACAGAATGGCGTCGCGGTCAGCTGAGGTGTTGAGGAAGGCCGTTCTCGCGCGCAACATACAGGCAAGATCATACTCTTTCCATCCGCTGCCGGCGAATTCCCAGTCCACAACTCCGGAGACGCTGCCGTCCTGGAAAAGCACGCTCGCGGTGTTGAGATCGCCGTGAACGAACGTCCGAAGGTCGCGCGCCGTGGCGTGGGATTGCAGCCATGAGACGAGTTGCTGAAAGCGGGCGTCCTCAACGTCTTCCTCTCCAATGAAGCCGTATAGTTTGGAGCGCTTCTGCGGCGGCCATTCCATAGGCAGGCTATGGATTTGTCCGAGGCACTCTCCATAAGCTCGGAGATAGGAGAGCGCCTTGTCTTGGTCGAACCGGCGGCGCCTTGGGTCTATGTACTCCCATATCATGACTCCCGGCAATGCCTCCAAAAGGAGCGCTTCCTTTGTCGAGTTTTCATAAAGTCACCACAGAGACACCGAGACACAGAGAAATTCAAAAAGAGTATTTCTAGTCGCATTTCTCTGAGTCTCGGTGTCTCTGTGGTGACTGTATAATTGCGCAGGAAAAGGCTTGCCAACAATTTACACTGATTGCTGCGAATTTCCCTCTTCAGTCTCGGGCTGATGCTTCCATCGCTTGTGGAACCAGACCCATTGTTCGGGGGCTTCGCGGATGGCTTTTTCAGTTTCGGACATGAAGAGGCGGGTGAGCTCGCGGGCTTGCGATTCGCGGTCGTCGGTTTTCGGTTTTCGGTTTTCGGTTTTCGGTTCGGCGTTGCAGCGCTTCACTCCGCTGTCGCTGCATTCAGCTTCTCGGTTGCTCAGTTCCGCTTCGCGGGCAGGGGGCGGAAGTTCGATGGGGCCGGTTACGCGGATGCGGTGGGTGCGGCCATCGGGGTTGCGCCAGGAAAAGCCCATGAAGACGGGCGAGCCGGTGCGCAACGCCAACAGAGCCGGGCCGGTGAGGGTGAAGGCGGGCTTGCCGAAGAATGGGACGAAGCAGCCGGCGCCGCTGGTGTCCTGGTCGAGCAGGACGCTGACGGCGGCGCCTTCGCGCAGGGCTTTCAGCAGGGCGCGCGCATCCTGTCCGCGGGTATGAATTCTCATGCCCAATTGCCGGCGCGTTTCGTTGAGCCAGCGGTCAATCATGCTGTCGGATTGTATCTGCGCCACGGGCATCATCGGCGCCTTCAAAAGCGCGACGGCCGCCGCGCCCAGCAATTCCCAATTATCCAGATGCGCCGTCACGAAGATGAATCCCTGTCCGCGCTCGATGCATTCGCGGACTTTGTCTGTGTCGCCGCTGATGGTATAGCGTTCGCGGATGAAGTCCAGCCCGCGTCGGCGCGCCAGGCAGATTTCGGCGGCGCAGCGGCCTAGATTCATAAACGCGCCACGCGCCACCCAGCGGCGGCGGACTTCATCCATTCCTTCGCCGAAGGCTTCTTTCAGGTGTTTGAGCGCCAGACGACGGTCGCGGCGGTCGAAGATCCAGCCGAGCCATCCCAGCGTCGCGCCCAGTCGCAGCGCAACGTATTCGGGCAAATGTCCGATGAGCCAATCCACGGATATCGCAGTCCGCCAGAGCAGCCAGTGCCGCGCGGGCCGTGTCATCTTGCGGATTTTTTTCGACCAGGATTGAGCCATAGGAGGAATCCAATAATTAACAAGTTCGTCACATTCCATCGGGCAACAAAGCTGAAGCTAATGCGATAAAGGCAAGCGCCAGCTTTTGGAGTGCGGATGCTTGCTGCCGCTTTTGCTTCGATGTGGCTTTACGATAGGCGTAGATAAAGGGGCAGCAAGCAACCGCACACAAAAAGCTGGCGCCGCTCCTATCCGCATGAATCTACTTTTTCTGCATGAGAATTTGTGATAAATTTATGAGAACGCAATTTCGAATATGAGTACTAACCTTGGCGTCCGATTTCAAGGCGCGTTCATCGCGGCATTAATATTTCTGGAACCAACGATTGAAAACGTCGCGCCACCAGTCGCCGCGACCGCGGCGGCCATCGTATTTGCTGGCGCATAAAACGCCATACTGCACCAGACCGACGCCCGTGGAATAGATGGGCGAAGCGATCTGGCCGCTGACGCCGAGCAGGCCCTGCGGAACGCCGATAATGACCGGCTTGTCGAAAACGCGCTCGGCCAGTTCGATCAGTCCCTCGGTCAGAGCGGCGCCGCCGGTCAGGACGACGCCGGCGTGCAGATTATCGAGCAGGTTTTGCGCGGCGAGTTTTTCGCGCGCTCTCATCAGCAAGGCTTCCATGCGGTCTTCGATGATGGCGGCCAGGTCGCGCCGCCGGACCGGAACGCGATTCTTGCGCAGCAGACCGACGACCTCGATTCTCTCTTCGGGGTCCACCGTATCGGCGCGGGCGTGTCCGAAGCGCTTCTTGATGTTTTCGGCGTCATAACGCACAACGCCCAACCCCTCGGCCACGGCGCGCGTGACGCCGTCGCCGCCTTCGGGGATGACGGCGATGTATCGGATCGAGCCGCGATAAAAGACGGAGATATCCGTGGTCCCGCCGCCGATGTCAATCAGCGCGCAGCCCAGATCCTTCAGGTCATCCGAGAGGACGGCCATCGAGGAGGCCAGCGATTGCAGCACCAGTTCGCTGACTTTCAGACCCGCGTTATTGACGCAATGCAGGATGTTGTTCGAGGCGTTGACCGAGGCGATGATGGCAAGGACACGGACGCCCAGCTTCGAGCAGCGCACATTGACGGGATTGACGACGCCCCCCTGCAAGTCGCAGATGAATTCGGTTGGAATGACCTGGATCGGCTCGAATCCCGGAGGGATGTCGCCGGGGCGGGCCAGCGCGAGCGCCCGCTTGACGTCCACTTCCGTAACGCCCCGCTCGGAGTTCGAGATATCCACGGACGCCGTGCATTCGCGGCACGAGATGTGTTCGCCGGCGATGCCGACGAAGATATTGGTGGCGTCCGTGTTGGCGATTTTTTTCGCGTTATGAACGGCCTGCTGGATCGCCTCGATGGTTTTGTCAATATCCTGGACCATGCCCTGCTTGAGGCCATGCGACGGCTGCGAAGCCATGCCCAGGACGCGGATGGTGTTGCGTTCCGCGTCGTGCATGCCGATGATGCAGGCGATCTTGGTGGTGCCGATGTCCAGGCCGGTGAAAACCTCCGGCCTTCGAATGCGCGACTTCATTGCGCCGATCGCTCCCTGGCCTTGAATATCATCTGGTTTTCGAATCTCAGGTCCAGATATTCATAGCGTTTGATTTCCGGATGCTGCTTGACGAAAAAGCTGACCATCGGCAGTTTCCGGCTTGGGTCCTCCGTCCCCAGGCGCGCTTCCATGCCGCCTTTCAGGATCAGCGTGACGCCTTTGACCGCGTCCAGTTGGATTTCGGAAACCAGCGCCAACAGCTCGCGGTCCGCGCGCCGCAGCGCCATCAAGACATTCAGCGCGTCAAGCATATAGGGCGCCGCGATGCGCCGGCCCGCCGCCATGCGCTCGGGCGCCGCCCCGGTGATAAAAGGAAAGCCCGAAGCCAGGGCCTTGTTGTCCGCCACGCTCAGAACGTTGGCTTCCTCGTCTATCAGGAAAAATCCGCCGGAGCAAACGATGGCAACCGGTTCGCGTTCGCGGCCCTGGATGACGGCGCGGCGCGGATATACCTTGCTCACCGTGGCGGCGCGGATCTTGGGATGGGTCAGGATCGCCTGGCGCGCGCGCTCGGCGTTGAAGCGCAGCAGATTGACGCTGTTATGGACCTTCAAGCCGGAAAGCTCGATGATCTCTTCGCGCACTTCGTCGCTGATATCGGGAGAGATATCCAAGTGCGACAGCTCGAAGTAATCGGATTTTGCGACGAAATAATAAAAAGATTTGCCCACGACGCCGGCAGCCAGCAGCGCGCTGGCGGTCGCAGACAGGATCAGGACGCCGCAGACGACTTTCAGCAGAAAGACGCCCGCCGGAATCAATCGCCGCACGCCCAGCCCTTTGACTTTCTGGCTGGCAATGAGCGTGTCCCTATTTTTATGAAAGCCAAACATACAATAATAAAATATTCAATGTAAAATGCAAAATGAGAAATGAGAAATGAGACAACTTACTGTAAAATGCAAAATGAGAAATGAGAAATTGAAAATGAGATCGCGGATGAAATTTGTCTAAGCCTTAGCAAATGAATCGTGGATCCTTTTTATAATTCACCACAGAGACACCGAGACACAGAGAAATTCGCAAAGAGAGTTTTTCATTTCTCATTTCTCATTTCTCATTTTACATTTTACATTAGTTTCTTCTCATTTCTCATTTTACATTCTTGCGGTTCAAGGCCCTGCAGCAGCATGGGCCCCAACCCTGTAATATCTCCGGCGCCCAGGGTCAGAATCAGATCGCCTTCCCGCGCCAGCGGAACGATCCGATCGCATACATCCTGCAACCGGGGACAATAGGCCACGTCCGGATGGCCGGCGCGGCGGATCGCATCGGCCACCAGCGCGCCGCTGACGCCGGGAATCGCCTCATCGCCTGCCGCATAAACGTCCGTGACGATCACAGCGTCGGCGTCGCCGAAGGCGGCGCCGAATTCGCTGAAGAGCGCCTGCGTGCGCGTATAGCGATGCGGCTGAAAGATCGCCCACACGCGTCCGCCTTTTTCCTCGCGCGCCTTCGCGGCCACGGAAAGCGTCGCGGCGACTTCGCGCGGATGATGCGCGTAGTCGTCATAAATGCTAATGCCCCTTGCCCGGCCGCGCAACTCGAAACGCCGGCGCACCCCCCGGAACGCTTCCAGGCCCGCCAGGCATAAGCTCGCATCGGCGCCCAGCCACAAGCCGGCGGCCAGGGCGAGCATGGCGTTCTTGACGTTATGGGCGCCGCCCACGTTCAGATGCGCCACGCCGCAATCGCGCCCGCGCCAGCGCACCTCGAACCGCGCCTCGCCCGCGCCCAGACTCACAATCCGCCCGTAAAGATCCGCGGCGCTATCATGAAGGCTGCATCGCAACACAGGCGGAATCAGGCGCGACACGATGGGCGCCGTGCCGGCGTCATCCGCGTCCAGGACCACGGCGCCATCCGCCGGCGTCTGATTGATATAATTCACAAACTCCGCCCGGACCTGATCCATGTCGGCGAAATGATCCGGATGGTCGAAGTCCACATTGGTGACGATGGAGACGCGCGGGCGGATATTGATGAAGGAGCCGTCGCTCTCGTCCACTTCCGCGACGACCAGGTCCGCCGCTCCGATGCGCGCGCTGCCCTTGTATTCCGGAACCCATCCACCCACCAGCACGGTCGGATTCATTCCCGCCGCTTCCAGAACCGCGCCGGTCATCAGCGTGGTCGTTGTCTTGCCGTGGCATCCGGCCACGCCCACGGAACGCGAAACGTCCATCAGCGCCTGAAGCGCCTGCGAGCGATGCCAGACGGGAAGCCCTCGGCGGCGCGCCTCGCGCAGCTCGGGATTGTCTTCCTTGATAGCGCTGGAGACGACCACGCCGGCTGCGTCTGCCAGATTCGCGGCCGCGTGCCCGATGCAGACGCGGGCGCCCCGGGCGCGCGCCATCCCCGTGAAATCGTTTTCACGCGCGTCGCTCCCGCTGATGCGAAGTCCGCGCGCCAGCAGGGCCGCAGCGATGGCGCTCATCCCAACGCCGCCAATGCCGATCAAAAACGCGCGATCGAGCGCGGCGAGTGGCGGCGAGGGCGGCCAGACGCCGCCTGGATCGGGGGAGGCTAAGTACTCATATTCGAAATTACGATCACATAAATTCATCGCAAATTCTCATGTAGGAAAAGTATATTCATGCGGGTTGGAGCGGCGCCAGCTTTTGG
>JAPLSP010000738.1 GCA_026398575.1 Candidatus Sumerlaeota bacterium | reverse complement strand
ATTGTCCCAGTGCACTATGCCGGTGTCGGTTGTGAAATGGATTCAATCATGCGGCTTGCAGGAGAACACGGTCTGACCGTAATCGAAGACAATGCGCACGGTTTGTTGGGGCGCTATAGAGGTAAATTGCTCGGTACCTTCGGGGCAATGGCGACGTTGAGTTTTCATGAAACAAAAAACGTCTCCTGCGGTGAAGGAGGGGCGATTCTGATAAACGATCCAGAGCTGATCGCAAGAGCCGAGGTATTGCGCCAGAAAGGCACGAACCGCATGAGGTTCTTTCGTGGCCAGGTTGACAAATATACTTGGGTGGATATTGGGTCCAGTTATGTTCCATCGGATATTCTCGCTGCCTTTCTTCTTGCGCAATTAGAAGCCATCGAAACAATCCAAGCCAAACGCGCCAATATCTGGCGGCGCTACGCGGAAGGGTTGTCTGATTGGGCGTCCAAGCACGGAGAACGGCAAGCGCTTATTGAGCACCTCAAGAAACAGGGCATTTTGGCTGTCTTCCATTATCAGCCCTTGCATTTGTCAGAGATGGGCGCGCGCTTCGGAGGAAAGCAGGGACAGTGCCCAGTGACGGAAGACGTTGCGGACCGGATTCTTCGCTTGCCGTTCTTCAACCATTTAACCGATGTGGATCAAGACAAAGTGATCGAGGCCGTTCTCAATTTCTAAATTTTCTCGGCAATTCCTAATGTTTTGCCTCTCATACGTTTGGGATCATATCTACTAAAAGGTTGACGAAAATGATACTGATCTACAGTAAGTACAAGGCCATATTTATTGAGTTTTTGAGAACCGAGAAACTCTATCTGGTATTATTAGCTCTCGTCGCGATTTCAGCATATGGGTTTACGCTTACAAACTTCTCGATTAGCCAAGATGATGTTTTCATGTCTTATGAATATTCAGGCGTCACTGCTGACTTTTTGGCGCAGGGACGCTGGGGGAGCGCTATTTGGAACGTACTATTTGGGCCTTACTTGGTACAGCCTTTCTTCGGCGATTTCATAGGAGTGCTTTTATTATGTGCGGCAGCTATAACATGGACTGTCTTGCTCAGAGAAGCGAGTAATAACAAACTTCGAAGAAATGAATTCATTTCATTTTCACTCATATTCATTTCTTATCCGTTGATAAGTGAGATATTTATTTGGGTTGGTGTAAGTTTTGGCCTAGGTGTTGGCTACTTGCTAACAGGCTTGGCGATGATCTTATCTTATGAAGCGATTATTAAAGGAGCAACTAGATGGGCTTCGCTTCTCTCAGTACTGCTTTTGGCGACGGCTATTGCCGGGTATGAAAGCTACGCAGCCGTGTTTCTTTGTGGAATATTCTGTGTTCTGCTTTTATGTTTCATATTTAACGAGAACTTGGAGAAGAGTATAAAGGTCTATGGAAGCCTGCTTTTCCGGTATTGCCTGTTGCTCTTCTTTGCTGTCGCGCTGAAGACAGTGATTTCTTTATCGGTACTCAGGATCATGCACTTGTCGTACGCAGAACACGGCGGCGCTTCCAATCAAATTCTTTGGCTAAGCAAAGACGGTACCTTGGCAGAACTACTCGCTAAACTTCTGGCCGGGATTGCTTATTGGTTTTTTTACAACTCCTTATTTTATCAACCTGTATTTTCGTTTGTAGTGGCTTGTGTGCTGGCTTTGCTCTTTGCAGTTCTGATGCGAAAAAAATACAAATCCACTGTCCCATTGATTTTATTCGCCGGGCTTTTGTTCTCGAACTTGGCGCTCTCATTGATTCAAGGAGAAGCTACACCCTACAGGGCCTGTCAGTCGTTTGCCGTCTTCGTGGCATTCATTGGTATGCTCTCATGCGTTCTCTTGCGAGAGAAATCTAGAATGATGCTCGCTATGAATATGATTTTATTTTTTGTGATTTATTGGCAGGCACGAGACCTGAGCCTCTGGTTTTACAATGACTTTCATCGTTTTGAGATGGACCGGATCAATTTTATCAATGTCGCGCAGGAAATCGAGAAGGTTTGTGGAAAAAACAGCGTGAAACCTGTTGTTTTTATAGGAGAACCACCCCGTTATGACAACTTGCGAGGAGATATAATAAATCCGAAGCTAAAGTTCCTGCCCAAATATGTACTGACAAGTCGTAACAATGGCTCAGCACTATTTGGCAAATCTCACCATCAGGAGTTCTATTGTTTCATGGATTATTATGGATTTAAGTTCAAAAGGCCTAGCAATCTCTTGGTTTCAAAAGGCTTGGAACGCATAAATGAACAAAATATCCCATTTTACCCCAGAGATGGTTGCATAAGGGAATTTCCAGACTCTATCGTGGTCAACTTAGGGCCGACAAACACCGGAGATTCTTCACCTGGCAGATCCGGCAGACAAATTATCGAATCAATTAAGTCATTCATGCATGGTCGAAACTCGAAGTGAGTCTCGCTATGCGTGGTGATTGTGCAGCTATTATATGAAGTTGGCGTGCCGTCCGGGATGTTTCAGTTCCCAGAGATATTGATTGATCTCGTCCATGCGGCATCCCCAGCGGCATTCTTCCACGTTGATGTTCTTCTCCAAGTCCGCAAAGAGCGCCTTCTTGCGTTCGCCGTTCCACATCTGTTCGAAGCTTTGCTGGTTCATGTTGCCGTAGCAGAATCGCTCATCGCCCAGAAAAGTGCTGCAAGCCCACAAACTGCCTTCCGAGTCCAGATACGCCCAGAACGGCAGGGCGTGACAGCAGCGATAGGTCCGGCGTTTGCCCATCACTTTGTCCATGGCATGGCTGCGGAACAAGACGCGGAATTTTTCCGTTTCCAGCCGCCCGAGCGCGATGGCTAATCCTTCGATATCGGACGGTTCCCATGAGGCGTAACTTCCGTTGGGGTCATTCCGGCTCTTGGGATGATAATTGAACGGCTTGACGGTGTAGTAATCCACGCCGATTTCACGCACGACTTCAGCTTGTTGCGCGAGCTCGTTTTCATTTTCTGGAAGAAGAATCGCCTGAACGCCGATCGTCGTGTCGCCGTGTTCGTTGCGCGCCTTGACCAGCGCACGCAGATTTTCGAGAACGCGCCCGAATTCCGTTTCCTTGACACCGTGAATTTTCGCGTACGTTTCCGGCGTCCCGGCGTTCATGCTGACGCGAATCCACGTGAATAAATCCACGATCTGCGGGATTCCCGCTTCGATCAGGCGCGACCCGTTGGTGGTCATGGCGACGTCCAGATTGGCGGCTTTGGCGTCGCGAACCATGTGGGCGATGTCGCGATTCAGGCACGGCTCGCCTTCGCCGGCAAACATGACGCTGCGCAGCCCCGCTTTGGCCATCTCTTGCAGAAAGGAGGCCAGGCGGCTGCCATCGAGATAGGTAGGCTTATAGCCGACAAAGTCCTTTGCGCAGAACTTGCAGCGGTGGTTGCACGCCCCCGACGGGCTGATCTCCATATAGATCGGCGTGGCCGTCCCGTCGCGAAGCCAGCTTGCCACGCGGTCGGGATGATACATCATCTTATGGCTGTCTATGCGGATGTCTTCCATGGGATGATCGCTAGTCAAGAATCTCGCTGAGGGACAGGCGAAATCCTGGCAGCAGGGGCGTTTCGATGAATTCGCCAACGCGATGAATTTCGATGGTTTGCGATGGGCGCATGACTTCAATAGTTTTCCGCCGGGGATTCACGATCCAGACTTCTTGGACTCCGGCTTCCAGGTAAATCGCCGCTTTGTCTTTGGTAGCGGCATAGGTGTCCGAAGGAGAAATGATCTCTATCGCCAAGTCGGGAGGAATTTCCGAAAAGCGGGAGGGATCGCCTAGCTGTCCAAGGCGTTCTTTGGAAACAAAGGCAATATCAGGCGCAAGGATGGTGTCAGGGTTGCGAGTTAGCACATACCCAACGTCCGAGTTGACAACGCCCAGCCGCTTCTTCTTGACATGTGCGCAGATCAATGCGGCCAACTCCACTAGCATTCTTCCATGATCAAAACCGGCAGGCGCCAATGGATGCTCCTCCCCGAAAATGAGTTCGCCTCTGTAGTCGCTATGCTGCGCAAGCCGCCAGAATTCTTCCGCAGTCATGGCGCGCTTGGCCGGCGCAGGTATGGTCATCGTTGCTGCCATGGAGTTTCCTTTACTTTATACTTTCGCAAAAAAATCATCATTTGCGAACCGCATCAAGTATTCATAACAAGTGGAATTTAGGGCACATTGTTGTTTGCGGGCAAGAAAATAATCAGACCGGCGGCCAAATGGACGCATCCCAAGGTAGCTGCCGGCAGGACGCGGCGCGTGTTCTGACAGAATAATGTCTGGCAAAACAATGAAAACACGTTGCCATTGAATCAGGCAGGAACAGCTTTATGCCATTATTTTGTCGCACATTGTTTTGTCAGACCTTTTCCAGCATGCCAAAGTCGCTCGGCTGCAATGCGCCCGTCCTAAATGAAATTGATATGCTCCGACCAGCTCTTGAGGAATTCATTGATCGCCATATTGCGCGCGTCGTAGGTGCAGTGGTGGCGGCACTCGACCCGCGCATCGAAGGTCTTGAAACAGTCGCGCGTTCTTTCCGAAAACCACAGCTGCTTGAAAGACTGCGTGGCGATGTCGCCGATCTCGCCCTTTTTGGTGTAGGTTTTGTCGTGGCAAAAATATACCTTCTGGTCCGCGCCGATCACCGGCACGATTTCCATGATCGCGCAGTTGCAGTACCGCCTCTCATAAACGCCGGCAAAAATGAAATCCTCTTCGTACACGCTGTGGATTCGGAATTCGGGCGTGGGCAGTTCGGCCTTGGCGCGCGCGATCTGCTCGAGAACGCGCGCCTTGAAAGGCTCGTGGTCCTTGTGAAAGTCGGGCGTATTGCGCGCCGTCAGCTTAATATGGTTGGCGCCGGTATCGCGGATCACGCGGCAGGCTTCATAAACCTCATGCGCATTGCTCTCGCCGATGACAAAGTTGACGCCCAGCTCGCACTCCGGACGCTTCATCGCGGCGAAGCGGCGCAGATTGCCGAGAATCTTCGGGAGCTCTTTTTCCGAAACCTGGCGAATCTTGGCGTAGTTGGCCGCGTCCACGCTGTCGAGCGAGACGCGCACCCAATGCGCATGCGCCAGCGCGTCGGAGATCGCGCCGTCGAGCCGGCTGCCGTTGGTGATGACCGACAGATCAATCTTACAATCCAGCGTGCGACGCAGGATTTCCTCGATGCGCGGATAAATCAGCGGCTCGCCTCCACCCGAATACGTCACGGCCTTGACGCCTATGTCGCGGAAATCTTCCAGGATTTCGCACATCTTCTCGAACGGAATTTCGTCCTTGGGATTCATCTGCTGCGCGGTGACGAGGCGTTTGTCTTCCTGATAGCTGCAATAGTAGCATCGGTGATTGCAGCGGTTCGTCGGCTTGACGCGGACATAGATGGGCGCGCTCACCCGTCCTTCGGCCAGCGCGCGCAATTTCTCGCCATGCCAGAAAATCTTTTGCCCGCTGTAGGCGTAGTCTTGTGTGTGGGACATGATGTCAACCTTCATCTGACATACTTTGCGAGGAAGATCTGAACTTCACATCATTTTTGGAGAGCACAACCAGCTTCCCTTGGTATTGTTCCAAAGAGAACTTGGCCAGAAATGATAATACGATCTGGGTCTCATCGCTTGCCGTCAGATTTCCATGTCTGAGGAAAATAATACCCAGGCATTTAGACGGATCATAGCGGACCGGGTTGGTAAAATGATAATCGCGCGTGATGAGCAAATACGGGGCAGAGCAAGCCAAGGGCCAAACCTCTTCATCCAGCATTCCTTTATCTGCATTTTCCGCAATGGAAGAGACAATAAAGCCGGATTCCCGCAGAATTCGCGCAAGCCGTAAACTAATGTTCTCGTCGAGCAAAATCTTCATTGCGCGACAGCCTTTTCGGTGCAGAGATACGCCGCGTATTCGAGGCATGCGTCAATATCCGCCTTTTCAATGCGCGGAAATTCGACCAGCAAAGTTTCCGCATCATCCCCGGCCGCCAAATGGCTCATGATTATATGAACAGGAATGCGCGTTCCCGCGATGCAAGGTTCTCCGCCGCATATTCCGGGATCAGATACGATTCTTGAATTCATTTCACTCCTCCGCAATAAGACTTTAATCGCTGGATGGCGCCACCGAATACTCCACTGAGCGTGGATTTTCCATACGCACTGAGGCATCGAGAATTTCCAAGCCAACAATGCTGTTGTCCTTGTCGTAGTCCAGAATCACACCCGGCTTATTCTCATCGCTTTCTACGATGGGATCATTGCGGAATAGTATCCGCAATACATCCACTTCAGGATCGTAAGTGATTTTCATGGTTTCTTCCAGTATTTGGCCATGACGCTTCATTTCTTAGATTGCCGAAACGTCAATTCGATTGACTTCATGTTTTGCACAACCGACCGCTCAACCTCGAAAAAATCAATATTCTCGGGGACCAACTTCCCTTCTATCCCACCAGATATGGGACCGGGTTTCTCAGCGAATATCCTTGGATCCTCACAGTTACGAGACCATTTCCCCAATGTATTACCCGCGCTGTCTTTCGCCGTAACCATGAGATTGATACGCCGTGCCGGGTCCTTTTCTCCGAGAAAAAGAAAATTGACCGCGATCACTCCTCTGGTACGATAGTCGCGTAGATCAACATCACGAGGAGATACAAATGAACCCGATGCAGCCAAAATCTGCTCGACTGTGGCTCTCTGTTGTTTTTCCTTTTCGGTTGAAGACTTGGAAAGCATTGGCGCTGCAAGCAACGGCATGAATTTATTGGGCGCTACCTTGCCCTTTACTACGATGTCAAGCTGGCCGAGTTTGGCCGTTGCCTCTGTAATCACGCCGTCTTCAGTTTCGCCGGTGAAAGTGGACGGCGACTGCCTCGCCAGCGTGTCTGTTGTCGCTACGCAGGTGAGAGAAGAACAGCCGGCGGTGAGCGAAAGATAAGCCAGTCCCGTTACAGCCGCGCCGACGCCGACAGACTTCAGCAACTGACGCCGGCTGATGGACCGCTGCTTACCCCTCTGATCCTCGCATGGGTTTGCCGTTTCCCATTTTGCATCCATGCTGCGTCTCCTTGCTACATAAACAGGGATACGCATTTCGGCGATGCGAGATTCTCCACCGCATAATCCCGGATCAGATAAGTTTCTCGAATTCATCACGATTGTCTTTTGATCAGGCATTGGCGATATCTGATTTCAACTCTTCCGGATCATAATTGATCATGGGAACGCCGAACCGATGCAATTGCAGAAGGAACGCGACGCGATCCATTCCCGCCAATTCAGCGGCCATACCCGACGAAAGCCGCTTGTTCTCGAAAAGCTTGACGGCCATCGCCATGCGAGCTTCCTGCTCGAATTGCTCTGCTGTTTCATTAAGGGCGTCCGGCAGTGTTTCCGGATATTCAATTGATAATACGTGGCTCATCTCACTCCTCCTCACTTCTAAATCCGCTAGTTTTCATTCCGCAGCATCCACACTATCATCCTCCCGCTTTGCCGCACGCTTAATCTGCACAGCCCATCCTTTTCTAGGACGATGGATGGAGCGGATCGCTATTTGATCTTTGTTCAGTCTTTTCTTCATCTCGGCCAACGAAATCGGCTTCTCTTCGTGTCGTTCGGCTATAACGACTAAATCATGCAAGTCTTCCATCAAGCGTTCATATTTCCTTACGCTCAATACAACGCCCGTTTTCCTGCCTTTTTCATTCACGATGTAACTGGTTTGTGTGCTATCCATTTTTTCCTCTCCTCATTTCTTCAAATTCTTTAAAATCCCCCTCACCAACACATTCAACCTCGGTTCGGCGGCGTTGGCGACGGCGATGATTTCATGCAGATCGGCCGGCTTCAGCGCGTCGGGCAGGCAGTTATCGGTCACGGTCGAGATCCCGAGGACCTTCATTCCCGCGTGGACCGCGACGAGGGTTTCGGGGACGGTGGACATTGTGACGATGTCGGCGCCGATGCGGCGGAAGAAGCGGTATTCGGCTGCCGTCTCGAGGTTCGGGCCGGCCACGGCGATCATGACGCCTTTGTGAACCTTGATTTTGTTTTCGAGCGCGACCTGCTCGGCCAGCGCGATCAACTCGCGGCTGAAAGGCTCGGACATATCGGGGAAGCGCAGACCCAGCGTGTCATCATTCGGGCCGATCAGCGGGTTATCGCCCATGAAGTTGATGAAGTCGCTGGCCAGGACGAGCGACCCGCCTGGGATCAGCGGATTCATGCTGCCGACGGCGTTCATGACGATCAGCGTCTTGCATCCCAATGCGCGCATCACACGCACGGGGAATGTGATCTGCTTCATCGTATAGCCTTCATAATAATGAAAGCGCCCCTGCATCATGAAGACGGTCTTGCCCTCCAGTTCGCCGATGAAGAGATTGCCGTGATGGCTTTCGACGGTTGACACAGGAAAATGCGGAATCTTGTCATAAGAAATGACGGCGACTTTCTTGACCGAATGGGCAAGCTGGCCCATGCCGGTTCCGAGGATGACGCCCACCGAAGGTCTGGCCTTGGTCTTCGAGCGGATATACGTGGCCGCTTCATTGATCTGCTGGCGCATTTGCGTGATTTCCACTATGCCTTCCTCCTTTATTTGACAGGATGAATTAGAGTCAGGATAAATTCTAATCCATCCTGTCTCTAATTCATCCTGTCTCTAATTCATCCTGTCTTCAATTCATCCTGTCTCTAATTCATCCTGTCTCTAATTCATCCTGTCTTCAATTCATCCTGTCTCTAATTTATCCTGTCTCTAATCCATCCTGTCTCTTATTCATCCTGTCTCTAATCCATCCTGTCATTAATTTATCCTGTCCAAGCTCGCTTTCGCATCATCGCCGCTCAGGCCGCTGATCTCAATGGTCTTTTCTCTGGATTTGTCTCCTCGTATGACGCGGACTTTCGACTTGGCCACGTCGAACGCCTTCGCCAGCAGCTTGCATACCGCTTCATTGGCCGCGCCTTCCACGGGTGGCGCCTGCACGCGAACACGCAGCCGGCCATTGATCACGCCTTCGATTGCGTTTCGAGAAGCGCCTGGCTGCAAGTGAATGGCTATCTGCACA
>JAPLSP010000302.1 GCA_026398575.1 Candidatus Sumerlaeota bacterium | reverse complement strand
AGATGCCGGCGCTCCCAGTGGCGCTCCCAGTGGCGCTCCCAGCGCAATAAAAACCGTGATCGCTAATGCGATAAACAGCGGCTCGGTCCAGACATAGGATGAACACATAATCGCGGCGGGATTGATTGCCGCGAGTCCGGCAGCCCACAAAGCCGTTTTTTCAGCGCCCCCCATCGTCCGTATCCATGCATATAAGAGCGCCACTCCCAGCGCGCCGATCAGCGCGTTGAAATATTGCAGCAGAATCAGGGAATCGGAAACCGCCACCAGCGGCGCCATGAGGATCGAAAGCAGGACGGGCCGCTCGCCCCAGGCCGGTCGCGGCGCCGGGGCATCGGTAAAGTAATGCCATTTGATGGATTGGGTGACGCCCTGTCCGTGGGCGACGTTGCGGGCGATGTCAATATAGTCCACCGCATCGGGCGACAGGTTGTTGAGACTGGCGAATGGCACGCGGATCACAAACGCCACGGCCACAATTGCAATAAAGATGAGAACGGGAGAACGCACAGGAAAAGCGGGGACAATGTAAAATGAAAAATGCAAAATGAAAAACTAAAAATGAAATCGCGTATTGGCGAACATCTCTAAAGCTTTAGCATGGCGATGAATATCAGTTTCATCAAATGAACGCGCGGCTAACATGCGCTGCCGTCGCGGTATCATTTTCAATTTCTCATTTTCAATTTTGCATTTTACATTAATTATTCCAAGGTCTTTTCCAAGGCGATGAGCGTGTAGGTTTCGATGACGTCGCCGGTCTTGACGTCATTGAAATTCTCGAGTCCGATGCCGCACTCCACGCCGCTTTGCACGCGCTCGACGGCGTCCTTGACGCGCCGCAGCGAGCCAATCTTGCCGCTCCATACGACGCTGCCGTCGCGCACCAGGCGCGCATGGGAATTGCGCCGGATTTCGCCCTCTTCGACGAAGCAGCCGGCCACCGTGCCCACCTTGGAGACTTTGAACGTCTGCAGGACTTTGGCTTTGGCTTCCGGCTGTTCGCGGTATTTGACGTCCAGCAGGCCAAGCATCGAAGACCGCACGTCGCCCAACAGGTCATAGATGATGTTGTAGCATTTGATCTCGATGCCTTCCTGTTGCGCCAGCGATTCAGAGAGAGAATCGGGACGCACGCTGAAGCCGATGATGACGGCGTCGGAGGCCGCCGCCAGGCGCACGTCGGATTCCGTAATGGCGCCCACGGCCGAATGCAGCACGGACAGGCGCACTTTTTCTCCGGGGATTTGCTTGAAGGATTGCTCGATGGCTTCGAGCGATCCCTGGACGTCGGCTTTAAGGATGACGCGCAGTTCCTTGGCGCCGTGGTCCTTGAGATAATCTTTCAGCCCTTCGAGCGAGATATGTTTGCGCTTGGACAGTCCCGCGTTGCGGCGGCGGTCCGCGCGCTTCTCGGCGATCTGACGCGCCTCGCGCTCATCGGGCAGAACCAGGAACGCCTCGCCGGCTTCCGGCGGCTCGCCCGACAGGCCATAGACGCGCGCCGGGAAGGAGGGACGCGCTTCTTCGATCGTGCGGCCCAGATTATCGAGCATGGTGCGGATACGGCCGAAGGTCCGTCCGGCCAGGATGACGTCGCCGCGCCGCAGCGTTCCCTGCTGAATGAGAACCGTCGCTTCGATGCCGCGCTGCTGATCGCGCATGGCTTCGAGCACGATTCCATCCGCCGGGCCTTCCGGGTCCGCCTGCAATTCCAGGATTTCGGCCTGCAGCAGCAGCGCTTCGAGGAATGCGTCTATGTTGATGCCCTTTTTGGCTGATATCTCAACAAACAGCGTGTCGCCTCCCAGTTCCTCGGAAAGCAGCTGATAGGCCATGAGCTGCTGTTTGACCTTTTGAGGATCGGCGCCAGGCTTGTCTATTTTGTTGATGGCCACCACGATGGGCGCATTGGCGGCGCGGGCGTGATTGATGGCCTCGATGGTCTGCGGCATGACGCCGTCGTCGGCGGCCACGACCAAAGCCACAATGTCGGCCGCTTTGCCGCCTCTCATGCGCATCTGCGTGAAGGCGGCATGGCCGGGTGTATCCAGAAAAATGACTTCGCCGCGGGGCGTATGGACGTGATAGGCGGCGATGTGCTGCGTGATGCCGCCGAATTCGGCGTCCAGCAGTTCGAGTTTGGCGATTTGTTCGAGCAGCGACGTTTTGCCGTGGTCCACGTGGCCCATGATCGTTACGACGGGCGGCCGCGCGACGTTGCGGTTGGGATCGCGCCGTTGCGCCATATAGGGGGCGACGTCCGATTCATCCGTGTCGGGAATGATCTCGACCTCGAATCCAAACTCCATTGCCAGCAGTTCGATCAAGTCGTTGTCCACGATGTCGTTGATCGCCAGAGGCGCGCCCATCATCAATGTCTTTTTGATGAGTTCCGAGGCGTCGAGGCGCATTTTTTCCGCCATCTGTCCGAGCGTCACGGCGCCATGCGTGATGATTTTTTTCGCGATGGGAAGAATCGGATGGGGCATTTCCACCCGCTTGGGCAGCGGCTTCTTGATCACGAGCGAGCGCGGTTTGGCGGCGCCGATGGGAATCCGGCGGCCAGGGGCGCCGGAAGCGGGGCGTCCCGGACGCGTACGCGGCCCTTTGCGGGCGCCGGGCAGCAGATCGGTATCGTCTTCGTATATTTTGGCGCTGGTCTTTTTCTTGTCTTTGCTGCGCCGGCGTTTGCCACCCTCCGGCGACAGCTTCATGACCTCGATAGTCAAGTCCGACAGGTCCAGCGGCGTTTCCTCATCCTGACCGGGTTCGCGGCGTCCTCCTCTTCCTTTCTGCGGGCGCTCGCCGGGCTTTTCAGGGGCGCGCTCACGGCCTCTGCCGCGATCACCCGGGCGGGTGGGAGCGCCGCCACGTTCTTCAGGTCTTCCCGGTCTTTCCGGTCTTTCTCCTCCGCGTCCGGCGGGTCGCGCGGGACGCGCGGCGCCGGCTTCGCCAGGTCGCGCGGGACGCGCGGCGACGGCTTCACCAGGGCGCGTGGGGCGCGCGGGGCGCACGGCGCCGGGTTCGCCAGGGCGCATGGGTCGCGCGGCGCCGGGTTCGGCGGGGCGCAGGGGTCGCGCGGCGCCAGGTTCGGCGGGTCTCGTCGGTCTTGCTCCGACTTTCGGTCTTGCGGCGCCTTCATGTGGTTCGGTTTTTTTTGCGGCTGCCGGCGCCGCGATGGGCTTGACCGCCGCGGGTTTGGCCGCCGCGGGTTTGGCTGCCGCTGCTTCCGTGGATTCTTCGGCGGCTTTTTTCATCTGGACGGCTTTATGCCGTTCGACGATCGCCGTGGCTTGTTTGCGCTTGGCGTCAGCCACGGCCACCGCCGCGTCGGCCCGGGCATGGGCCTCCTTGATCCGCATCGCATGCTCTTCGCTGATGACCGGCTCGGCCACAGGAGGCTGCGAAGGCGCCGGCGCTTGGGCGGCCTGAGGCGCCGCCCACTTCAACGCCTGCGCATTTTTCAGATTCTTATAACGCTCATAAACCTTGGCGATTTCATCGTCTTTGATCCGGGACATATGATTGCGAACGGATATGCCCAGCTTTTCAATCTCGCCGAGCAAATTGCCCGTTTCGATTTCCAGTTCCAACGCCAACTCGCACACACGCATTGCCATAAAGTACATCCTCGGTTACTGCGATGATTTCGGCGTATCGTTCGCGCCTGGGGCGGAGGTTTCTGCGGCGGGCGTCACGCCTTCGCCCGCTGTGGCTTGCGCGGCGGTGGCCTGCTCGGCGGCGGCTTTTGCTTCGTCCGCCTCCTGCGCCGCCTGCATGGCCTGCAGCGCCTCGACATAACTGCGGGCGTTGCCGCAAATGAGGTCGGCCAGCTCCTCGCTTCCGCCCACCAGCGCCATCAAGTCGGCCGGCTCGGCTTCGGCCAGCGCTTCCACGCTGTTATAGGCGGAGGCTGCAATAGCCTGGCGCGTTTCGGCCGCCATCTCCACCTGCTCCAGCAGGTCGTTCAGGTAATGAATCCGCGCCTCCTCGACGGCCTCTTCTTCCGCTTCCTCTTCGGCGCTCTTGATATCCAGCTGCCATCCCGTCAGTTTCGCCGCCAGCCGCGCATTTTGTCCCCGCTTGCCGATCGCCAGGGACAAACTGTCTTTGGGGACGACGACCATGGCCCGCTGTTTTTCAGGCGATAGGTCCACGCGCTGAATCTGCGCGGGATTCAACGCGGCGATGATATATCGAACCGGGTCGGCGGAAAAGGGCACAATATCAATTTTTTCGTTTTCAAACTCCCGGACGATCATCTGGACGCGCGATCCCTTCATCCCCACGCACGCGCCGACGGGATCCACGTCCGGATTGCGGCTGGATACGGCCAGCTTGGTCCGCACGCCCGCCTCGCGCGCGATATTCACGATGCGCACAACGCCGTCGCCGATTTCCGGCACTTCGAGCGCGAACATCTTTTCGATCAATTCCGGGCAGGCGCGCGAAATTCGGATATGCGGGCCGCGTGGCGTCATTTCAACATTTTGGATCAGACACTTGATGCGGTCGCCGAATTTATAGTGCACGCCAATGGGCTGCTCTTCATAAGGCAGGATCGCTTCCGTGTCGCCGATGTTAACGACGGCGTCGCGCCGTTCGAAGCGCTGAATGACGCCGGTGACGATCTGCCCGACGCGGTCCTTGTATTCCTCGAATATTTTCTCGCGTTCGGCGTCGCGGATTTTCTGCATGATGATCTGGCGCGCGGATTGGGCGGCAATGCGGCCGAAATCGCTGGCGGGAATGGGCACTTCCGCCTCGCCGCCGATTTCGAGCGATTTGCTGATTTTGCGCGCTTCCTTCAGCGAGACTTCCGAGCGCCAATTGCTTACGGTCTCCACGATTTTCTTGGTCACCAAAACCTGCAGCTCGCCGGTTTCCATGTTCAATTCCGCGCGGGCGTTGATGAATTGCGACAGATTCTTTTTCGACGTGGCCACGACGGCCTGTTCGACGGCTTCCTTGATGATCTGCGGATTCAGGCCTTTTTCTTTGCTGATCTGCTGAATAAAGCCCAACAATGTCTGGTTCGATACTGGCATTAGCTTATCCCCGCGCAGCCCTTCTCCAGGCTCGCGATTTTCAATTGGCTTGATCGCAATGCGAAGTAAGCCATGCTTCCTTGATAGTTTTCAGGCGGACAAAAAAAGTGGGCAAACGCCCACTTCCCGCCGCGAGCTAACGCCCGCTCTCCTTCACGTAACTCCACATGCGCTTGCTAGGATAGCCGTTGGCCCGCGCCGCGCGCAAGCTGATTTTATGCAGTTGCGCGCGTATCTGCGGAAATGATAATAAATAACCCACTTTCTTTCCCGTGCCGCATCTCACGCGAATCGCAGCAATGGCCCATAGGAGGCGTCCCGTGCCTTTCCCTCAAAATATCATCGTAATTTCCCTGGCGCTGGCCTTGCTGGTTTTTATTGTTTCCAGAGTGTATTACGGCCAGTTGCGCGAGGAATATTCCTGGCTTTGGCTCCTGACGGGAGCTGCGATCTTTGCCCTGGCAGGCTGGTCTTCCGGACTCGAAGCGCTGCGCCGGTGGCTGGGATTCGTCTCTCAGGCCAACGTGGTTGTCTTCTTTGGCCTGATGTTTCTCGTCTTTATCAATCTTCATGCTTCGATAAAAATCTCACGTCTGACCATGATTCAGAAAAACATGGTTCAAGAGGTGGCGATCCTTCGGGAAGAAGTGGACCGGCTCATGCGCAAGGATTCGGAGAAGCCAATGCAAAATGAGAAATGAGAAAGGCATTCAAGCCTGAAGCTATAGGCCATTATCACATCGCGACCGATAACATATTGTCGTTCATAGTAATCCGTTTAATCCTGTAATCCGTGGTAGTTTTTAACCACGGATTACAGGATTAAACGGATTTTGCGCCGGCAGGCGGCATAACTTTCAAACTGAGTTTGAAAAAAAACATAGATCTTTTGATTTTCATAACTCTGTTTTTATCATTCTGTTTTTTATCATTCTGTTTTTCATCATTCTGTTTTTCATCTTTCTGTTTTTGATCTTTCTGTTTTTATCATCCTGCTTTTCATCATTCTGTTAAAGCACATAAGTTCCGCACCTGTTGCCGCAATGCCGCGCAACATTTCCCTTTCAGGATTTCGATCAATCGCTGGTTGGCGGCGGGAAAGGCATAATCCGCAAGGCGCTTCAGAGGAACCCACTTCACCTCTGTGACGGCAAGCGCTTCGGGGCGGCCCGAACGGCGATGAACCTCAAACGCATGAAGCGCGATTCGGAACTTGGTATAAGTGTGTTTTATCACTGCCAGTTTTTCTCCCGTCATAATCACAAGTCCTGTCTCCTCCTTGAATTCGCGCGCCAGCGCCGCTTCCAGCGTTTCTCCCTTCTCCACTTTGCCGCCGGGAAATTCCCACATTCCCGCGAAGCGCTTGCCTTCCGGGCGGCGCGCAATCAGGACGCGTCCCCGCTCTTTCAGCACGCCGATCACGGCGATTCGCGATTCCGTCTTTGAGGGGCGGCGCGGCGGGATTGTTGATACGACATTTCGGGCGCAGGCGCGGCATGAACGCCGGAGAGGACAGTGCAAACAATCAGGGCGGTCGGGAACGCAAACCGTCGCGCCCAGTTCCATCATCGCCTGATTGAAATCGCCGGGGCGGCGCGCGTCCATCCAATCGGCGGCGGCTTGCTCAATTCGCGCGCGCGGTTTGCCTTTGCGTGGATCGCCTCGCAGCGCCAGCAGCCGCGCCACCACTCGCAAGACGTTGCCATCCACACATGGGCGTGGCAGTCCAAAGGCGATGCTTGCCACCGCGCCGGCCGTGTAGCGTCCCAAGCCCGGCAAATCCAGCAGCTCGTCGTAGGTGTCCGGAAAGGCGCCGCATTCGCAGATAATGCGGGCGGCTTGAGCGAGATTGCGCGCGCGCGAGTAATATCCCAAGCCCGCCCATAAGCGCAAAACCTCGTCCTCCGGCGCGCGCGCCAGCGCCTCAACCGTCGGGAACCGCTCGATGAATCTCAGGTAATAGGGAATGACCGTCTTGACCTGTGTCTGCTGGAGCATCACTTCCGAGACCCAGATGCGGTACGGATCGCTCTCGCCGCGCCACGGCATAGAGCGCTTATGGCGGTCAAACCAAGTCAGCAGGCTGCGGCGCAACGTGTTGTAGTTTATTTTAGATTTTTCTTTGCTTGCGGTTGATGAAATGGGGCATGCGTTCATATTAAATAACGGGCAGATGAAAGACAGTATTAACGATGTTATTCCAGGCTAAGCGATTCTCGTAATGCTTGCCGAATTGATTTGCACTTTCGGTAGGCGTCGCGGGCCGTGCTCTTGTCTGCTGATTCTCCTGGATATCTGAAATCCACTGCGAAACTGGATAACTGCGCCAAATCCTCCCGGTAAGATTCCCATAATGGTTCAGTGGGAAGGGCCAATTCCAATAATGCGACCAAGTAATGGGTTTTGCTGAATGGGATACTGGATTCAGTCAGGTAAGCCTTTAGGTATTTTTCCGCGCACTGCTGGGCATGGAAGCAAGCGCCGCTATAGCTTGGGTCTTTTCGAGCGCGCATTTCTCTTCCCAACATCGCGAAATCCTCTTCCGCTTTCGCGATCCATTCCCGCGTCAGTGGTTTCATAAAGGACTCTCCCTTTATCCAAGATTTCCTTGATAAAGCCATCCTCAATGCTCAAGCGTTCCTGGATTTTTTCAGGAGTCCGAACAATGATATCGACCGGGAAATGAGGGCGGCATTTCATTTGTATGGCTACAGATTGCTCGACCGGCCTTCCTTCGAAAGGGAGAATGATCAGCAAATCCACGTCGGAATCCTCGTTGGGCTTTCCGTAGGCATAGGACCCGAAAAGAATAATCTTGTGGGGGTTGAATTCCTTCCCAACCCTCTTGGCAAAGCCTCGAATGGTCTTCATCGGAATCATGGTCGGCGCCTATTCTTTCATACACGGAGACTTTATGTTTGTCGCGGGAGCCCTGTGCATTTCCGCAACCACCCGATGATGATAAGAGGCGCGTCCCAGCTCAAGCGAATAAAAAATGCGCCGTCCGCCAAACGATCGGGCGCTTCTCAGGTTGACAAATCGCTTGATTCCGCAAAGAATCAGCCGCATAAGTCATCGGCAAACGGAAAAGCGCAAAGGCAGCATGAATGATCCCTGTTGATCGCGCAGTCGGTTCGATATTGATGATGGCCATTGGCGACGCGATGGGCGCTGCGATGGACGGCCTGAAGCCGGGGCATATCCAGCAGATTTATGGCGGGGTGGTCGAGGATTTCGTGGACCCATTGCTGGCCTGGCGCGAGAAGCCGCATCGCTGGCGCCTGCGGGGAGCGCATACCTGCCATACGCAGCATGCTCTCATGATCGAGGAAACATTGCTCGATCATTCGGGCTGGAACGCCCGGACCTTCGCGGAATGGCTCTTGGCTTTCAGCGATGCGGCGCCGGAACTCGAATACGGCGTTCATCGCGGAACCGCCCGGGAGTTTCGCAACAGCGTCTTGCGCATGAGGGAAGGCGGCGATCCGCTGGCGTGCGGGGCGCCCTCGCCCGGACCGGAAGCCGCTGCGCGCATGTCGCCCGTTGGCTTATGGCATGACGAAGACGCCGCTGGACTCATTGAAGCCTCGCTGGAATGCGCCTTGATGACGCACTGCGATTCGCGCGCCGCGCTGGGCGCCGCTGCCGTGGCTGCGGCCGTGGCGGCTTTGGCGCGGCAGGCAACAGCGCGCAAGCTGGACGCCCCCGCCGTCGCGCAAGAAATATGCGACACCGTCCGCCGCGCCCAGGAGCGGTTGGAAGCGTTCTTGCGCGAACGCCATTTGCCCGTCGCATTTGAACCGCCGTATCCCATCTCCGCGTTCAATCAGCCGTTTGCGCCCGTCTGCGTCCCGGCGGCGATCTATCGGGCGTTGTCGGCCCGTTCGGCGCGGGAAGGCTTGACGGCGGCGATCAATGGCGGCCATTCTGCCGGCGCAGCGGGCGCGATCACCGGCGCGATGCTCGGCGCGCGATTCGGCGCCGAGGCGATTCCGGAGGAATGGCGCCGGGGCTTGCTGGCTGCTGAAACCATGGCTGTTCGCGGCGAAGCGCTGGCGCTCAAGCAAAAAGACGCGTCGCGATGGGAGGATCTATACACCATAGAATATGAGATATCCGTCCGCGAATTGCGCGAGCGCGCCGCGTTGATTCGCGCCAAAGAGCAGGAAGAAAACCGGCGCCTGGAAAAACAGAAGGAGCATTCGCGCCTCTTGGCGGCCGTTCCATCGAAGGCGCCTGCGGCGGCGAAAATTGCGGCGAAACCCAGGAAGGAAAAAATGAAGGAAAGGCCAGCGGCAGCGGCAAAATCCCAGCCGGGCTTCCGTGACACAAGCCGCATTAAAAAGGAGCGCAAGGAGCGCGAGAAACAGCGGGACCGCGAGAAAACTCAAAAGCGCCGCCGCGACGTGCGCTCGGATTTCATGGCCCGGGGCGATTTGGCGCTATGGAAAAAAGAGGATTGAACGTTAAGCGTTGACTTGGCGGAGGCGGCAGCGTAAAAGAACCTAAGTATCGGTGAGCAAAAAGGATCATCTTCATGGGCTTTTTTGGAAGAAAGACGGATAAAGAAAAAAAAGCGGCGGGAAACCAGGCTGTCAAGGAGCCTTCCGTCGCGGACGATGTCAGCGATTTGGTGGATCCCTTGCGCATGGCGTCCGCGCCTGGTCCGGCATTGAAAACCGCGCCGCCCAAGCCAGCGGCGGCGCCGGCGGCCGGCAAACCACCCGCGCCGCCTGCAATCGCCAAAGCGCCTGTTTCTCCGGGGCCGTCAAAACCTGCCGCGGCGCCCAAGTCCGCTCCGGCGCCTGCAACGGCTCCCAAGCCCGCTTCAGCCCCGGCGATGGCGCCCAAGTCCGCCGCGCCCAAGCCTTCCGCGCCACAGCCCATCGCGCCGCCAGTGGCGGCGCCCAAGCCTTCCGCGCGGCAACCCAGCGCGCCTCAAGCAGCGGCGCCCAAACCGGTCGCCCCTGCTGCGCCCGCGATGGCGCCGGCGCCCAAGCCGGCGCCTGCCGCTATTGGCGCCGTGCGCAAAGCGCCGGCTTCATCGCCCGCGCCGATGCCGGCGACCGCTAAAACTGCTGTGCCGCAATCTTCCGCGCCCCTGCAATCGGCGCTCAAGGCCGCTGCGCCCAAGCCGGTGACAGCCAAACAACCGCAAGTTCCTGAGGGGGAACAAGCCACCTATTCCGGGCCAAGCAAACAAATCACCAAATTGATCTCCGAGATCGAAGCAGCGGGTCTGGTGGACAAGAGCAAGCTTGCAGCCCTCAAAATGCGCGTCAATGAGGCGGAAGCAGGGGAGCATCCGGCGACGGGCGGCTTGATGGCCGAGACGGAACTGGTCAGCGAAGCCGACATGTTGCAGGCCATTGCGAACAGCATCGGCATGGAATGCGTCTCGCTGAAACGCAACCTGGACATCCCGCCCGAAGTGCTGGCGGAGATAGACATCAAAGTTGCCAAAGCCTATCATATCTTTCCGCTCGAGTCCACGCCTGAGACGCTGACCGTGGCCGTGGCCGATCCGCTGGACGTGCGCATCACGGATGAGCTGGGCTTGCGTCTGGGAAAACAAATCATCGCCAAACTGGCGCCGGAAAATGAAATCGGCTTCGCCATTCGCAATTATTATGAAGGCGACCGGATGACCAAAATCATCCAATCCACCATTCAGGAGGAAACGCAGCGCCGTGAGGATGATTTGGCTTCAGGCGACGCGGATGATTTCGACGCCAGCGCCGACACCAAAGTGATTGATTTGGACGCGGATGCGCCGGATGACGAGGTGGCGGTTGTCAAGTTTGTCAACTTGCTGTTCCGCGAAGCGATTCATGAGCGCGCTTCGGATATTCATATCGAGCCGACGCGCTTTTCCGTGACCATCCGGTTCCGGATAGACGGCGTGCTTCAGGAGATGCCTTCGCCGCCCAAAAAGTGGCAGAACATGATCATCTCGCGCCTCAAAGTCATGTCGGGCATGGATTTGGCCGAAAAGCGCGTCCCCCAGGACGGGCGCATTCAGCTGACCGTGCAAGCGCGGGCGCTGGATTTGCGCGTTTCATGCCTCCCCTCCATCTATGGAGAAGCCCTGGTTCTTCGTATCCTCGATCAGAGCAGCGTCATGCTGGGATTGGTGGACGTCGGCTTTCTGCCGGATAATATCGAGAAGTTCAACACCCTGATTAAATCGCCGAATGGGATCATCCTGATGACGGGGCCGACGGGTAGCGGGAAAACAACGACGCTGTATGCGGCCTTGAACGTTCTGAATACGCCCGACACGAAAATCATCACGATCGAAGACCCGGTGGAGTATCAGGTGCAAGGCATCAATCAGATGCAGGTCAACAAGGACTTGGGGCTGGATTTCGCCATGGGACTGCGCACGGTCTTGCGCCAGTCGCCCGACATCATCCTGGTCGGCGAAATCCGCGACGAGGAAACGGCGGGCGCCGCCATCCGCGCCGCCTTGACGGGCCACCTTGTCTTCAGCACGCTGCATACCAACGATGCGCCCGGCTCCACCATCCGCCTCATAGACATGGGCATCAAGCCATTCCTCATCGCTTCGGCCCTGGAGGCGGCAATCGGCCAGCGTCTCATCCGGCGGATTTGCTCCTCGTGCAAGACGCCTTACACTTATAAGGCGCAAGAGATTGCCTCCGTCGGCGTGGATCCCAAAGATTTTATTGACCGCGAATATGCCATTGGGCGCGGGTGCGGGCGCTGCTCAAATACCGGTTACCGCGGACGAACTGCAATCCACGAGATTTTTATCATGAATCCGGAATTGCGCCAGATGGTGATTCGCCGCGAATCCGGCAGCCGTATCAAAGCCGCCGCCATCCGCTACGGAATGCGGACGCTGCGCATGGACGGATGGGAAAAAATCCTGATGGGCCAGTCAACCATCGAAGAAGTGATGCGCATTACGGCGATGGATTAAACGCAGAAGACAGGAGACAGAAAACCGCAGCAATTTGAGTCCGTGTCGGTCTGTGTGAGTCCGTGCCAGTCCGTGCAAGTCTGTGTCAGTCCGTGCAAGTCCGTGCCAGCTTGCATGAAAGGTGGTGATCCAGCGATGTCCGATGTCAAAAGCAAGCTCGTCGAGCGGCAGATTCACCAGTGGGACCGCATCAATGCCGTGCTGTGCAGGAAACATGGGAAAGGCAAAGGGGAGGGAGGCGTCGCCTGTCCCGTGATAACCATATCGCGCGAGATCGGCGCCGGTGGCCGTACCATTGCCAAAGCGCTGAGCGAAAATCTTCACATGGATATTTTTGGCATCTCGATCATTGACGCCATCGCCGAAGACGCCATGCTCGAGCGGCGCGTGGTGGACACGCTGGACGAGGCGATGCAATCAAGCATCGAGAATCGCATCCTGGGGCTTTTGACGGGACGCGTGATAGACAAAAAAGAATATTCCGTCCGGCTGGCGCGCGCCATCACGATCATTGCCGAGCATGGACGGGCGATCTTCCTGGGGCGGGGCGCCTGCCGCGTCCTTGGCGAACACGCCAGTCTGCGCGTGCGGTTCTATGCGCCTGTGGAGTTTCGCATTCGCAGGGTGATGGAATACGATAATGTGCCGGAGGAAGAAGCGAAGAAAAAAGTCCATGAAGTGGACGAGCAACGGCGCAGCTTCATCCGGAATGTCTTTAATGCCGACGTCAATAACGTGCGCGATTATGACCTATGCCTCGATACCTCGCGCGTGCCGCTTCTTGCCTGCGAAGAGATTATCATCACCGCGCTGAAGTCCCGCTGTTCGCCGGCCTGTTGGGATTCGCTTATCCACTTCCATGCGCACGATGAATCGCACTTCTAGCTTTGTAACCCTTTAG
The DNA here is from genome assembly GCA_026398575.1 of Candidatus Sumerlaeota bacterium. The sequence continues at coordinate 13,997 of JAPLSP010000302.1, read as the reverse complement.
CGATGCGCAGTAGGCCGCTCGATCCGAGAGCGGCCAGATTCGAATGCTTTGGAATTCCCCGAGCCGCTCTCGGATCGAGCGGCCTACGGCACATCGCTGAAGGGTTACAGCGGTTCTATTTTACAGCGTCCGTGATCTGATACCACTTGCCTTCGAACCGGAAGATTACCTTCGTCCCCACCGACAGGAAGCGGCCGATGTCGCCGCCTTTCTTCAGCAGCGCGAAATATTCATCCGACATGGAGGCGATCTTCACCGCCTCGGCCTTGCCGTCGTATTCGCTGTCGGTCCAGACGCCGTCCTTCAGATAGAACGTCCGCCCGGCCACCTGCTGCGCATCGGCCTGCTCTTTACTACCGCTTTTCGAGAGGCTCTCGGTTTCTTTCATCTCGCGCGTGATGCGCGCCATGGCCACCGCGTCCGCGCCGCTTTCGGCTTTCATGGCCGCGGGGAATGGCGCGAAGTCGCTCGGATCTTTTGTTCGGGTATCTCCGGAATAGTAGGGACTGAGATAGGCGGTGGAACGATCTTTGTCGCCAACAGAGAGGCGCGAACGGGAAGCGGCAGGCGCTTCTCTCTTGTTGTCGGATGGCATTGATCCGCCGGAAACGCCAGGCGTCCTTCTGGCAATTTCGCCGTTCGAGACCGGGCCGCCAATGGGATCATAAAAGAATGCCGCTTTACCTTCCGCTGCTCCTGTGGCCTTCGTTCCATGATATGTCACGATTGTCTCTCCCGGCCGCGCTGCCGCCAGCGCGGGCGCGGCGCCGTCTTCCAAAACAAGCATCGAAGTATAAGGCGTGGCGATGGCGTATTTCTTCCCCAGCGCGACGACCTCATCCTTCAACTCCTTCGATTCGCCGTTCTTGCGGATCTCGTCCACCAGATGCCCGACGCGCCGGATCGCCCAGAGACGCGGCAGGAAATCGGCGTTCGAGGCTTCTTCCGGGAACTCTAGCGCATACTCGAATACCTTCTTCTCGCCCGCCTGCGATCCCTTCAAGACGATGTCGGCCTTGCCCGCTCCCTGATAGCGCCCCAGGATCGTGACCTGCCCGCCGGCGAAGAGATCGGGCAGCGACTTGGGATAGGATTTCGACGGCTTGATCGCGCCATAGTCCAGCTCCAGTCCCGTCAGGATGGGATCGGAAACCTTGCTGAAGAAATTGGAGACCTTGACCTCGATGTCTTCTTTGGGGCCGATATAATCCGTGACGCCGCCGTTTTCGTCGCTCATCTTGTCGAGCAGTTGCGTGTTGACCGTATTGCCGACGCCGAAAACGAAAACGCGCGCCTTGTTCTCGTTTTTCGATACGATGTTTTTCAAAATCGCGTCCGTGCCGCATTCGCCGACGGTTGGCTTGCCATCCGTCATGAAAACGATCAGATGCGGGCGCTCTTTCGAGCCTTTGGAATCGAGCGCCTGCATGAGGGCGTCGTTGATCGCCGTGCCGCCGCGCGCCTCGATTCCTTTGACGAACTCCTGCGCCTCTTTGATCTTGCCCTTGGTGGCGGGAACGAGTTCCTTGGCGAATGGCTCCGTTTCCGTGCTGAATCGGATGATATTGAACCGGTCTTGCTCGCGCAGCGAGTTGAGGCAGAATGCCAGCGCGCGGCGGGCCTGCTCGATATTGTCGCCCGCCATCGAACCGGACGTGTCGAACACGAAGGTCACGTCTTTGGGGATCGCCTTGCGCTTTTCCTTGTCGCTCGCGGCGCGCGGCGCGATCATCAGCATGTAGTAGCCGTCCTCGCCCTTGACGCGATAAACGACGACGCTGGCGCCCATTTCTTTTTCCGAAACGCCGAAGAAGATTTTCAAGTTCGCCGCTGCCTGGAAATTTTCCTTCTCGAAGCCGAAGGTGGCGGTCTTATCGTCCTTGCGTTTGAATTCGATGTCGTGGGTGGGGGAGTTGATCGTGGTGATCGGCTTGTCCGAATGGATGGTTCCCTTGATCGCGAAACTGCCGATGTGCTGCATCGCCTGATCGCGCGTCAGCAGCGGATAGGCGTATTCCGTCAGGCCGAAGTCGCGCTTCAGGACCTGGCTGTACTGGAATTTTACGCGGCGCGTCTGTCCGGCCTCGATGGGGAAGATGCGCAGCCGCACGAGGTCGCGTCCGACGTATTCCAACAGCGCCGGATCGCGCGCCCGCCGCACGATGTCTTCATAAATTGCCCGCGCCTTGTCCGCCTCGACGACCTCGCACTTGACCGGCTTGCCGTCAATATAAAGGCTCAAGTCGCGCAGGACGGCGTTCGTCGGCAGCGGGAAAAGATACGTTCCTTCCAGGCGCCGGCTGAAAGGATTGCGAAAAGTCTGATCAATCGCCGTTGTGGCGGTCATCCCATCAATCTGCACGTCCACTTCGAGGCTGGTCAGATCGGCCGCTTGATAAGGAACCGGCGCCGGCCACGGACGCGGTGGAGGCGGAGGCAGGATGCGGCGATGATCGGGAGGTAGAGGAATCGGAACGGGCGCGATTTCAATAGTGATCCTGGCCGCGTCCGCCGAAATCTTCTCTCCCGGCTCGTGCAGTTGCAGGATGCCTTGGGCAAATAAGCTATTGGGCAACAGCAATACAAGCATTGCTATTGTTGCGAAGATAATCCGAATATTTTTGATCAAATCATTGCGTTTCATAAGCGTCTCCTTATATTAGTCCACATATTTCGTGCCGTCTGCAACGTGACAGACTACCAAGCCACACGGTTCCATATAGACCGAGCAATCAGTGATGAATCCCCCGAGTCCGGTGATCTTCACATTAGTTTTGAAGTGATAGCGGACCACCACCAATGGCTTCAAAGTGTAGTACATTTCTTTCCACTGGTTCTTATCTATTATCGAATATTGTGAGAATACATGCTTAGCTGCAACAGGGAGTACTTTGCTAGGATAGTCCACTTCCTCGGACTTGCTTGGAGCAAAAGCATTCAATGTGAATAGATTGCCATATCCCGCGAGGTTTTGAAATGTCTCTTCCGAGAACAACAATGCAATGTCTTCGGGAGGGCAATCTTTTTTATTGACTACAGCCGTCATGGTCCTTTCATTGGATACCATGCTCAAAGGATAGAAGCCTTCCTCCTTCAGCAAAAGAGTCCGAACATTTCCCATATCGTGATTGCGTGCAAATGTTGCGAGTATTGCGCGATGCTGCGTGCAGGAAGTTAGCGTAGGTTCGCATTGGTAATACTTACGAGCAATGTTTGTAGCAACAATCAAATTGGCATCTGCGGTCGGCATTGCGGCAGCTTTTGATGCGCTTGTTGGGGCAGATAATTGAGAAATTGAGCGCGTTCTCTGATTGATAATTCTCATCAAGTTAGGTTTGGCGCTGATCGGGTCAATGCGAAAGACAAGCCACTCATCCTTGTTCATATCCTGGCGATCAGCATAGAAAAGACATCGCTCGCCGGGTTGAAGGCTGAATTCATGGCCGGAGGCTTTTAGAATTGGCGATTCATGCCCAATTACTTTGCCATCTTTATCCCAGATGAGAGGAATAATCCTATTATGCAGCACTTTTGTCAAAGTGCTAGGCGCTTCTCCGGCTATGATTACAGCAGAGGTAATAGAGATAGAGCGTTTTGCATATTTCTTTTCCTGCTTGTCGTTGATCTCCCCAACTGTCGCTTCGAAAATAACAGTATCAGCGCTGATTGCCTCTCCGAGTGGAAGGAACGTAACCTGTGAGGCACGGCTTGTTGGCGATGCCAGCAGATGCAGCACGACGAAAACAATGAAAGCTCGTGAACACATTGTTGATGGCCTTATTGCTTCGGCTCTGTGATCTTATACCACTTCCCATCATACTTGAAGATGACATTGAATCCCAATGCCAGGAACTTTGTTATGTCGCCGCCTTTTTTCAGCAATGCTTTGTATTCATCCGTGTCATAGACGACATTGATCGTCGCGGCTTTGCCGTCGTACTCGCTGTCGGTCCAGCAGGCGTTGATCAAATAGAAAGTGCGGCCGGCGATCTGGCGCACTTCGGGGGAGCCTTCCGTCCCTGATACCGTGACGCGATCGGTATCCTTCATCTGCTTTGTCGCACGGGCGATGGCGACTCCCGTTGCGCCGCTGTCGGCTTTGAGCGCTTCGCTCGCGGCGGAAGCGGCGGCTTTTTCTTCGGCAGGCGACGCGAAATTGCCGCGGATGTTTTTGGGCGTGCCGATAAACAACGGCCTGGGGATAGTGATTGGCAGTGGTTCCCAATCCGCAGGAATCGGTCCCGTATTGGCTGGCGCCCCTGGCGCCGCGCCGCCGCCGCGGCCTGCTTCCGCGCGGCGTCCGTCACGCATTCCCCATTGCGCGGCGCCTGGTGGCATGGCGCCATCTTCGAGCACCAGCATCGAAGTATAGGGCGTGGCAATCGCGTATTTCTTCCCCAGCGCGATAACCTCATCCTTCAATTCTTTTTCTTCGCCGTTCTTGCGAATCTCATCCACCAGATTTCCGACGCGGCGGATAGCCCACAGGCGCGGCAGGAAGTCGGCGTCCGTGGCCTCCTCGGGAAAGTCCACGGCATATTCGAACACCTTCTTATCGCCGCCTTGCAAGCCGGAGAGAACCAAGTCCGCTTTGCCGGCGCCTTGATAGCGGCCAATCAAGGTGATTTGCCCGCCGGCGAAAAGGTCCGGCAGCGCTTTGGGATACGCCTTCGAGGATTTGATCGAGCCGAAATCGAGCGCCAGATTCATGAGGATCGGATCGGAGACCTTCGTGAAGAAATTTGAAACTTTAACTTCTATGTCTTCCTTGGGCCCGATATAATCCGTGACGCCGCCATGCTCGTCGCTGATCTTGTCGAGCAGGAGCGTGTTGACCGAATTGCCGACGCCGAAAACGAATATCCGCGGCTTGTTCTCGTTCTTCGCGGCGATATTCTTCAGAATGGCGTTGGTGTTGACCTCGCCAACTGTCGGTTTGCCGTCGGTCAGGAAGACGATCAGGTGCGGGCGTTCCTTCGAGCCTTTGGCGCTGAGCGCTTCCATCAAGGCGTCGTTGATCGCGGTGCCGCCGCGCGCCTCGATGCTCTTAACGAATCCGAGCGCTTCTTTGATCTTGTCCTTCGACGCGGGAACCAGCCCTTTGGCGAACGGTTCGCTTTCGGTGCTGAACCGGATGATGTTGAATCGGTCCTCTTCGTGCAACGAGTTGAGGCAATACTGAAGCGCCCGCCGGGCCTGTTCGATGTTGTCGCCCGCCATCGAGCCGGAGGTGTCGAAGACGAAGGTCACATCCTTCGGGATGCGTTTGGCCTTCTCGTCTTTCCCGCGCGGCGCGATCATCAGCATGAAGTAGCCGTCTTCGCTTTTAATCCGATAAGCAACGAGGCCCGCGCCGAATTCCTTGTCGGAAATCCCATAATACATTTTTAGATTGGCGGCAGGCTGAAAGTTTTCTTTCTCGAAGCCGAAGGTGAAGTTCTTGTCGTCCTTGCGCTTGAATTCGATGTCATGCGTCGGCGAGTTGACGGCGGTGATGGGCTTGTCGGAATGAATGGAACCGGTCAGCGTGAAACTCCAGATCGGCTGCGCGGCCTGCTGTTGCGTCAGCAGGGGATAGGAATATTCCGTGAGGCCGAAGTCGCGCTTGAGAATCTGGCTGTATTGGAACTTGACGCGCCGCGTCTGGCCAGGCTCGACGGGGAAGATGCGCAACTTCACCAGATCGCGCCCGACGTATTCAAGCAGCGCCGGGTCGCGCGCGCGGCGGACGATCTCCTCGTAAATCGCGCGCGCTTTGTCGGCCTCGACGACCTCGCACTTGACCGGCTTGCCGTCAATATAGAGGCTCATGTCGCGGATCACGGCGTTGGCCGGCAGCGGGAAGAGATACGTTCCCTCCAGCCGGCGTTGGAATGGATTGCGGAAGGTTTGATCCAGCGCGGTGGTCGCGGTCATGCCGTCAATCTGGACATTGACTTCAAGACTGGTCAAGTCCGCCGGCAAGACAGGAACCGGCCCCGGCCAGGGACGCCAGGGAACGGGATGGGGCGGAAGGCGGCGACCGTCGGGAATCGGAACAGGCGCCGGAAGTATCTCGATGGCTGGTTGGGGCCCGGCGCCAACGTTTGCTCCGGGTTCATGCAGTTGCAGAATGCCCTGCGCGGGGGCGAATGCCGCCAAAGCGACAACGAAGGCGAGCAATCCAATGGCGCTGAATGCGTATTGCGGGAATGTTTCCCTGAACTGGCTGTGTGTGTTCATAGGAGCCAACCTCCCAATTGGCAATGTTTATGACATGGCTTTTTGACAAAGCATAAAATCCTCTCCCAAATGCGTGCGAGGAACGCGCGCGCATTTGGAAAAGAATTTTTTTGCAACGCGCTCAGGCGCTGCTCCAATCTGCATGAATTCTCGCTTTCTGCTGAATATTTGATGAATCTATGCCATCGTATTTGCGAATACGAGCGCTAAGGCCGGGGGATCAAACTCACTGAAAAATTCCGGACGCCCGTCAGCCGGGAAGCGTTGAGCGGGATGACGGCGATGTTGACGATCTCCGCGTCCGGCGTTGTTTCGGAAGGCAGGGAAAACCGGATCGGTCCCGCGTTGATTTCCGTGGCGCCGTTTGCCTCGCCATCCACGTAGAGAATGAGTTGCGCCGTGGCGGATGTGAATCGTTCCACTTGAACGCGACCCAAAGTAGAAGAGAGGACCCGCTGTTTTCCCGGGTCCGTGTCCGCGTCCGCCGGCTTGGCGATTTGCGCCACAGCCCTGAGCTGCATCTCCATCCTGCCATTTGCCATTTGATTGAAGGAAATGGATTCGATCTTTATTGTGGCGCCGTTCGGGAGCGAAAAAGCCTCTCCAAGCGGCAACTCGTTGTTATACTTGAATGTCATCATTTGGGAGCGTCGCGCGCCATCGCCTGCGATTATGCCCAGGCTTAAAGATTCCTTAAAGCCGGCCTCGCTTAGGTTGATTCCGCCCGCCGTTCCTCGCGCCGCCTTTGCGATTGCCCTTTCGTCCAACACGGCGGCGCCATTGACGGGGGCGTCTTTGGTACGGCTGGTTTCAGCGTTTCGCCTTAAGGCAGCTTTATTCGTCTCTTCGGAGATCTGAATTCCCGGAGCGGCCGGGGATAACCTGGCGGTCCTTGACAAGGGCTCTATTTTGGATGGGGCGGCGGCGGCCAATTGAGAAGGCGGTTGAGCGGCCGTTGCAGCGCCCATCGGCGCACCGGGCTTCTCAGCTTCAGCGGTGTCGTTGGCTGCGGATGGTTTTGCCAAGGGGGCTCCGGGCGCGCCTGGCGCGGCATTTGCCATGCTTTTTAGCGCTCTGCTTTCTTTGCTCTGGCTTGCATCGGCGAATGGCGACGGCTTTGTTTCCATTCGCGACGCCCGATCTTCTGTTCCATCTTTTACGGGAAGGACTGCTCCATTGTCGTTCTTCTCGGGCGCCACGCGCAAGAGTGTGGCCTCTTGGGGCTTGGGACTGGCGTCGCGAAGATCGGACGGCGAACCGATGGGAACGGGCGCCGCGATCTCTCCAGGTTGCGCCTCGTCCTTTTTAAGCTTGGCGATTTCCTCTTTGACGGTCTCAGATTTCGCCGGCGCAGGCGCGTTACTGAAGTCGCTTGCGTTTTTCCGGCTTTCATGCAGAAGGTCATCGCGCTTTTCAGCGTCGTGACCGGCGGATCTGTCCATTGCATTCAGCGCTCGATTCACGTTGGCTGTCGGCTTGTTGGATTCCGGGATTTTATAGACGAGAACCATCACGCACAAGAACACCATCACTCCGCCGGCGAAGGCCAGCCGCGGACCCGTCAGCCACGGCCAACGCCATGCCGGCCGTTGGGCGGGTTGCCTGGCCGTGTTCGCGCCGCGCTTGCCGATTGCCGCCCAGACGCGCTGCTCCAGATCCGCGGGAACTTGCGGTTCCGGGAGCGCGCGATACAGCGTCGAAAGGCGCCGCAGCCCTTCCATCTCTTCCGCGCATTCCGGACAGCGGCTGACGTGCGCCTGAACCTCGGCGGCCTTCAGGCGGTCCAGTTCGCCGTCAAGCAACGGCGAAATCAATTCTTTGGCATGTTCGCATTTCATCGTTCAATCACCTTTATCCTGCTGGAATCCATCCCGAGATAAGGCGCCAGCATTTCGCGCAATCGCTGGCGGGCCTGGTGCAACCGCGAACGCACGGTCCCGACGGGCACATCGGTTACTTCCGCGATTTCGTCGTAAGACATCTGCCGCATTTCTCGCAGGATAAACGTCATGCGGTAGCTCTCCGGCAACTCTTGAAGTTTTACTTGAAGCGCGGCGTCCAACTCCTTTTGATGCAGTTGTTCGCGCGGATCCGATTTTATTCCCGCCACCGGTTCGATCCGGGGCCGGTCCTCTTGATCATTCAATTCATCCAACGATTCGGCCATCGAAACCACTCGCCGATTCCGGCTGCGCAACGCATTGACCGCCATGTTGGCGGCGATCCGATAAATCCACGTTGAAAGCCGCGACCGCCCCGAAAAGTCTTTGATATGCCGGAACACGCTGACAAACACCTCCTGGGCCACATCGCTCGCCTCGTCATAATCGCCCAGGTAACGGCAGACCATTCCGAAGACGCGGCTTTGATAGCGTCGCATCAGCTCGGCAAAAGCGTCCTCGTCTCCTTTCTGTAGCGCCGGAACGAGTTGCTCGTCGGTGACGATGTAGGCTTTTTCTTCAGCCATCTGTTTGCTTTAGACGCCGATCCCTTTCAAAAGTTCGCAGCCTCGCGCAGAAAAGTTTTCGGTTTTCGGTTTTCGGTTTTCAATTTTCGGTTTCCAGTTTTCGGTTTTCGGATTTCGGTTTTCAGTTTGAAGTTGGCGCCTTTCATTTTTCATTTCTCATTTTATATTTTACATTTTACATTGATTTTCATTCTTCCTCAGTTGTTTCTTCCACCTTTTCCTCCGTTGCTTCCTCCCCCGCTTCCCCCGCTACCTCCCGCGCAATGGTTGGCTCATATCCCTGACGGATTAGATAATCCCGGAGCTTTTTTCGCAACTCTGGAATTTCAAAGCGTCCCTTCCATGACGCCAATCGCTTGCCGGCGGCGCGCTGCGCGGCCAGGCGCTGCGCCGTCTCATCAGGCCCGAATTGCGCGAGGGCGGCTTCGACCGCGCTTTCTTCGATTCCCTTGGCTGCCAACTCCGCCCGCAATCGGGCCGGTCCCGCCGGACGCAAAGCATTGCGCTGCCGGATAAAGGCCCCGGCATAGCGTTCGTCATTTATCCATTCATAGTCCTGCGCGTATTGCGCCGCCTGTGTGGAGATTTCAGCGGCAAAGCCGCGCCGCCGCAAATATGTCTCGCACTGCCGCCGGCTGCGCATGGTCAGCGCCGTATAGCGCGCCACAGCCTGCCGCGCGCGCAAAGCCTCGTCCTCTGCCTCGATTTCGCTCAGCCGCTCTTCCGACAACTCCATCCCGGTTTTGAGATGGAAGCGGAAGGCCATGTCCGCTTCGATCCGCCGCCATAAAACGCCGTCCAGCCAGACCTCCGTCTTGATTCCAGCGCGGGATTTGGCTAATTTGAGATCGGTGATGAAAGGCATGAGAAGCGGGGAAAAATCCCTAAGTGCTCTGACTCAGAATTACGATCACGTATTTTTGCCTAAGGGATGAAAACAATGCAGTCGGAAGCGGCGCCAGCATTTGGAGTGCGGTTGCTTGCTGCCGCTTTTGCTTCGATGATCTTGGAGCTCTGCGTAACAAAAGCGGCAGCAAGCAATCGCACTCCAAATGCTGGCGCCGTTCCTATCCGCATGAATCTTTTCTTCCGGCATGAGTATTCGCGATGATTTTATGCTATCTTATTTACGAATATGAGTACTAAGCCTTCGGGCTCAACGAAAGAACGTCGGGCTGCTTGCTCAAAACCGCCAGAAGGTCCCGGAGATGATTCTTATCCCGGATCTCGATGGTAAGTCGCAGCGCCGCGTGTCCGTCCTTGGTCGCCCGGCCCACCGAGGAAATGATGGATATGTCCTTGGAGGCGATCAGCGTGGCGATGTTGCCCAGCAAGCCCCGCCGGTTGACACAGATCAGGCGGATTTCGACCGCGCGGACCGGCGGATGCTCGGCGTCCCAGCTGGCCGGCAGGAGGCGATGCTGATGGTCGGGATTGGCCTCGATGGTTTTGCGCAGATTTTTGCAGGCGGATTTATGAATCGAGACGCCGCGGCCCACCGTGACAAAGCCCACAATGGAATCGCCGGGCAGGGGAGAGCAGCACTTCGGAAAATAGATTACGCCTCCCGACATGCCTTCGATAAAAACGCCTCCCGACGACTTGGCGCGCGGGGCGGGGCCGGCGGCCGCAGCGGTTTCCAGATGCGCCGCGCCGGCGGCGGCCGGCGGTTCCTTTTTCTTCTTCAACGCAGCAGGATAAAGACGGCTGATAACGGAAATGGCCTTGATCGCGCCGAAGCCGATCTCCGAGAGCAACTCGTCCACCGTATGCGCGCGCAGCGACCGCAGATTCTCCTCGATGCGCGCCGATACTTCCGTCCACGGCGCGGAAATGCCGCGCGCTCGCAAGGCGTGTTGCATGGCTTCGCGCCCGTGCTGCACGTTCTGCTCCCAATTGACCGTGCGCAGGTAGTGCCGGATTTTCGTGCGCGCGCGGTGCGTCTTGACGATGTCAAGCCAGTGAGAGGAGGGCGCGGCGTTCTTGCGGGTGATGATTTCAACGATGTCGCCATTTTCGAGCGGTGTCCGGATTGGCACGGCGCGGTGGTTGACTTTGGCGCCGTCACAGTGGTCGCCGACGTCCGAATGGATCGCGTAAGCGAAATCCAGCGGCGTCGAGCCGATGGGCAGTTCGATCACGTCGCCGCGCGGCGTCAGGACCTGGATCGTCTCGCTGAAGGCGTCGTTGCGCAGAGCCGTCATGAATTCTTTCGGGTCTTCCACGTCCTTGAGCCAGTCGGTCAGACGGCGCAGCCAGAGCAACTGCGGGTCTATCGTCGCCGTCGTGCGCATGCCCTGCTTGTATTTCCAGTGCGCGGCCACGCCGTATTCGGCGGTCCGGTGCATATCCTGCGTGCGAATCTGAACTTCCGTGACCTGCTTTTGAATCCCGATTACCGTGGTGTGCAGCGATTGGTAGCCGTTTTCTTTGGGCAGCGCGATATAATCCTTGATGCGTCCTTCAATCGGCGTGAACCACAAATGAACCAGGCCGAGGATGTGATAGCAATCGCCGACCGTGGCGCAGATCACGCGCACGGCGACCAGGTCATAGATATCGTCGAATTCCAGACCTTGCCGCTGTATCTTGTCATAGATGCTGTAGTAATGCTTGTAGCGGCCTTCCGTCTCCGCCTCGATGCCTTCCTCTTTCAGCCGCTTGCGCAGATACTCCAGCGTCAGATGCACGTAGCGGTCGCGGATTTCGCGCTTTTGTTTGACCAGCGCTTCAATGCGCCGGAATTCTACCGGCCATCGGTATCGGAACGCCAGGTCCTCCAATTCCGAGCGCACTTGCATCATGCCCAGCCGGTGCGCCAAGGGGGCATAGATATCCAGCGTCGTTTGCGCGATGCGTTCCTGCCGTTCGATGTTCAAGCGCCAGAGCGTGCGCATATTGTGCAGCCGGTCCGCCAGTTTGATCAGCGTTACGCGCAAGTCTTCGGACATGGCCAGGATCAGCTTGCGCAGACTCTCGAAATTGGCGTCTTCGCCCGCGCGCAGATTCAGCTGCGAGATCTTTGTGACGCCTTCGACGAGCTCGGGGATGGGCGTCGGGAAGGATTCGGACAGGCGCTTGCGTATTCGCTGCTGGCTGGCGTCGTCGCCCGCCTCCTCGATGGTGTCGTGAAGCAGCGCGGCGCATAAGGTGGCCGGGTCCATGCGCCATTCGGACAGGATGCGGGCTGTTTCGATGCAGTGGGTGACGTAAGGCTCGCCCGAGTCGCGCAACTGGCCTTCGTGCGCCTCGCGAGCCAGCTCATAGGAACGGACCAGCAGGTCGTATTCCGGCTCGCCGAAGCGCGAACGATCGCCCGCCAGAACGTAGCTCAACACTTCCGTCGTGTCGCCGATCGGACCCCTGAATATTTTTCCGTCATCCATCATACCCATATCCGCCGGTGATAAATAATCCATTCCACCATCAGCAGCCCCAGCGCCGCGAGAGCGAACCAGGGCCAGATTTCGCGGTTGCTGCGATGAACCTGCACGCCGGTGGCGGCCGCCTTCGTCACGCCGCCGATGCTGAACGACGGCTGCGGCGCGATGTCGGACTCCGCCGCGTTGAGAAGGCTGACGCCGTATTCGGCGATCTTCTTGCCGCCCGCCTCGGTCCGGTAATAGCCGGTGGAGAAGGTTTTGTCAAACGCGATACGGCCATTGGGGTTGCGTTCGAGCCGCCAGCCCTTGTCGTCCGGTCCGATCATGGTCAGGTTCGAGGCTTCGAGCGGCGCGGCCACGTCAATCAAATCCCCGGCGCGGAAGGTGACTTTTCCGCCGCCGGCCTTGCGCTTGTTCGCCCAGCTCAGCACGTTTGAGGCGAAGACCGGAAACGCGGCGCGAAAGGGCATGTTGGAATTGTAGAAGTCGAACATCTGCAGCAGGCAGTCGCGCCCCGCCGAGGAATAAAGGGCTAGCAGCGGCGCGCGCCGCGATTCGGCCAGGATTTCGCATTCCTTCGGGAGTTTGACCAGCAGCGATTCGGCCAGCAGCACGTCATCCAGTTGGACAAATCTCAAAAAAAAGGCGTCCGCGTTCCAGTCGTATATTTCCGGCGTGGAATCGGTTCCGGACCGCTCGAATCCCGCCCACGCAGGAAGGCAATTGACAAACCAGTAGGCGCCTTTGGGCAGATCGCTCGGCGCAGGCGGCGCGGCCCCGTCGAAAACCGTCAGATCCGCCGTCTCGCGGGGATGGTAGGAGGCCGGCGCCACCAACTCCAGTTCCACATTGGGGTCCTGCTTGAGCGCGTGGGCCAGGAATGGATTGGCGGTCGTGACCAGGGTCACGCGCGTCTTGGTCTCCGGCTGCAGGACGCAATACGCCACGTTGTCCGCGGGGAAAACGTCCTGGTTGTTGAGGCTGATGACGAGCCGGCCTTCGCGCGCGCCCAAATCCTTGAACAACGCCGACTCTTCGCCGCCGGCTTTGAGCGTGAGCCGCCGCGTTTCGAGCATCGTGCCGTTGTGCGCCACGTCGAGTTCGACTTTCGCTTCGTTCGCGCCATAGTTGTGAACGACGACGAAGAGTTGTTTCTCTTTGCGTCCGCTGAAATCCGAGCGCGCGTCCACCGCTGTGATGGCGACGTTGTCGCCGCTCTGGCCCACCGTCACGAGTTCGATGGGGATGCCGCCGGTCGCGTCGCTGGCCAGCGGCGGAAACTTGCCGTCGCTGATGATCACAATCTGCGGATGACTCTTCCCCTTGAGGAGCGACACGGCAAGCGACAGCGCCTCCGTCACATCGGTCGGCAGCGCGCGGGCCTCCAGCCGGCTGACGAGGCTGTTCAACTGCGAACGGTCGCGTGTGAAGGGGCTGGGCGCCTCGGCCGAATTGGCGAAAGCCACCAGCATCATCTCGTCGCCGGGAAGCATGCCGCTGATTTCCTTGAAGGCCAGGGCTTTGGCCGCGTCCATCCGCATCGAGCCGCCCGGCCCGTCCTTGGCCGCCATGCTGGCGCTTACGTCCATCAGCAGGATGCGTGAGGCGCCCTGCTGCGACGCCAGATTCATCAAGGGACGGGTCAGCGCGAAAGCCAGCGCCGCCGCCAACAGCAGTTGCAGCAGCAGGAGCAGATTGGCGCGCAATTTTTGGAAGGGGGAGTTGGCTTGCAGATTATCCACGGACTTGCGCCACAGCAGCGTGCTCGGCGCCAGCCATTCGTCGCGTCGCAGCTTGAGCAGATAAAACACGACGATAACCGGCAGCGTGGCAAACGCGCCAAAAGCCCATGGAACCAAAAATTTCACGGCAAGGGCATCCTCCAGTCCGTCAACCTTGAGCAAGTATAAGAAAGCGCAGTCTGG